>CAZWIR010000150.1:0-2506 GCA_964634315.1 uncultured Planctomycetia bacterium | reverse complement strand
TTGAGAGAAGAAAGCTGGAGAAAGACCTTAAATCTGCTAAACATGTTGCCATAAAAGGCATTGATTTGCCAAAAGAAATAGAGAGTGTTTTAGATAGCGCTATTTCCCAAGGAAATCATGATTTAATTTTACAGGTTGTTTCATACTTGAAAGATAAGAATACAAGGCTTGAAAATGTAAAGAGAGCAGATCCAAAAGAAAAAGTTGCTGAATTTAATAAGTATTTAAGAGAGCAGACTCAAAAAGCTAAGGAAGCTCAAGCTACTTTAGGGGAAATAGATAATTCATTTTTAAAGAGTTATTTTGACAACGAGCAGGTGATGAAGGTTGTTGATCTTACGAAATCAGCGCAAGGAATTAAAGATTACCTTGGGAATAACCTTCTTAACATGAAAGCTCAAACTTACCTAGATTTAATATACTCTCAGGCTGCAATTAGCGACATATACTTTAATTATCTGCAATTACGCCAGACTTATTATGAGGTTTTAAGAGAAGGTAAGTATAAGAATAAACAAGAATTAGCATCCCTTTATCTTGCTTTTGAGCAGAATTTTGCTAATACCTTATTAAATTTAGGTACTGTTAGCAATGTAAATGTCGGAATTCAGGTTGGAGGAGAATTAGGTCCTTTAGTTGATGCTATCCAGATTATCTATGGGGGTGTTAAAGGAAATATTGATAGTGCCACTAATTATGCCTTAGCCAGTATAGCCTTATATGATGACATGATGTCCATTATGCAGCTTCCTAAGTATAGGAAATTAAAGAATGTTGGAGGATTAATAGTCCCTTTCTCTAAAGATGATGAGCGTAAGTTGGCTGTTGAAGTGCTTGGCCTTGGGAATGAAAAGGGTTGGAATCTGATTAGCTTTAATATTTTCGGAATTTTAAAAGGCGGATTGTTTGGCGACGAAGTTGGCGTTATTAGTCTTGGTTCAGATATTGAGTTAATCAAGTTAGATGCCAGTTTATTTAAAAACGGAGGAATCCTAGATTTAAACCTTTCTTTATTTGGCGATAGCGTTTATCTTATTAAAACCGATCATGGGAAGTACCTTTACTTTCCGACAATTGCTCCTAAGTATGGGAGGAATCAGCCTAAAGATCAGAGTGAGGCTAAGTTCTACAACATGGATAATTTTGGTGAAGCCCTTAATAAGTTAATCGGAGCTATTCTTAAGGGTGAACCTCAGTACGGAGAGTTTTCTGCAATTCATGTTCCTTCTTTAGTTCAAATGGAAGCATATAAAAGAGCTGTTTTAAGTGAAGAACCAGACGGAAAAATGGTAGAGTATTGGATTGAAGCAGATTTAAATACACATCTTGAGACTATTTACAGAAAGAATTTAGACAATGGCATTGAAGAAATTGTCTCTCAAACTCCGGTATATTATAGAGCTGAAGAACCAGGAAAAACAGAGATAGATGGAAAAATAGTTGAATACAATACTGAGGATATTAGAAGATACACCGGTCAATGGCCATGGAAGACCAACCAAGATGAAGAAAACCATCCTCGTAAACTCTTAAGAATTTCCGGAAAAAGAGATTTCGATAATTTGGACGAGATGTTCAAAGGTGTTTTGTTTGAGTTTGGTTCTATGGTAGATCCTTTAGGAAGAGATGCTGTTTCTATAGATAATCCTGAGAATATCCCACCTTCTTTGCTTGTTGATGTTCCTATTTTAACAGATGGAACCTTTACTTTTGATCAGGATATGAAATTTAAAACTAAGTCCGTAGGAGTTAACCCTTATACCGGTAAGATTATGAGCCCTTCTTTGAAAATGTCTATTATCCGTTATTTTATGCAGCAAGGCAAAACCGGACCGAGAGTTGCTTATTCTATAAATGACGGCAAGAGATTCCTTCTTGAACTGGAAAAGTCAGTTATTGCGGAGACTCTTATCAAGGGTAGCAAATATGAGCATAGCTTTAAATATGTAAGTTTAGATGGGAAAGAGAATGAAATGAAAATAGAGCTTACTTTACCTGAGGATGCTCAGATTACCTATGATAATGTTGAAAATAGCGTTTATAAGTATAAAGGTAAGCCTTTTGCTTTTATCCAGGTCTATAGATTTGACGGGGAAGAAAATCCTGAGATTCCCTATGCTATTGCTTGGACATTTAAAGACAGCGCATCTTCCTGCAAATTCTTAAGCTATGAAGAATTTAAGCAATTATATGATGCTAGGCATATAACTTCCGGTGAAGAGATAATTATTACATTTAACGGTTACAAGAATCCAGTAGTCTTAGGCCCGGAAGTAAATAAAGTTTGGCATTCTGATTACCTCAAGAGAGGCGTAAATTCAGAAGGAAAGCCAATGCCTATTCCGGGGATTATCGAGTATGCTGATTTAGTTAAGAATCCTGATGAGTTAAAAGATGAAGATATCTACGGTTACTACGTAGATAAAAATGGTTTTCGGATAGCCGTCGACGCTTCTCCGGCTGGAGGCATTACTATTGAGGAGGCAAAGGAGAAGGATTTAACTAA
>CAZWIR010000149.1:0-2519 GCA_964634315.1 uncultured Planctomycetia bacterium | reverse complement strand
ATTCTTTGGGGGTGTTAGCACCCTTAATTCCTGGATAAGAATTATTTAACTCAGAAAATTCTCTTATTGCATTTCCCAACACAATATCAAGGTAATCATTTAAGTTCCAAATATCACAGTCAGCATATCCTCTATACCCTCTTTGGAAAAATGCTTTTACCTCTCTAAACAAATCCATTATAAGACTTAACGGATGGTATAAATACCATCTAAACCCGATAAGATAATTACCAACCAATCTTGTACTTCTTTTTTTCTTTTTCATAACTTGTTAACTTTTTTGATAAATGCTTCTAGTATCTTCACATAATCCTTGGCAGAAAGTTCAATGAAATCTCTACCACTTCCATCACCAAATAATAAATTAAGTTCTGTTTCTTCAGCTAATATAGTTTCCCCCAACAATCTTTTCATGTCCTTCTTTAATTCCTTCTTATCAAAGTATTCCCCACATATATCACAATGACAAACATGTTCTGGGATGTGAAATGCGCTCATAGGTTCTTATTTTTTTGTCTTTTAATCATATCCTTCAACTCTTCTCTAGTTTGTTTAATGTGTTTATTTAGCATCTTTCCTTGATTTTACAACCTTTACCTTAACTATTCTATCTGCCTTTGAGTGGCTTCCCCAATCCCCTTTATGGTCTTTCCCATCATCTCTCCTGCCGTCATCAGTATAAATTTCATCAGCATATTTTGGTTCTTTTTCTTTCATTTTTTCTTTGGTTTGTGGGTCGGCATGAAGTAAATCTCCGCCTTCACCTTCTTTAGTTTGTTAATATACTCATCACATAATTCCCACATCTCACATACAGGACAAAAGGCTTCATATTCCTTACACCTCTTGCCAAACATTTTAATGATAAAGCCTTTTAGATACTTCTTCTTCTCTTCCTCTATAAACTTTACCATCGGTTCAACTGAATTAGTTAAGTTGCAGGCAACAATTGTTATCTCTATGTCTTCTTTATATTTCATTTCCAGTTCCTCCAATTCATACATTTAGCAGGAGTATCATCATCAAAAGTATGATAATACTTGGCTTTCTGTTGACAGTTACCAGCTTCTACTATGTACGCAATAGAGCCTAACCAAATGGTGGCTAGTATTAAAAATAGTATAACAGCTAAGATTTTGTCTTTCATTTTGTTTTTAAATCTTTCTCCCAATACTCCTCCACAAAATCTAACTCTTTAGCACTTGTGAAACATTGTAGAGCATATAACATTTCCTCTTTAGTTTCATATTCTCCTTCGTTTGTTATTTTAGGGTAGTAGGTAACCCTTAATTCATAGCGTTCTCCTGTAGGACAGCCTCGACATAAAGTTAAAAAGCTCTTTAACACCCTTCTTCGGTATGTAAGTACCTCTCCATCCTTTTTGATGACCTTTAGCCTAAGTCCTAATCTTACCTTTCTTCTGTTTTTGCGTTCCATATAATTTATTACTTATCACCATTAAAAGGGTAACAATAAATTGAATTTACTGCTAATTCTTCTGTTGTTTCTAAAATCTTTCCCTTGCCTAAATTGTAGTAATAGGTGGTCGACCCATCTTGATTGATTAATGACGTTGGTTGTCTAATTGTCGCACACCTTCTTCCAACACTAGGGTTGGTAAATATCATGTAAATCACCACCGAAAATAATATTACTAAAACTACTGCATCTCTTATCTCTCTACTCTTCTTCATGTGCGTATTTCTAATTATTTTTAATAATATTATCACCACTTCTTACATCTTTCAAGCACCAGCTATCCTCTCTGCCTCCTCAACTATATTATCGCTATAAATCTTCCCCCCACCAGCATCAAGCTCTATTACTCTACCCGATGGAAAGTCCATTAGCACCTTAAACATTCCTGGAGCCCCATGCCTTACCTTCCTTAGCATTATCATTCTTTTGTTGGCATCAGTCTTATCTTTAGCAATCCACAAACCCACATCAGCCACAGCCGCAATTTCTCCTGCACCTTTATACTCAATGGCATCTTTATTAGCCCAACCAGCTGCCGACTGACTCACCTGTGATGTGACCACCATTGTAACTGCTAGCTCCTGAGCAATTTGTTGTAAATCTACTGCCGCCTCACTCATCCTTTCATAAATAGAACCCCCACCTCTTAAATTCTGTAGGAAATCTATAAACACAACATCTAATCCCTCCCTCAACTTTCTCTTTTTCGCCTTCAACCTAATTTCTTGGGTAGTGTATACATTGTCATAAATTACCAAATCATCACTAAAGTTTGACAACCTCTTTTCTGCATTTAATCGCATCTTCTTCTCTTCTTCATCAAGTTGAGCTTTCATTATCCTCATTGAACTCAATCCACTCTCCATACCCAACAACCTAAGCATATTTATCTTCCTATCCATTTCGGTAGAAAATAACATCACCTTTGCTCCCTGCTTCAACAAACTCAAAATCATTTGTAAGGCAAAATAAGTTTTACCTTGACCTGTATTGTGATTGACAATGTAATTCTGTGCCAAATACAAATGGTTGCCGTCTAA
>CAZWIR010000148.1:0-2522 GCA_964634315.1 uncultured Planctomycetia bacterium | reverse complement strand
AAGGTTGTTCCCCAACTTCCTGCACCAATTATTGAAATTTTTTCTTTCACTTTTTAAACCTAGCTAATTTTAAAAAACAAGCGGGCGATCGGGATCGAACCGACATAACAAGCTTGGAAGGCTTGCATTCTACCATTGAACTACGCCCGCTGAAAAAGTAAATTATTTAGGGTTATTCCCTATTTTTCAGCGGCACTGAGCTTACGTAAGCGAAGTGCCTTAAGGCCTCTCACCCACGCTCATACAAGCCGAGGCTCGAGGTTGTTTTATTATGCTCCCGCATAATAAAACAATGGGCAGGGAAGGATTTGAACCTTCGAAGTGCAAGCACAACAGATTTACAGTCTGTCCCCGTTGGCCACTAGGGTACCTGCCCAAAAAATAAAGTGGAGCCCAGGAGAGGAATCGAACCCCCAACCTGAGGTTTACAAAACCCCTGCTCTACCAATTGAGCTACCTGGGCATTCCCACTTATATACTTAACTTTTTTTCAATAAGCGTTTAATTGTACTCGGCAAATATTCAATTATGTCTGAAGCAATCAGACAATTTTGAGTCTTATCTCTTAAGGCAAAATCTCCGGCTAACCCGTGTAGGTATACTCCAACTTTTGCTGCTTTGAATTGATCTACTCCTTGTGAAAGCAAACCAGCAATTATTCCTGAAAGCACATCTCCGGAACCAGCAGTTGCCATACCGGGATTGCCAGTATTATTTTCAAAAATCCTCCGCCCATCACTTACTAAGGTGCTACTACCTTTAAGAATAAGGGTTAGATTATATCTAAGAGCAAACTTTTTGACAAGCTCTTTTCTCTTTTTCTTGATTTTACCCACATCTAGCTTTACTAAACGAGAAAACTCACCTAAATGGGGAGTTAAAACAAGTGTTTTTGTCTTTCGTTTAAGCAAAACCTCTGGATTCAAAGCCAAAGCAGTTAAAGCATCAGCATCAACTACCATCGGCTTGTCTATCTCCTTTATAATTCTTATAATTAACTTCCTAGTAGAAATTCCTAAGCCTGCTCCTGGACCAAGAACAATAAGGTCAATTTTTTTCAAAAAACTCTTTATATTACTAAAAGCTTCCTGGCTAAGAGCGCCCTCTTCTTCAGCTAAAGGTAGACTCATTGCTTCAGTAAGCTTAATCTCAAAAATATCATTCAGGCTTTTGGGCACCCCTACAGTAACTAGCCCTGCACCACTTCTTAAAGCTGCCTTGGCAGATAAACAGACTGCTCCGCTAAGACCTCGAGAACCTCCAACAATTAGAACATGCCCGTAATCCCCTTTGTGGGTATCAGGCTTTCTTTTGAGCAACTGCACAGGCAACCGCATAATCTTCAACATGGGTTATAGAAAGGAAAATATCAACACCAATATCTTTTTTAAATTTACAATAGGGAGCACCATTCTTTCTGTTAAGAATAAAAATATCAGTCAAGGCTAAAGGATATTCCTTTGAAATTGCCTTTATTACCGCCTCTTTGGCTGCAAAACGAGCAGCAAGACGCTGACAGTACATCTTACCTTTGGGAATATTCTCTAATTCTTCAGAATTAAATACACGATCTAAGAAACTATTTTTCCATTTCTCAATCGACTTCTTAATCTTATCTATTTGTATAATATCTATGCCTACGCCCACAATCATCTTTTATTTTTTATTTTTTACCAATGAAATCATTTCCTCAACAGCCTGAGTAAGGCCAATGAAAACAGAACGACAAATTATTGAATGTCCGATATTAAGCTCTTCTATCTCTCTTATTTTTACTATCTCTCCTAAATTTTCATAATCAAGGCCATGGCCAGCAGCAATAAAGAGTCCTTGATTCTTGCCAAATTTTGCTGCTTCTTTTATCTTTTTAATCTCCTTGGCTAAAACAACTTTGGTTTTGCTTGAAGCAAAAGCACCGGTATTGATCTCAATATTCTCTACACCTAAATCCTTTGCTGCTTTAATTTGTTTCTTCACTGGGTCAATGAACAAACTAACCTTTATCCCAGCTTTGATTAATCTCTTTATTACTCTTGAGACCTTCTTATTGTTTTTTATAAGATCAACTCCACCTTCGGTAGTTAACTCTTGCCTTTTCTCGGGAACTAATGTTGCCTGTTGAGGAATTACCTTGCAAGCAAAATCGACAATATCTTTAGAGGTAGACATTTCCAAATTCAAAGGAATCTTCAAAGCCTCTTTAATAAAAATCACATCTCGTTCCTTTATATGTCTTTTATCCTCCCTTAGGTGGACAACTATTGAATCAGATCCAGCATATTCTGCCAAAAGAGCTGCCACTACTGGATCAGGATAGACCGTGTTATCTCGGGCTTGTCTTAATGTTGCCACATGATCGACATTGATACCTAATTTCATATAATTCTTCCACCACCAGTAATTGAACCACTAACATAAAGCCAAACAAGAATCGCAATAACTAAAGCCATAAGCTTAAGCCAAAAGTTATGCATAATTGCTCTTTTAATACTTATCTTCTTCAAAAACTCCATATTTCTACC
>CAZWIR010000147.1:0-2539 GCA_964634315.1 uncultured Planctomycetia bacterium | reverse complement strand
GCCAGATTAAAAAGATTATCCTTAATAATTACTTTGCTCTTATTAGATAAAGCCCAAGGATAACCGTCAGCATAACCTACAGCTACAGTAGCAATGTTTCTTTTGCCCTTAGCAATATAATTGCGGCCATAGCTTACACTCATTCCCTTATTAACCTTCTTAACAAAGATAACTTTTGATTTTAATGAAAGAACTGGCTTTAAACTAAAACCAAGACCAGCAGCAGGTTCAATTCCATAAAGAATAAGACCCGGCCTAACCATATTAAAATGAGCACTAGGATACTTTATTATCCCAATACTATTAGCGCAATGACAATACTTAAAATTTATCTTTTCTCTAGCTAGCTGTTTAATAAAACTATTAAAAACACCAACTTGGTGGTTAGTAAATTTTTTATCGCTGCCAGCAACTGGAAAGTGAGTATAAATACCTTCTAAGGATAGATTCTTAAAATTACTTAACTTCTTAATAAAATTATTAGCCCCATTATAGTGGACACCTAAGCGGCCCATGCCAGTATCAATCTTTACATGAACTGGTACAATTTTGTTTGCTTCAGCAGCAGCTTTATCCAGTTTACGGGCAAAACCTAAATCAACAACTGTCGGAGTTACATTGTAGCGAATAAAATGACTAACAAATTTATCTAAGACTGCACTTAGAATAAGAAGAGACCCCTCATAGCCGTCCTCTCTTAGAGCAATCGCCTCTTCAATACTACCCAACCCAAAAAAATCAACCCCTTGCCTACCTAATTCTCTGGCTACCGGAAGCAAACCATGACCATATGCAGATTGCTTTATAGTAGCAACTATCTTTACTCTCGGGCCAAGATATTTTTTAACAGCCTTTAAGTTATTCCTTAAGGCTTTTAAATCTACCTCTATCCATAATGGTCGAGTCATGCTATTTTGTCCCCCTTCTTACTTGGCAAGTTTTAGAATGCAAATATAATGGCTTAAGATTATCCAGGTCTGTGAACTTACTCCTATTATAATACAATTCTGCCAAAGGCATAAGATATTTTGTTTTGGGAAAAATATCTTTAGAATGGAAATTTAACTTGGGGCTTAGACCTAAAACCTTATCCCTTAAGTGTGAATCATAAGTAACTAAAAGATACTTCTTGTCGATCTTAATAAGCTCCTCTAAAGTAATTAGTTTTTCCTTCCCCTCTTTAGTTAAATTACTACCTTTTGTCTTAAAACAACTAAGATAAATTAAATTGCGCCTGGCATCAGAGACAACTGCTATTTTTTCGGCTTTATTCTTTAAAGGATAAGCACAGGAATAAAATGAACCAACTGCAATTACTGGTTTTGCCTTAGCAATCATAAATGCCTTGATCACGCTAAAAGAAATTCGCAAACCGGTGAATGAACCTGGACCGGAACCAATTACAAAAGCATCAATACTAGATAAGTCTATTTTCTCTCCTCTTAAACTCTTATCAATATAACTAATAAGCTGAGAAGCTCCAAACTTAAGTCTGTGATTAATGTTAATCTCTTTATCCTTGCCATACCTTATATATAGGGAGAGATTCTCACTAGTGGCATCAACTGCCAGAAAACTTACTCTTTTAGACATATTTTTTATAGGTTTTTTTTATTGTCTCTAATACCTTATCGGGATACCCTTTGCTAGAGAACTTTATATTACGTATACTCTCTCCGGAAAATACAAACTCTATCTTTATATACTTATCTAATTCTTGCTTCATCTTATTGCCCCATTCGATAAAAGTTATTATTCCTTCTGAGTAGAGAAAATCATCAATACCTAAATCAAATATATCGCTAGACTCTAAACGATACAAATCAAGGTGGTATACTGATAACTTCTTTAAATCATATTGTCTGAGCAAGGTAAATGAAGGACTTAATACTCGTTTTTTATAACCTAGGCCCGTTAAAACCCCTTTGGTAAAAGTGGTTTTTCCTCCACCTAAAGCCCCTTCTAAAACAACAACATCTCCGCCTCCTAAGACCTTAGAAAATAACTTACCAAAATCAATAGTCTGACTAGCTGAATTACTCTTTAGTTTAAGCATATTTTAAAGATGGGTATATCCTTTAACCTCTACTTTAGATATTTTATTATTATCCTTTATTTTGTAGCCAGAAGTTTTAGAAACTACTTTACCCACACAATGAAACTTGCTTCTTAAGGAATCTATTTTATTTTCATTCTTATCAATGGTAAAAATTAGTTCATAATCTTCACCTCGATAGAGATCTTTATCCCCGTTAGTAAGGGGAATGCTCTTCTTATCTAAAAGAGCACCTTTTTTGCTTAATCTCAATACTCGATATAGATCAAGAATAAAACCATCACTAATATCTATCATTGAATTTACTTTAAAGTTTTTAACTAAATATTGAGATTCTTTCAGTCTCGGAACAAAAGATTTATTAAAGGACCTCTTTCCTAACTTTTCAGTTATAAAGATATAATCTCCTGTCTTAGCTCCAGAGCGAAGAATAGGTTTTTTGCAACTCCCCACCCCCCAAACATCTAAGATCAGTTGATCTGA
>CAZWIR010000146.1:1191-2543 GCA_964634315.1 uncultured Planctomycetia bacterium | reverse complement strand
GTTAAGGTAATTCTCACTGAAAGTTTTAATCAGGAAAATCTACCATTTGAGAAGAAGAGAAAATTAATTAACCATCCTGTGTATGCCACTTTACCTTCTGTGAGTCAGGAGAGTTATCCCAAAGCTTTGCGAAGAATTTCTCGTGAAATTGGCGAAGTTACCTTAGGGTTGGCTTTAGGCAGTGGTGCCGCCTATGGATTTTCTCATATTGGTGTTTTAAAAGTTTTAGAAGAAAATAACATAGACATTGATATTATTTGTGGCTCAAGCATGGGGGCAATTATTGCTGCTCTTTGGGCAGTAGGTTTTAGCATAGAAGAAATAGAGAGGCTTTCTAATGAATTTGGAAGGAAAATTGGTAAATTTTCTATTTTAGGATTCACTTTTCCTTTTAAAGGAATTATGAGGGCGAAGAGACTAGAAGGTATTTTTAAAAGCGTATTTAAAAATTTAACCTTTTATGACCTAAAACATACTCTTAAGATAGTTGCTTTTGATTTTCTTAAAAGGAAACCTGTAGTATTAAGCAAAGGCCTTCTTTATAAATCTGTAGCAGCTAGTTGTGCTTTTCCTGGTATTTTTGAGCCGATAAATTTTAAGAAAAGTATTCTTTTAGACGGAGGGATTTTAAGCCCCCTACCGACAAAGATACTTCTAAATTATGATGCTGACAGGATAATTGCTTCTAATATTAGCCTTTCTTCCGAGCAATCTCGCAGAGAGTATCGTAAGCGTGATAGTTTTCATATTTTTGATTTTATTTTTGGGAGCATTGAAACAATGCAGCAGAGATTTATTGAGGAGGCAGCAAAGATTGCTGATGTAGTTATTCATACGAACTTAGAGGGTTTGGGTTGGATGGAATTTGAAAAAATATCTGCATTCATTAGAAGGGGAGAGATAGCAGCCCAAGAAAGAATAGAAGAAATCAAAAGCTTAGTATCATTATAATATTAAAGAGATTTAGAATGAGAACATTTAATATCACTATCATTATAGTTGGGGTTGTATTTGCAGTAATTGGTAGCCTGTTTGGCCAGGGTTTTGCTCTTGCAGAGAATATAGAGGCTCGGTTTCAGAATAAAGATAAGTTAGTTTACAGTGTTTTTTTTAACGGTGTTTTATCAGGCTACATAGAGTGGGAGTATCGTGGGCGTCAGAAAGTAGATGGAGTAACCGTAGATGTTCTTTCAGTAAATTCAGATACAAATATTTTTAATCTTTTGGAATTGGATAGTAAGGAAAGAGTTTTTCTTGATAGTCAAACTTCGCTTCCAATAAAGGTAGAAAGAGATATTGTTTTTTTTGGCAAGAAAGAAATAATCGAGGAGACTTATGACCAGGAGAGGGGG
>CAZWIR010000146.1:0-1091 GCA_964634315.1 uncultured Planctomycetia bacterium | reverse complement strand
AGAGCGAATTTTAGCAGAGAAGAAATAAACCAAATTCGAAAAGCCTATAAGATTCTTTATCGCAAAGAGAGGTCCCTTAAAAACGCTTTAGAAGAGTTAGAGAAGTTAGATTCTCCGGTAGTAAAGGAGATGATTGTTTCTATTCTTTCTTCACAAAGAGGAATTTGTGGCCCTAAGAGAAGCGCTTTGTGGGAGAAACTATTCTTAGATTATCCTTATTTTGCAAGAAGCAAAATACCTACCTATGAATCTATGCCAAAGTTTGACTTGAGTAAATTTAATAAGGAATAGCCAACTTTGGTTACACCTCGGGGGTGTAACCAAGGTTTTAGTAAAATAATTGAAAAAACGGGTAAACCTTTTAATGGTTTTTTCGTCTAAATAAGTGGAGGGCGAAAATATTAACCATTTATGCAAAAAGCAAGGAGGCTTAAAATGAAGCGCATAGGATTTGAAAAAGTAAGTGCGGCATTGATAATTTTGGCTTTATCTCTCAACTTGGGCAATGTTTGGGCAGAAGAGTATGAGGAGACAGCTTACTATGAGGCAGAAGAAGATTATACCGATACACAAGGTACGTCACCAGGTTATGATAAGGGGAAAAAGGTCGGCTGGCGTGGTGCTGATGCACCTCCAGGATTAGCTAAGAAAGCTGAGTTAGAAAAATTAAAAAAATTAAAAGAGGAGAATCCTGAGAAATTTAAACAAGTTATGCAAAATCGCAAAGATAAGCTTAAAAAAAGATTAGCTTACTTAAAGGAGAATAATCCTGAGAAGTTCAAAGCCCTCATGAAACAGAGGCAAGTTAACCAGGAGAAGAAGCTTGAATATTTAAGGCGTACAAATCCTGAGGAATTTAAGCAAGTCGTAGAAAACAGAAAGAATGTTTTAGAAAACAGATTGCAAAAAATGAAAGAAAACGATCCTGAAAAGTTTAAGGAAATTGTGCAGAAAAGAAAAACCAATCAAGTTAGACGTCTTCAGCACTTAAAGAAGACTAACCCCGAAAAATACAAAGCGTTTTTAAAGAAAAATCCTCGTTTAAGAGATCATGCAGAAGATGTACGTGATAAACGAGAAGATTTTCGTGG
>CAZWIR010000145.1:0-2573 GCA_964634315.1 uncultured Planctomycetia bacterium | reverse complement strand
TAGCTTTTATGCGCTCTTCTTCTACTCCTATAGCTGAAGCAATAATTCCTAAAAACTTCTTATCCTCACCGCCAAGCACAGGTTCGCTCTTGTAAACTCCGCACAAAACACCTATATACTGGCCACGACACTTAACTGCTTTACCGATAAAAGTACGAAATCGATAGAGTGAACAGAAAGGATCTTTACCGACAAAAGGAGAACGTGACAAATTATATACAATTAAAGAACTATCCTTCTTTTCTCTTATAACCTCAGCACAAAGACTACCAGAATACTTTCCCTCGATTATATATTCTAAAGGTGGATTATGCCTGCCTATAGAGTGATACGTATCCTCTTTAGGATTAATCCGATGATAAAAAGCTGAACTTGAACCTAAAATATTACCACAGAGAGCAACTAAACGTTGAATGTTATCTATAGAATGAGCTCCTAAATTCAACATACACTCATTTACCTGGCTTAAATGCTGCTCATCTCTTTTACGCTGGATAACCCCAGCCAAAGTAGTTGCAATCGTACTTAGAAATTCTTCTTCCCTTTTACCTTGTTTATGCCCCCTCTCCATAGATACATCAATTACTCCGACTATATTTCCTGCGTAAATAATAGGACTACAATAATGAGCCTGGGGTTCTATGCCTTTACGTTTAGCAGCTGGGTCTTCTTTAAAACCATCATCAAATTGAAAATCGCCTAAAGCTGCTGCCCGGCCACAAACACCTTTACCAAAGGGAATTCGTCGGTACTCCTTTTGTAAGATTGTGGGAAGACTGCTTTGAACCTTCAATGATAATACCTGAGGTTCTGAGTCTACAAGGAATATTGCCCCCATACCTGGAGAAGAAAATGATGGTGAGGAAAGAATAATATTAAGAGCACATTTCAAGAATCCTTCTAAAGAAATATTTTCCAAAGAAAAACGCAAAAGAGAGTTTATTGCTGCCTGCGCAAGATAGCTATGCCGGACTTCCTGTTCTTGCTTATCAACCCTGCTAAAATCTTCAAAAGTTTCTATTACAGCTATGATTTCATCATCTTTATTCTCTACCGGAAATGAGACCACCTTATAAACTGCTGATACTCCCTTGACGAATGTTTTTATTACATCTTCCTGAGTCTTTTTGCTGCTCAAAGATTTACAAGTTGGACAAACCAAGCAAGGCTCTTTAGAAGAATTGCTGCGGAGGTTATGACAAATCGATCCTTCGGAAAAGTTTTTACCCGAGAACCACCTCTTCATCTGCCTATTCATATAAAGAATTTCTCGGTTTGGAGATACCAAAGATACTCCGATATTGATATTATCAATTATGTTCTTATATCCTTCTTCGGTCTTTTTCAATACCTCCTCAGCCTGCTGATGAGCCGTAATGTCTGCGCCAACACTAATAACATATTTAGCAAAACCTTTCTTATCAAAAACAACGGTATTAGACCACTTTATTAACTTTTTACTACCATCTTTGCATATCCAATGATCCTCATAATCCGGAGGGAATTCGCCACGCTTTAAGTCAAATAAATCATCCTTAGCATTGTTAGTATCTTCACCTTCTAAAAACACTCGCCAAAAATGTCTATCTCTAACCTCATCAAAGGTATAACCAGTTACCCGTTCACAAGCACGGTTAAAACGCACAATCTTTCCGGTAGCATCAAAAGCTATTACTAATGATCCGATTTTATCTAAAAGGGAAGGAATTAAATCGTAGCTGGTATTTAACTCTTCTTCGAGCTCTCTTTGTTTACGATTAACAAGTTGAAAATAGATACCAACAGCAATTAGAAAAAAAACTGCCGGTAGACGCGACCAGAGAGTATAGACTGTGGGACTAAAAGCAGTTTGGATAAAGCTTGCTTCTTCAAGAACAAAAGCCTCCACTCCGGCCCAGATAAACCAATACAATATACTAAGGATAAAAGCAAAAATTATCATTGTTTTTAGCTATTCTGAATTTTGATTTCTGAATATCTATCTATAAATATTTTACCCTTTCCGGCAAGGGCAGTCAAGGTAGGGTTTTGTAAAATAAGGGTTTACAAGGAAAAAAATAAGTTTTACAATACCACCCTATGTTTATTAATTACCTCAAAGCGATAAAGAATCTCCTCTTCCCTTGCCTATGCCTCTGCTGTGAGAGAAAAATCTCACAAGGCTATCTTTGTGGAAAATGCGAAGAAAAAATAATCTTTTTTTCTTCCCCACGCTGCCGCTATTGCCTAAGGCCTTTAGACGTTAGCTCCTCCGGCCTCTGTCAAGAATGCTCAAAAAAGATCTACCCCTATCAAAGACTTATTAGCGCTACTGTCTATACCGGGCCCATGACAAGCTTAATACACCTCTTTAAATATAAGAATTGTGACTATCTAGCTGGTTTTCTTTCTTCGCTAATAGTAAAGCACTTAGAAGAAATCGGCTTTAATACCAACAGATATCAGCTTATTATCCCAGTGCCCCTGCACAAAGATAAGCTAAAAATAAGGGGCTATAATCAAGCCGGACTTCTTTCAAAATTATTATCAAATCATTTTAAAATCCCTTTTAGGGATGATATAATAGGCAATAC
>CAZWIR010000144.1:0-2603 GCA_964634315.1 uncultured Planctomycetia bacterium | reverse complement strand
CACCAAATCTACCGAGAAGATTAATTATCATTGCAGTTTGAGCCATACAAGGAACGGCAATGGCTAATAAAGTCGCAGTAATAAACTTTTCTCTTCTGGCTTCAAACAACCTACTGGCTAAGGCACCCGGTACATTACAACCTAAGCCTAAGATCATCGGTATAATCGCATAACCATGAAGCCCTACTTTATGAAATAATCTATCTCCTAAAATTGCTAAACGCGGCAAATAGCCCCAATCTTCCAATAACCCCAGTATAAGATAAAAACTGAAAATATAAGGTAATACCACGGCTATCGGAATATAGAACCCGGTAGTAAGAAGGCCAAAAGAAACTCCATAATCCACTCCGCCACCTACTAAATCTCCAATAAGGGTAGAGTGAAAAAAACTACCCTCTATTAAAAAACCACTTAATTTCATAATTACCGGTGAATAAAAATTCTTAAAAAAGGGATCGAAAATATAATTAATCAATCCTTCACCGATAAATCTAATTATTGAAAAGGATAAAAATACTACCACCGCTGCAATAATAAAAGAAAACGGTGGTTTTATGCTTAAATCTTGGAGTACGTCTAAAGGGGTATGGTGCCTATGGAAAAGTTTTTGAACTTTCTTCACTACTTCTCCGATTTCAAACCAAATCGGATCTTTTAAATCCTTTAAAGAAGAAATTTTAGCCTGGCCCATTCTCTGGACTAATTCTTTAACCCCTTCTCCAGTAAGGGCACAAGTAGTTACTACTGGTACACCTAAAGAATCCTCTAATTTATCTTTATCTATCACAACACCTTTATGTTTAGTTTCATCCCACATATTCAAGACCACCAATAAAGGTTTATTCGTTTTACGAATTAACTCTAAAGTTAAATATAGATTACGTTCTAAATTGGTAGAATCAATAACATTAATAATTAAATCAGCATCATCAATAAGACTAGTAGCTACCTCTTCAGCCTTAGAGGTAGGTTCTAAACTATAGGTTCCCGGAGCATCAATTACTTCTGCCTCTATATTGGGAAAACTCATTGAGCCTTTGGCAAACTCAACAGTAGTGCCCGGATAATTAGCAGCAATAACCCTCGCACCGGTAAGACGAGAAAAAATTACGCTTTTACCTACATTCGGATTTCCGATTAAAAGTACCTTCATAATACCTCTATTATAACCTTAGAAGCCATACCTCTACCTAAAGCAATCTGTGCACTTCCGACTTTAACAACTATTGGGCCATAAGCAGACATTCCTTTTGCTTTTTTAATCATAACTCCCTTTCTTATACCTAAATTCTCTAACCTCTGTCTAAAGCCCATACCTCCTTCTATACTTATTACCTTAGCAGACTGTCCTGATAATAGCTGAGCTAAACTTAGCATTTTTGACACTCCTTGCATAAACCTACTATTTTTAACGTATGTCTTAAGGGATAAAACTTTTTATCTTGGCAATTTTTTTCCTGTAACTTTTCTATATCTTCGTCTTCAAATTCTATTATTTTACCACAGCTAACACAATAAAGGTGATCATGATGGCCAGCTCCAATCGCTAGCTCATACATCTGAAAATCTCTAACTAACTCAATTGGTATAAGAATGCCTTTCTGAGTAAATAGCTTTACTGCCCTATAAGCAGTTGCTCTGGAAATCTTGCTACTATTTTGTTTAATGTTTTTAAGAATATCTTCGGCAGAAAAATGCCTAGCATTTAAGGAAGAGATTATTTTGAAAATCTCCCGACGAGGATAGGTGTTGCGAATATTGTATTTATCTAATGAATTAAGGCTTTTCATAATACTTTGAGACTAAGTCTCAAAGTATACCATAACCCTTAACTGTGTCAATAAAAACTATTATTCTGTTCCTTTTCTAGCCTTAATTACTACAAATCCGCCTTTTCCAAAACCTTTTTCTGGTTTTTCAACAGATTTGATCTTATCCGGCAATTGAGATATTGTCTGGAAACAAGAAAATTGGCCAAATCCTATAGCTTTAAGCAATTTAATGACTTCTTGGGGACTAAAAAAAATAACTTGCCTGTAGAAAAGGCTTTTCTTTTTCTGATAAAATTTTCCTAAAAAACTATTTTTATCTACAATACCAATAATAAGATTTCCATTTTTCTTTAAAATTCTTCTGGCTTCGCTCAAAACTTTCTGCGGGTTTTGAACAAAACATAAAGTAATAATAATTGCTACATAATCAAAACTATTTTCAAAAAATGGCAGGTTTTCCCCGAATCCACACCGCACAGTTACTCCACGACTTGCGGCGATATCAATCATGCTCTTTGAAGGATCAATTCCCATGGGAATACCTAAAGCCTGAGCGAATCTACCAGTCCCAACGCCTACCTCTAACCCTTTGCTTTCCTTAGGTAAAACTTCTCTTATCGCTTCAAGCTCTGATAAATAGGCAAATTTATTCTTCTCATACCAAGCATCGTATTTTTTGTAATAACGGTCAAATATGCTCATTGAGCGCTTAGATTTCTCCCCACCAACCATCATAGAATTTTTGCAGATGTTTATAAAAATCTTTACCAAATGAATTTCTTTTCACATCTTTCTCTTTAAAAGAATACCTGTAACCGGCACAATAGG
>CAZWIR010000143.1:0-2605 GCA_964634315.1 uncultured Planctomycetia bacterium | reverse complement strand
TGGGGGAACGAACAATAAATCCTTCCTTAAGTAAATACGGTTCAACAACATCCTCGAGAGTTAATCTATCCTCACGCAAGGTTGCCGCTATAGCTTCAATTCCAGCCGGACCTCCTTGATGCAAATTTATAATTGCCAAAAGATACTTACGGTCCATCTCATCAAGCCCCTGATTATCTACACCTACCTTAGCTAAAGAATTCTGAGTAATATTAATATCAATTATGCCTTTACCAATAACTTGAGCATAGTCACGAACTCTTCTCAGAAGACGGTTGCACAGACGCGGAGAACCTCGAGAACGTCGAGCAATCTCTATAGAACTTTCAAAATCAATCTCTATACTTAAAAGCCCGGCACTACGTCGGACAATCTCTGAAAGCTGATCAGGGTTGTAGAAATCAAAATCATGGAATAACCCAAACCTACCACGCAGAGGCCCGCTTAATAAACCCTTTCGAGTAGTTGCTCCAATAAGGGTAAAAGGTTTAAGATTAAACTTAACGCTCTTAGCATACGGCCCCTTATCAATAATAAAATCTATCTGGAAATTCTCCATTGCTGGATAAAGAAATTCTTCAACTACCTTTGAAAGACGGTGTATCTCATCGATGAATAAAATATCTCCAGCCTCAAGATTAGTTAAAATCCCTACCAAGTCTCCAGCCCTCTCTATAGCTGGTCCGCTAGTAGCGGTAAGCTTTGCCTTCATCTGATGGGCGACACAATAAGCTAAAGAGGTCTTACCTAAACCCGGGGGTCCAGAAAGAAGCATGTGTTCTAGGGGTTCAGCTCTCTTAGCTGCTGCCTCTAAAGAGATCTCTAAAGAAGAAATGACATTCTTCTGGCCTAAAAACTCTTTTAAATTCTTTGGCCGAAGAGAGAGATTAACAATTTGTTCTTCCTCATTCTCCTTCCAATGGTCGATGAATCTTTCTTCGCTCATGTTAGTTTATAAAAACAATTCGCTATCTTATAGTGCGCCCTTAAGTTAGAGAACCGTCCCCTCTAGGCGAATATACTCTCTCTGCGGGCAATTAAAATCGAACCAAAAAGCTCTTCTTGTATAGCGGCAATCTCCTTTAATTTTATTAATTCTAATATAGCTAAAAATGTAACTACAATTTCTAATTTATTTTTGGCTGTAGAAAATAGTTCTGCCAAAGAAACTTTATCTCTTTCTAAAAGAAGGTGTAATAAATCATGGATTTTATCCTCAACTGTAAACTCATCCTTAACAACCTCAAAAAAAATGTCTTTAGGGATATCCTTAAGAACACCCTTGAAAGCACTGATCAAATCAAATATCGATGCTTCGATATAAACCTCACCAGTTGGAGAATCAATTGTTGGACGCTTGAAATACCTATTCCGCTCTATCTCTTTGTCTCTTAGGAATTCTGCTGCTTCTTTAAACTTCTCATACTCTAGGAGCTTTCTTACTAGTTCTTCTCGAGGGTCTTCTTCCTCTTCCTGAGGCTCCTCGGCACGAGGCAAAATCATCTTAGATTTAATACTAATTAAGTTAGCAGCAGTGACTAAGTATTCGGAAGCAAGATTTATATCTAACAGCTTCATCACTTCTAAAAATTGCAAATATTGTTCTACGACTTTAGCTATATGAATATCATAAATATTAAGATGATCCTTTTTTATAAGATAAAGAAGCAAATCTAAGGGGCCTTCAAAAATATCTAATCTTACCTTCATACTCCCAAAGCCTCTCTAATCTCTGAGATAGTTTTTTGTGCCTGGTCTCTAGATTTCTTTCTGCCCTCATTTAAAATATCTCTTAAGTAATTCTTCTTTTTTAAAATCTTTATCTTAGCTTCTCTCTTAGGAGCGATAAGCTCTTCGAGAATCTTTACCATTTCACTCTTACACTCCCTGCAACCTCGCTTGGCCCCCTTACATTCTTTTAAAACTTGGGATTTCTTATCAGGAGCAAAGATAGAGTAATAATTAAAAACATTACAAACATCAGGATGACCTGGATCATTCCTTCTTTTTCGAGCCGGATCAGTAAACATTGAAAGAACCTTGCGCTTAAGACTTTCTGGTCCTTCAGAAAGCTCAATACAATTATTATAACTCTTGCTCATCTTTCTTCCGTCTAAACCTAAAAAACGCGGAACTGAAGTAAGTAAGGCTTGGGGTTCAGTAAAAACCTTACTTTTGTAAGTAAAATGAAAACGTCTGACAATCTCTCGACATAATTCCAAATGTGGCAGCTGATCTTCACCGACCGGAACAAAATCAGCTTTATACAAAAGGATATCCGCGGATTGTAAGACCGGATAACCTAGGAAAGCGTGAGTATTTATACCTTTATCCTTTAATTGAACAAGTTGTTCCTTAAAAGTTGGGCATCTAAATAACCAACCCAAAGGAACCAAAGTTGAAAGAATCATATACAGTTCTAAATGTTCTGGTACCTCAGACTGTATAAAAATAACACTCTTTTTTGGATCTATGCCATAGACTAACCAATCACTAACATTATCCAAAATAGAACCTTTAATAATTGAGGAGTTTTTATACTCGCTCATCAAAGCATGCCAATCAGCAACCATGAAAAAACAATTATACTCCTCCTGCAGCTTCA
>CAZWIR010000142.1:0-2671 GCA_964634315.1 uncultured Planctomycetia bacterium | reverse complement strand
TGGAGTAAAAATAGTTGGTGAGAACTATGTAAAAGAGGCTCAAGAAAAATTTGCTATTTTAGGCAGTAAAGCCAAATGGCACTTTATTGGTCATCTTCAAAAGAATAAAATTAAAAAGGCTGTAAAGATATTTGACATGATTGAAACTCTTGATTCATTGGCCTTAGCGGAAATCTTAGATAAGGAGTGTAAAAAAGTAAGTAAAATTATGTCAATTTTAATTGAAGTTAACTCTGCCAGTGAGTCTCAGAAGCAGGGAGTATTAGTCGAGAACGTCGAACGATTTATTGATCAGATTTTACAATTTGATAATTTAAAGCCTATGGGGCTTATGACTATGGGGCCTTGGTTAGATAACTCTCAAGAGTTACGTCCTTTTTTTAAGAAAACAAAAGATTTATTCGATAAAATTAAAAGTATTTATCAAGGAAAATTAGAATGGGTTTATCTTTCTATGGGAATGAGTTCTTCATACAAGGTAGCTATAGAAGAAGGAGCCAATTTGGTTAGAATTGGAACAACAATATTTGGCGGGAGAAAACCTAAGAAGTAATTTGAAAAAATACGGATTATGAAGAGTAAAATGCTAAAGAGAATATATAAAGAGTTAAAACACCACATACCCTTTACAGCTTTCGGTGCAATCACTGGAATTGCTATTATGGTTATTTTTCGCAATAGCTTGCCAAAGGTTTCCCACAGTCTTTTTTACGTTTTTCATCCGGCACATGTATTATTAAGTGCTTTAGCCACAGCTTCTATGTATGAATTACATAAATGTCCGGCTGAAAGAAAGAGGTATAGTCTTTTTATTTTACTAATAATTGGTTATTTTGGCTCAGTAGGCATAGCTACCTTAAGTGATTCAGTAATTCCCTACTTGGGAGAGGCGTGGCTTAAGATGCCTCAGCGAGAAGTTCACCTTGGCTTTATTGAGAAGTGGTGGCTTATAAATCCTTTAGCAATAATTGGTATTGCTATAGCTTATTTTCGGCCATCAACTAAGTTTTCACACTATGGGCATGTGTTATTAAGTACTTGGGCATCACTCTTTCATATGATTATGGCTGGAGGCCAACCTTTAAGTTTGGTTTCCTATGGTGCTGTGCTTGTATTTTTGTTTTTAGCGGTATGGATTCCTTGCTGTGTTAGTGATATAATATTTCCGCTTTTGTTTATAAGGGATAGAAAAAAGTAGCTTAACTATATCGATGTCAGGGGATTAGAATGAAAAATATAAAGAGCTTTACCCAATGGTTTCTTTTTTTAGTTTTGTTTTCCGCTTATGGTTGTGTACAAATGAGAGATTATACTGGCACAAGGGATGGAAATTTTGTAGTAGGCATGCAAAATGGTTTTGATCAAGGCGTTGATAAGAAGAGCTATCGTGTAATTGGCGAAAACATAACTTTAATTATTGGTGACACTAAGAATGATATCGTTTTTAAAATTGGTCTCCCTACTAAGACTAAGCTTGAGTTAGATGGATATGAGAACTGGATGTATGATGACAGAAAAATAGATTTATTCTTTAGCGGCAATCGCCTCAGAGGCTGGAGTAGTTCTCGATATGAAAAAGCTAAGGTTCAAGAAGAGAACTAGAGCTTTTTTTTACCGCCAAGCTGAGTATGTAGCAAAAAATATCCTCGGTGATTATTTAACCCTCAAAAATAAAAAGCAAATCTTAATCGGGAAAATAGTTGAAACCGAAGCTTACCCCGGGATAAACGATGATGCTTCTCATAGCTTTAAGGGGCGCCTTACTCTACGCAATAAGATTACCTATAGCCAGGGGGGCCTTATTTATGTTTATCTTATTTATGGTAAATATTGGTGTTTTAATATTGTAGTTTCCAAGAAAGATAATCCACAAGCAGTATTCATAAGAGCTATTGAACCGATTCAGGGCATTGAATTGATGAAAAAGAGAAGAGGAGTAGAAAAAGAAGAAAATCTGACTAATGGTCCTTGTCGTTGGACCCAAAGTTTTTCGATTGATAAGAGTTTTTTAGGTAAAGAAATTATATCAAAAGATATCTTTATTTCTTCACCAGCCAATAAAAATTTTGCTATAGTTAAAGCAAAGAGAGTGGGCGTTGATTACGCTATTAAGTCTAAGGATTTGCCTTTGCGATTTTACATTAAGGATAGTCTTTTTGTTTCCAAGAAATAATTTCCGTTACGAGCCCAAAGGCGTGATATAATATTAAAATTATGGAAGAGATATTTAAAAATACCCTCAAAAAATATAACTTATTAAAGAAAAAGGATAAAATAATTCTAGGAATTTCTGGCGGTCCGGATTCAATCGCCATGCTTTATCAATTCTTGAAGATTCGCAAGGAGTATAAATTACAATTAGTTTGTGCGCATTTTAACCATAGTTTACGAGCAGAGGCCGATATAGAGGAGGAGTTTATTGGTAAGATCTGTGCAAAATTAGGGGTAAAATTTATAAGCGAAAAAAAGGATGTGCAGAGCTTTTTTAAAGGAGATTCGCTAGAACAGACAGCTAGAAATCTACGTCTGGATTTTTTCATGAAGATTTCTCGTCAGACCAAAATTAAAAAACTTGCTTTAGCTCATCACAAAGACGATTTAGCTGAGACGGTATTAATGAGAATGGTTCGAGGCTCAGGTTTAAAGGGTTTAAGAGGTTTTTTGCCTAAAA
>CAZWIR010000141.1:0-2719 GCA_964634315.1 uncultured Planctomycetia bacterium | reverse complement strand
TATCTTTATAAACAGCCCTAAAAGGCATCATCCAACGCTTAATCTCCATAAAGAATGACTTAAAAACAATACCCACTCTCATCAGCTTTATTCCACCAGTAGTAGAACAAATACCTCCGCCAATCATCATGGCAAAGATTATTGCCAACAACCCTAAAGCTGGAAAATGATTCAGCTCTCCACTAGCTAAATTAGTAAATCCACAACCGCTATGAGCAGAAATTAGTTGATAAAAACCTTTACGAAACATAGCCGGCCCCATTTTGATAAGAGAAAAATAAAGAATAAGGCTTAGGGAACAGATTGAAAAAAAGAATGTTCTTATCTCGAAATTCCTGAAAATCTCTTTTTTGCTCTTATTCCATAGCCAAAAATGAAGATTAAAGTTTATCGCACCGAGAATCATAAAAACGACAGTAGCTATCTCTAGAGAAAAAGAGTGATAATAAGCGATGTTTTGAGCCTGGGGAGTAAAACCACCAGTATCAAAAGAAGCAAAGAAAAGCCAAAGAGCATGGAAGAATGACCTTTGACCAGACAATCCCTGGTTATAGAGAATAGTAGAAAAGGTAATTACTCCTAAAATTAAATATACAAAACTCACCTTCCAGATAAATCTTGAAGTAGCAATTACATTGGGTAGAATCTTCTCCTGACGAGCTTCACCAATATAAAAACCTAAAGCAACTGAACGAGCTCTAGTTAGAATAGACAAACTAGCTAAGATAATTCCCTGGCCACCAATAAACATAGTTAAATGCCGCCACATATTATGAGAGATAGAAAGATGATCCAAGTCTTGAATCAGAATTAATCCGGTAGTTGAAAATCCACTCATCGATTCAAACCAAGCATCAATAAAAGATGAAAAGTGTGTAGATAAATAAAGTGGTATTGCCCCAAGAAGCGAGAAAACAATCCAACCTAAGCTAACTATAAAAAAAGCATGAATCCAGCTAGCTTCTTTTTTTATCGGAAAAATAAGGGTGAGAAGCATCCCTAAACCAGCGCTAAAAGCAAACCCGATAAGAAAATCGAGAAGGGGAGAATATTCACCCTTTATCAAGGCTACTATGATTGGAATAATCATAAAGAGACTTAAACCTAGAATAAGTCTCCCTAAAATATTAAGGATTGTGGAAAAATCTCTTCTATCTGGGGAAATAATCATAGCTTTTAAAATAAATTAAAAAGACTTCTCTTTTTTAAAAAATTAAAGAAAGACAATACCCTAAACCAACAATAAAAAGACAAAAAAGAATTTCAGTTATGATTCCTGTTACTACCCGCATCTTTACCTATCTATCTAATTAAATCTTGCCGATAAGTGCTTTAACTAACTCTTTTTCTACGTCAATTAAAGCAGCAGCAATTACTTCATCACCAGGTAATATTACTGTTGAGCCATAGGGAATAATTATATCCGGTCCTCTTAAAATAGAAACCAGAACGGAATTGTGTGGCAGGCTAATATCTTTTAAAGCTTTATTGGCAACTGGAGAAGCCTGAGGAATATCAACTCTTACAATTGATAATCTTCCCTTCTTGATGCTTAAAAGACTCATTACATCAGTAAAGGAAGCTTCTTCCTCTACGACCCTAGCAATTATAGAGGTAGAATCCACTGGATTGTCTACTTCCATGTACTTATAAAGAGGTATATGCTTAGGATCATTAACTCTAGCCACAGTTCTTTTTACGCCAAATAGCTCTTTTGCCAAATAGCAAACAATTGTGTTATCCTCATCGTTGGAAGTAGCACTCACACAAACATTAGCCTTCTCTATCTTTGCTTGTTGGAGAATATCTGGGTAGGTAGCATCTCCTCTAATGATTAGAATATCTTGTAATTCTCCGGCTAGCTTATTGCAAAGAGTCTCACTCTTATCAATGAGACAAACCTGATGCTTGCCTTCTTTTAGCTTCTTGCCTAAAATTAATCCTAGCCTACCTGCCCCGGCTATTACAATATACATTTTTTTAATACCTCGGCAATTAGATAAGTACGATTAACAATAGTTAGCCCTTCCTCCTTAAATATCTTCTTCTTCATGGCATCATTTACCTGTAAGATTACCTTCTTAACTCCATATTTTCTCTTTACAACCTTGCCGACAACTAAATTAATATTATCATTGCCAGTAAGTAAATATATCGCATCGGCGCCTTTTGCTTCAGCCTTCTCAAAAGTATTTATATCCAAAGCATCAGCCCAGATCTTCTTTCCGTTGAAATCATCGCCCAAAGAATCTAAATTCTTTAAGCTCTTATCCACTACTACGACATTCTCCTCTTTAGATAGCCCAAGAGCTAAATTTTTCCCAGTCTTGCCGCAGCCGATGATAATTATATATCTCATCTCTTACCTACAATAGTTTTTTTATGCTATATTACCTTTTATTTCCTCTGTAAAACTTTATTGTCCATCAATAACAATGATGGATACAATAAGGCTCTTCGAGCCACTCTGCCTTCGGCAGAGATTGTATACATCACTTGACTGTTTCTACGATTTTCGCAAATATTTCTGGGTGCTCAGCAGCGATCTTTGCCAAAATGTCCCGGGAAAGGATAATCTTCTTTTTAATTAAAGCATTTATAAACTTGCTATAAGAAAGATCCATCCCCTCTAAGGCTGCATTGATGCGCGTAATCCAAAGAGAACGAAATTCTCGTTTCTTTGTCCGTCTATGCCGATAAGCAAAAGCATAAGCTCTTC
>CAZWIR010000140.1:1182-2751 GCA_964634315.1 uncultured Planctomycetia bacterium | reverse complement strand
TTATGTGGCAGATTTACATTATAGAGTGTAAGGACGATAAACTATATACAGGTATAACAAACAATCTTAATCGACGTTTGTCTGAACATAATTCAGGTCATGGCGGACGGTTTACAAAGTTTAGAAGGCCAGTTAAGTTAGTTTATCATCAAGAGGTATCAAATAAATCGGAAGCTTTAAGAAGGGAAATAGAGATAAAAAAGTTAGCGCGTAGTGAAAAAATAAGCCTGATTAGATCCTTCGGCTTTTCTCATGGGAGTAAAGCCTCAGGACAATCTCTCGCGTAGCTTGAGATTGGTCCAGGCCGGGCAACCAAAATTTTAAATAGCGATTTAATAATAAGTAGGTAATAATGAATGATTTTACAGTGGTAATTTTAGCTGGTGGAAAGGGCAAGAGGATGAAGTCAACTTCGCCTAAGGCTCTTTGCGATTTATTGGGTCAGACTTTGATCTATTACCCTTTAAAGGAAGTACTGAGGCTGAAGCGATATCTTAAGGAAATAATTGTTGTAGTAGGGTATAAGGCAAAGGCGGTCGTACAAGAGGTAAAGAAGTCTTTCCCAAAGGAGCAAAAAATAAAATTTGTTTACCAATCTAAAATGCTCGGGACTGCTAACGCTTTAAAAGTAGCTTATAAAAAGGTAAAAAATAATAATGTTTTAGTTCTTTGTACTGATACCCCCCTAATATCTGCCGAGACTCTTAGAGCTTTTATCTCATCCTTTTTAAAGAGAAAACTATCTTGTTCTGTGCTTACTGCGGACTTAAGCGATGAGAATTCTTTAGGCGTCATCTTAAGAGATAAGGAAGGAAAACTGAAAGGAATTAGAGAAAAAAATATCCCTAGTTCTAGTCGAGCCGGAGACTCTTCTTACCAAGAGGTAAATAGCGGAATATATTGCTTTAAAAAGAAGACTTTAGGGGAGAATCTTCCGAGAATAAAGAAGAATAAGAGGAAAAAAGAGTATTTTCTTACTGATATAATAGAAATTCTTTATAATCAAGGCCAAAGGCTTGATACCTATTTTTTAGATAGAGCTGAGGAAATTTTAGGTATAAATAGCCAGAGAGACCTTTGGAAAGTTAATAAAATGATGCGTCAGAAGGTGTTAGAGGAGATGGTGGCAAAAGGGGTTAAAGTTATTGACCCTGAATCTACCTTTGTTGAAGCTGGAGTCAGAATTGGCAGAAATACCCTAATTTATCCCTTTACCTTCATTGAGAAAGGTGCTATAATTGGCAGCAATTGTTCCCTGGGTCCTTTTGTGCGTATACGTGGAAATAGCTCGATTGATGATAATTCTCAGGTGGGCAATTTCCTGGAAATAAACCGTACCCAAGTAGGAAAGAAGGTAAGAATAAAGCACTTTGGCTATTTAGGAGATACACGAATAGCTGATAGAGTTAACATCGGTGCTGGTACTGTAGTTGCTAATTATGATGGTAAGTCTAAGCAGAAAACCGATATTAAAGAAGGTGCTTTTATTGGATCAGATACTGTCCTAGTGGCACCAATTAAAGTAGGCAAAGGTGCTGTTACTGGTGCCGGAAGCGTTGTTACCAAAAA
>CAZWIR010000140.1:0-1082 GCA_964634315.1 uncultured Planctomycetia bacterium | reverse complement strand
AGGAAGGATCAACCGAGAGTACCTATTACTGCTAAGTTGGTTGCTAATATTTTATATGGAGCAGGAGCAAATCGAGTATTAACTTTAGATTTACATGCTGGTCAGATTCAAGGATTTTTTGATATTCCAGTGGATCATCTTTATGGAATTAATACCATGGTTGATTATTTTAAGAAGATGAAGTCTAATAATTTAACAATCGTTTCCCCTGATGTTGGTGGGATAAAGATGGCTCGAGCTTATGCTAAGAGATTTAAAGCAGGATTAGCGATTGTTGACAAAAGAAGAAATACACCTGAGGCTACAGAGGTTATGAATATTTTGGGTGAAGTTAAAGGAAAAAACGTTATTATAGTTGACGATATAATTGCTACCGGTTCTTCTCTAGCTGAAGCAGCTAAGGCTTTAAAGAATGCTGGAGCAAAGAAGATATTTGCTGCTATTACTCACGGTATCTTATCTAACGATGCTGTTGGTAAAATAAATAAGTCCTGTATTGATTCCTTGATAATTACTGATTCTATTCCTTTAGATAAGAACAAGAAATCTAAGAAGATCAAAGTTGTTTCTGTAGGTAGTCTTTTTGCTGAAGCAATAAAGAGAATTCATTTTGAGAAGTCAATAAGCGTGCTTTTTGACCAATAAGCCCTTTGGTGATACTCAGGGTTTAATTTTCCCGGCTTTGCCGGTGAAATTAAAGGAGATGGTGTAATGGAGAGAGTAAAAATTAAAGTTGAGAAGAGAGAGGTAATAGGTAAAGAAGGCGTAAAGAAATTACGCAAACAGGGTTATGTACCGGCAGTAGTGTATAGTAGTGATACCAATGCTATCTTATCAATTCCTTTTATTGGCCTTAAGACTTTGCGGTCAATACATTTTTCTGAGAGTGCTGTGATTGATATGGAGATAGCTGATGAAAAGAAAGCTAAAACTATTCCGGTTCTGATTAAGGATGTTCAATTTCACCCTCTTACTGAGGATGTTATCCATGTTGATTTTTTGAAGGTTTCTTTAAAAGAGAAGATTAAAGTGCACGTTTCTATAGTTCTCAAGGGCGAACCTAAACAGGTTAAGGAAGAAAG
>CAZWIR010000139.1:0-2756 GCA_964634315.1 uncultured Planctomycetia bacterium | reverse complement strand
AGTAGTAAAAGGAGCTGCCGGCCTGATTGGAATCTCTGTTTTTCCGGATGTAGAATACTTTTCTAATGATGCTTTTATTATTATCTCTCCTTTTTGTGGCGTTGCCGGGCTTCTTAATCTAAAACTTACTACTCCTTCCCGGTTATTAGCAACATTAGTTTCAAAAGAGCTTTCACCAAGTACGGTAAAGCCCTCAGATGCCTCTAACGAAGTAATTACCTTACCGTCTATGCCAGTAGTATTAAATATACTTACCGGAACAATAAACTGATCATTAGCTGAAAGGAACCTGGGAAGCGTAGACCGGAGCATTAAAGGCTCGGTTATTTTAATGTCACTTTCAGCATTGCCGAAATCTTTATTACTTGCGGCAACAACCATTATTTTTAAGTTGCCGTTAAACTCAGGTATTTTAAATTCTAAACTAGCTTTTCCGTTTTCATCGGTGATAACCTTACTCTTATAGAGAACAGTTGGTTTTACCCGCTTAGCGCTTATCGGATTAAGATGTTTCTTGGGATCGAATCCTTTCCGGGCCCGGTCAGAGCTGGGTGAAGAGTCAGAACCCACTTTTTTATCTTCAAACTCAGGGATTAAAAGCGAATAGATATCGCTGGTTCTAATTCCGTTTGCTCTCTTTGCGTAGAAGAAGTTAAAAGGGTCAGGAGTATCAAAGCCGGTAAGGCGAAGTATCCCCTCATCGACTAAGGCTACAGATAACTCAGCCGGTTCAAAAAAGGGATCACTACTCTTTACGCTTATACCTATCTTAACAGTATCCTTGGGTGAAGCTTTCTCAGGAGAAGTCACACTTATTGCTAACTTATGGCCTGAGTTATCGAGCATTATCGGAATAACTCCGTAGGCTCTATGAGCAGCGTGTTCTTGGGAAGGAACTACCGGTTTAATAATTGTCACCGAACAATAAGCATTAGGTGCAAAACGTTGGTCAATAGCTATAGGAATCTCCTGGGTTGCAGCCGTAAGCTCTATTAGCTTGGTGAAAAGAATGTCATCTTTAGAAATCGCAACCAAAGCTTTACCTTTAAAAGGTGATTTAATTACCAGCTTTGCCGTATCGCCGGGCTTATAAGTTACCTTATCAAGCTTAAGCTCTATCCGGTCAGGCCTTTCCATTGCCCAAGCCATAGCACCATAACCTGAACAGTAAAACTTAAGAGATGCAGTATGAGTGTTATCGTTTTTGCCTTTTATTCTTATAATGTAATTGCCCCAATCTTTTGGGGTAAAAGTAAATACTCCTGAGGCATCTTCAGTTTTAATTGAATCCTTTAAAACAGTTTCCTCTCTGTCTTCTGAAATATAGCGGTATCTTCCATTTGCATCCTTTTTGAGGGTGTAGTTCCAAAGCACTTTAGATACGGTTATTTCCAGCTCCGGTGTTTCTATTTTTTCACCTTCAGATGAAACTGCTACATAATTAAATCTTGTTTTCCGGTTAAGAGAAGCATATCCTTCGGTTTCTTTTCGTAAACCTACATAATAAGGATAAGAGTCAACAAATCTGTCTACGCGTGAAGTCACTGCCCTGCCGCCCAATTCTTTAACCGTAGCGCTTATTGAAGCATTTAAGCTTGAAGGCGGTAGAAGGCCTTCAGGAATATTCAGCTCAAAATCAGCTCCTCCGTTATCATCAGAAAGTTTCTCACTAAGAGTAAGGGTTCGGGTAGAAAATTCTTTTGTTTCATCACCAAATACATAGTCCTTATAGCCTTTAGGTTCAAAATCAACTGCTTTTAGGCTGCAGGTTATTCCGACTTCTCTGCCTTCTGCCGGAGCACCGAATAAATGCTCGGCTTTTATACTTATCGGTATGATATCGGTGAGGGAAAACCTTTTATCGGGTGCGTTAACTTTAACTTTAAGCCTATCAGGCATAAACTCCTCAACATTAAAGGTATAACCTCCTAAGACCTCATCAGATCCGGGTAGCTGGCAAAGAACCGTATAAACACCGGTTAGAGCATAACCGGGAATATCCAGGTCTATATCTACGCTGCCAAACTCAGAAAGTATTCCGCTAATCTTTTTAAACCGCTGTCCGTCAGGCCGTTTTACATCAAGTACAACCGGAAAGCTTTCGGGAAGCTTACAACCCCGGCCACGCAGAAGTGCTCTTAAATGAATCTCTTCGCCGGGCCGGTATATTCCTCTATCACTATAGATAAAGGCTTCATAGCCTGCGTTAATGTAAGGGCGTCCCTGGACATCTAGGTCAGTCTCGGAAAGAATACACTTTTCAAATTCAATAAAAGATAAATCCTCTTCTGTTGAGGCCGTAATTACAAAAGGCTTTCTGTCTCCGGAATAATCTATGTTTTTAAAGTGTACTAAGCCATTTTCATCGCTTATGCCCTGAACTATCTGCTGATTTGTCTTGGTAAATACCTTTACAGTCGCTCCAGCAATAGCAGTGGTATTATCAAGTGAATTAAGCCAGACTAGAAGACCGGATTCAGATTTCTTAACTACTATGCCGATATCAGTTGTAAGAATGAGTTTGCTTACCCCTCTCCAGTAATAGCTGTCCGGCTCGTTAATATTCATAAAAAATAAGCCTCGGGAGGTATCATCTAGGATTTCTTTCAAGTCTACAGGGACCTCTCTTTTTTCGTTTAGCGGACTGGTAGTACTTATTACCTTTTCAAAAACATCGAGACCTAAATCATCGGGGATGCGGTATGAGCTCATATTATTAAGAAGGTAAACTATATTATTATCATATACCTTATGAA
>CAZWIR010000138.1:0-2760 GCA_964634315.1 uncultured Planctomycetia bacterium | reverse complement strand
GTAAAGAAGAAGCTTTGCCGACATAGATAGCCTTGCCTCTCTTTGATTTCATAATATAAACCCCAGGACTCTGAGGTAATTTTTTTACTTTCTCTTTAACGTCCATTTTTTCAAATAATTAATCTGTTTTATTCCGAGAATATATCCTCCAACAATAAATATACTTAGTAGCGAAATTACAACAATTAGCATGTTTAGATACTTACCGAAAAGAAGAGAATTTAGAAGAATACGAGCAGTAATGCCAATAACAATACTTAAAAAAAGAATCTTTAAGAATTGGGTTTTAGTATTCTGAAAATCTATCTTACCTATCCTTTTTATAAGCCAATAATAAAGAAGGCTGAAATTAAAAGCTGCTGCCAAACTGCTGCCTAAAGCTACTCCTCCGATTTTTAAAGGAAACATTAGAATAGCGCTTAGAATAATATTAACGACTAAAGAAATAGTCGCAGTTCTTGCCGGAAGAGCTGTCTCCTTTAAGGCATAGAAAGAGTTAACTAGTAACTTTATTCCACAAAAGAAAAACAAACCAAAAGAATAGAAAAAAAGAACTGAAGCGGTCATATTTAAGGAATTAATATCAAACTTGCCCCGAGTAAAAATAACATCGATTATGTCCTTGGAGGCAAAGAGAAAAAAGCTTACCAAGGGAATAATAAAGAAAATAATGTTCTGGAGAGAAAAAACAAAAAGTCTCTTAAAATCATCCATATTGCCCTTATGATGGTAAGAAGATAGATCAACAATGGCAACCCGGGATATTGAAAGAGCAATGAGCGCAAAGGGGAGTTGAATCAACCGATTAGCATAGTAGACAGAAGCCAAGGCTCCCTGGCCTACTATCGAAACTAAAGAAGAAAATATGGTATCGACAAATACACTTAGGTGATAAACGATGCTAGCCCAGACACGGGGAATAAATAACTTTAGCATTCGGATAACATCATTGTCTTTTAGAGATTTAAAAAAGTTGAATTTTAAGATAAATCCTTCTCTCTTTAAAAAAACAAAAGGAAAGATCAACTGAACTAATCCGGCAATCAACACACAAACAACAAGAACATAACTCTCATGAGACCGACTAAAAAATATTATTCCGATAATAAAAGAAATATTTAAAAAAATCGGATTTATAGCTGGAATAAAGAATTTTTTGAGCGAATATAGTAGAGAAATAATATTAGCTGAGAGACCGATAAAAAAGAGATAACTAAAGGTTACTCGGGTAAAGGATACGGCTAAATTAAATTTAAAACTTTCAGCCAAAAATCCCGGAGCAATAATGGCAACCAAAAAATCAGCAAAGATAATACCTAGGATAGTCGCAACAAAGAGAATAACGACAAAAAGAGAAATCAGGTGATTGCCTATCTCAAACATTCTCTCTTTATTGTCTTGATACTCAGAAAGGATCGGTGTAGCTACCGAATCAGAAAACCCTTCGGCAAAGATACTCCTAAATATATTAGGTAGGCGAAAAGATACAATAAATGCCTCAAGAACCCCAGCAGTACCGAAAAAATTAGCAATTAATACATCTCGAATGAACCCTAACACTCGCGAGGATAATGTTCCTAAACCCAATATATAGGTATTCTTTATAACTTTCTTAAGCATAAATCTTATTTAAAAAAAGACTTGACATTATTGTGATATTTCTATAAAATCATCCCTAAACCAAGGAGGTCATATGCCCCAAAGAAGAACATCAAAAAAAGACTTAAGACAAAGTAAAAAAAGACAACAAAGAAATTTAGTAATCAAGCAAAACGTAAAAAAAGCAATAAAAACGCTTAAAAAAACTGCCGATTCTAAAGATACCTCAACCAGAGAAAAAGCCTTGATCGAGGTTTATAAACTTCTAGATAAAGCTGCATCTAAAAATATAATGCACCGGAATAAAGCATCTCGGAAAAAAAGTCGTCTTACTAAACTAGTGAAAAAAACGACCTCTAAACCCTCTTAAAGTTTACTCTAAATAAAACCTAAAGTATCAATGAGGCCCTAGGACTCTGACTAAAAGTGACTCAATAATTAAACGAGGGTCTAGGCCTTTTTCTTTTATCGCCCGATCTGCCTCCCATAAATATTTGAAATACCTATCTTTTTCGGTAGGATCTTTAAGAAAAGAAATCTTACTAACTAAAATTCCTATAATCTGCGGTCCTAATATCTTGTCTTTAAAGCCTCCGACAAATAACTTCTCAAGAATATATACTGAGGTTGCTAAGTCATTCTTCCTCAGGCTAACTATAAAATCCTCTATCGTAGCTTTTGCCCTAGTTGAAACTACTCTGAATAAAGCCGCTTTTTTTAAAACCGAAACAAAAAACTCATCATTAGAAAACTTCTTGTCCCTTTGTAATTGATAGTAGTCTTTGTCGGTTTCAAAAATAAGATGATTATTAGATAGTATTCTTCTCAAATTATCAAAAAGGAATTTCCTTGTTGCTGCAGATAAATCCTGAGAATTCTTGAAGATTGCTATTTTTTCCTTTCCAAAAGAAGTAGTAAAAAGCTTTTCGCCTAAGTCCTTAGGGTTTGCTTCCTTAGCGTAGAAAACAAAGACATTAAGAGACGCTGCTTTTCCCTTTAATATTCTTTTCTTTATATTTTCTACTGCATGCTGACGTTGTGAAAAATCAGTTCCTGAGATTAAAGAAACTCTCTCTCTGATGTTTACCATTCCTCTGTGACTGCCTCAGTTATTCTTCTTGCTGCATCATTTATTAAATCCAGTTGAGCAGCACTTTCACT
>CAZWIR010000137.1:0-2761 GCA_964634315.1 uncultured Planctomycetia bacterium | reverse complement strand
TAAACAACTCTCAGACAAAGAATTAAAAAAATTAAATCTATAAAAGTCTGACTTCCAGATATTTCCATTTTTAAGTGTAAGTAGTATATAGCATATGCGCCAAAATTTGTCAAGGAAACCTTTGTTAACAGGCAAAAAAAGCCAAATATATTGATTTTTAGCTGTGTTTATGGTAAGTTAAAAACAACACAATGAATAAAGAAACCTTTGCTATAGCTTTTAGCGAAAGAGAGCAAGTAGAAGCAATCAAAGAAATCTCTTTAAAGATAAAATTAGTCTTTCCCAAAAAGATAGATTATCTTATCATTCTGTTTACCCCAGACTATAACCCTAAAAATCTCTTAAAAACAATAAGCCTTACCCTAAAACCCAAAAAAATCTTAGGTCTACAATCACCATTTTTAATCTTTGAGGGTAAAGTTATTTCTAAGGGTGTTGTGGTTTGTTGCATAAACAAAGACGGAATGGAACTTCATGAACTATTTTCTAAAGCTAGTTCTTTTCAAGAAATCGAATCGTTTTTAATCTCCTCATTTAAAAAATTAAAAAGAAGAGACTTCTTTTTCTTCTCTTTTGTCTCTCCTCAAGTTAACCCAACTACCTATATTAGGGGAGTAAAGATATCTATGGGAAAATTCTTTGATCTTCTCGGTGCTGGCTTTACAAAGCAATATTCCTCTTACACTTCTCAAATTGTAAATAATGAGCTTGGCAATGGATTAATAAGTCTTGCCCTAAAAGGACTTAAGATACATTCATTAAGGTTAGGGGGATATGTGCCTTTGGGGAAACCTTTTACTATCACTAAGACTACGACTGACAGGAGCATCATCATGGAAATAGATAATCAGCCAGCGATCAATATCTACAAACATTATCTTCAAGAAAAGTTTAAGACTTTTGTAAAAAACCATCTTTTTTCTTTTTACCCCCTAGGAATAATCACAAACGGATCTTTGAGACTAATTAATATTATTGATTGTCTAGAAGACGGTTCCTTAATGTGTGTCGGGGAAGTAAAAGAAAAAGAATATGGCCATATCATGTTCCTTGATTCCTCTCTTTTTATAAGAACTCTAAAGGACAGACTGGCCCCGTTAAGAAACAATGGACAAGCGCTAACTTTTATTATAAACTCTTTAACAAGAAAAAAAAACTTAGGCGAAGGGGCCAAAAGGGAAATAGCAGCGATAAAAAAAAACCTGGGAGATAAATCAAAAGTAATCGGGTTATACGCTGATTACTCTTTCTTTTCAGATAAAGAAAAAGGAGATATTGATATCGAAACCGGAAATCTCCTTATAACTACGTGGGAATAGTATGTTTAAAAAAATAGTATCTCTTGACCCTCTAGTAACTCTAATATTTATATTCTTCGGTGTTATAGTTTTTCTTATATTCTATATCATCGGTAAGCTACAAAGTGCCTACAATTTAAAACGAGACCTCAGTCGAGCAAATAAAACTATCCAGAACTTAGACCAACAGGCAAAGCTAATTATAAAAAGCGATATGGAATTAAAATTATCTCAGCAAGAAATAGATAGTGAGCTCACTAAGCTAACCTTAATAAAGAATTTACTCCTTTCGTCTATCCATACTTTAGACAAAGAAACAATATTCTCCTCAATAAATAAAGAAATAATAAACGCCTTGGGATTTAAAAAAGGACTGATAATCGACCTTCATGATGACAAGGAAAAGGTTAATATTGGCTTTGATGCTCCCGATGCTGAGTTATTTAGAGGGGTCTTTAAACATAAAAAAGAACTATTAAAAGATGTGCAGATTTTACGCTCAAACTCTGAAATTTATAAAGACCTCTTTCCGGCTGCAGGGACTAAAGACATTCTTATCGCACCAATAAAAGCAAGAGAATTCGTATATGCTGTATTTATAGTTTCTGATCTCAACCTCCACGCTGAGATTAAAAAATCGGAAGAGGAAGCATTTTTAATCGTCTGTATGTATCTTAGCCAGTGTCTTAATAATATCCAATTATTTGAAGACCTCTACCACACTAAGGACAATTTAGAAAAAAGGATTAAGGAGCGAACCAATGAACTTGTTAAAAGCTTAAGGGCAATTGAGGTTATAAGTAAGACTAAGTCTAACTTTATTTCTAGTGTCTCTCATGAGCTAAGAACTCCACTTACTTCAGTAAAAGGGTTCTCTTCCCTTTTAGTTGGTGAAAAATTTGGCAAATTACCTGAAGAGGCTAAAAAAAGATTACTGAAAATAGACGGAAATGTAAATAAGCTTATGGTTATTGTAAACACTCTTTTAGATATTTCTCGCATAGAATCCGGAAAAATGGAAGTAAAAATTGCACCCTTTGAAATTACGAAATTAATCAGAGACGTGGCAGATTTCTTGACTCCTCAGGCTCAAGCCAAAAAAATCGGATTATCTTTCGAACTTTCCAAAAGTTTAAATGCATACCTAGATAAAAATCTTATTGAAAGAGTGTTGATTAATCTCCTGAATAATGCTATAAAGTTTACTCCTTCGGGAGGGAAGATAACCCTTAGCTGTATCCAAAAAGACAAACAAGTTATTATCTCTGTGTCTGATACCGGTTATGGAATGAAAGAAGAAGATTTAGGCAAAGTATTTCAAGAATTCTTCAGAGCCTCTAATTCTGCAATTACTCAAATAGAAGGCAGCGGTTTAGGTCTTTCTTTGGTAAAAAGAATTATTGATACGCATAAGGAAAAAATATGGGTAGAGTCAAAGCTAGGAAAAGGTACTACTTTTTCAT
>CAZWIR010000136.1:0-2772 GCA_964634315.1 uncultured Planctomycetia bacterium | reverse complement strand
TGCTTAGAGAGATAAAATCGCCGCCGGAGATACTTTACTATAAGGGAAATTGGGATAGCAGTATTTTTGAGAATTGCTTGGCAGTTGTTGGTTCAAGGAGAATGACAACTTACGGTAAACTTATTACCAATAAACTGGTATCTGAGATAGCAAGAGCCGGGGTAACCATTGTTTCCGGATTTATGTTTGGAATTGATGCTACAGCTCATAAAGCGGCAATAGATGCCGGAGGTAGAACCATAGCGGTGATGCCTTGCGGTATTGACATGATTCACCCCGGGTATCAGGAAGATTTATACAAAGAAATATTAGAGCACAAGGGACTTATTATTTCCGAATTTGAAGGCACTCATCCTCCTGGCCTCTGGACTTATCCAAAGCGAAATAAAATTGTGGCAGGATTATCTTATGCAACCATGGTGGTTGAAGCCGGCCAGAAAAGTGGTTCCTTAATTACAGCAGGGCTTGCCAAGAAGTACAAAAGACGGCTTTTTGCAGTTCCCGGCCCTCTTACTAGTGCGCTTTCAAAGGGTACAGTGCAATTAATTAAAGAAGGAGCAGAAATTGTTATCAGCGCAAAAGATATGTTAGCGGGTTATGATGTTGATATAGGGGCGGGGCTTGTCCCCGCCCAAATAAAAGGATTAAACGAATTGGAACAATCGATAATAAAAAAATTGCAAGAAGAGCCAATGGAGATAGACGTTTTAACCCGGTCGATAGGGGCGGTTCATGAACCGCCTCTACATGCTTCAGAAATTGCAACTACGCTTTCGCTTATGCAGATAAAAGGGTTAGTCTTTGAAGAAGGAGGAAAATACTATGTTGATTAAGGTTTGTTCGGCGTCAAATTCAGGGCTTGAGACTATTGGTGTGGATGTAGAGGTTAATCTAGCAAACAGAGGTTTGCCGGCATTTGAGATTGTTGGTTTACCCAGTAAGGCCGTAGATGAAAGCCGAGAAAGGGTAAAGACCGCGATTGTAAATTCTAACATCGAATTTCCAACAAAGAAGATTACTGTTAATTTGGCTCCGGCTGACGTTCCTAAGGAAGGTTCATTTTATGATTTGCCGATTGCCACCGGAGTTTTGGCATCAATTATGAATTGCGAGTTGCCGAAAAAGAGCCTTTTCTTTGGTGAGCTCTCCCTTGATGGAACGCTTCGCCACACAAAAGGAGCATTGTTATTATCACTATTTGCAAAAGAAAAGGGAATTAAAAGTATATTTGTACCCAAAGCTTCTGCAAACGAAGCAGCTATCATTAAGGGTGTCAGGGTATATCCTGTAGAGAGCATTAGTCAGTTATTAGCATACCTCTTAGGTCAGATACCGCTTGAACCGGCTAAGTATCGGGAAGTAAAAAGCGAAGCTGTTCAGGCTGAGTTTGACATGGCCGAGATTTTAGGCCAGGAGCAGGCAAAGAGGGCAATGGAGATTTCAGCGGCTGGCGGCCATAATTTTTTTATGGTTGGTAGTCCTGGTTCGGGAAAGACCATGTTAGCGCGGGCTCTTCCCGGTATTTTACCGACTTTGGCTGAAAGAGAATCTCTTGAGGTTACAAAGATTTACTCAGCCTCGGGACGCATTCCACCCGAAGGCTCACTTATTAAAATACGCCCTTTTAGGGCACCCCATCATACAATTTCTCAAGTTGGGCTTATTGGCGGGGGCTCAAGGCCTCAGCCCGGAGAAATAAGTTTAGCCCATCGCGGGGTATTATTTTTAGATGAGTTTAATGAATTTCCCCGGGGAGTACTGGAGGCCCTAAGACAGCCACTGGAGGATGGCTACCTTACTATTTCAAGGAGTAGAGAAAGGGTTTGCTATCCTTCACGATTTATATTAGTTGCTTCAGCTAATCCTTGCCCCTGCGGTTACTTGTATCACCCTAAGAAGTCGTGTACCTGCACGCAAAGGGAGATAGAAAAGTACAAAAAAAGGGTTTCCGGGCCGCTTTTAGATCGTATTGACCTTTATATAGAGGTGCCGGTGGTTGATATTAAGGAGCTTTCAAAGAGTCAACAATTGCGAAGTCCTTCCTCTTCATCTCTTGAAATAAGAGCCCGCGTAGAGAAGGCAAGGCAGGTGCAAAAATATCGGTTTAAAGAAAAGGGGATTTATACCAATGCTGAAATGAAAAACGCCCATATTAAAAAATACTGTTTCCTGTCAAAAGAAGTTAAACAATTGCTCTTGCAGGCTGGAATGGCTTTTCAACTTTCAGCACGTTCCTATTTTAAAATGATAAAAGTCGCACGAACTATTGCTGACTTAGAAGGTTCAGAGGGTATAAGGGTTTCTCATATGGCCGAGGCATTACAATATAGACCAAGAGTTCAGATAAGAGATAAGTGAATATTCCTAGGGAGACAAAAACAAAAAACCTGGAAACAGGATGTCTAGGAGAGGCAATCGCGAAGCGATATTTGCAGAATAAAGGGTATTGTATTATTGAAGAAAATTACAGGACTAAATATGCAGAAATTGATTTAATCGCGCACAATAAAGGTGCTTTGGTATTTGTAGAGGTGAGGACGAGGAGGGATGAGCGATTCGGGAGCCCGGAAGACTCTATAAAAAGAAGTAAAATACGAAAACTTATCAGAAACGCAGAAGCCTATGTTGCCAGAAAAAGATACGTAAAAGCATACAGAGTAGATGCAATTTGTATTGTTCTTGACGAAGGCGGAATGACAAGCCGCATCACCCATTACAAAAACATCACCCTCTAAATCACCTAAATTAACCATCCCTCCACACCCGGTGTGG
>CAZWIR010000135.1:0-2775 GCA_964634315.1 uncultured Planctomycetia bacterium | reverse complement strand
CTTGGGGTAATGGTAGGCCCGGGTGGCATATTGAGTGTTCAGTTATGAGCCAGAAATACTTAAAGACTGATACTTTGGATATTCATGGTGGAGGAAGAGATTTAATTTTTCCTCACCATGAGAATGAGTGTGCTCAGGCTGAGGCCTTAACCGGAAAAGTTTTTGCTAATTATTGGATACACCACGGCCTTTTAACTATCAATAGCCAGAAAATGGCTAAGTCTTTGGGTAATTTTATTACTATTTCCGACGCAGTAAGTAGATACTCAGCAGATATCTTAAAGATATTTTACCTTCAAGCTCACTACTCGAGTTCAGTAGATTTCTCTGACGAGAGAATGGGGGAAGCTAAGAAGGCTTATGAAAGAATTCAAATATTTATTAATCGAATAAACTCAATAAAAAAGGTCAAGGTAACTAAAGACGCAGAAGAGCTGTTAAAACAATTGAAAGATAAGTTTGTTGAGTCTATGGATGATGATTTCAATATGCCCAAAGGTTTAGCAGTTTTATTCGATATAATTAGCACCAGTAATAAGATTTTAGATATTGAAGATGAGCCTATGATTAAATTAGCTGGTATTAGTGGATTAGTTGAAGAGATTTTGGACATTTTTGGTATTAGCTTTAAGTTACAAGAAGCTACTGAGATATCAGAAAAAGATATAAAGAAGCTGATAAAGATACGAACTGAATATAAGCAGAAGGAGAAATATCAAGAGGCTGACGATATTCGAAAAGAACTAGAAGAGCGAGGAATAATCTTAGAGGATACAAAAGAGGGTACTACCTATAGGAGTAAACTGTGAGAAGAAAAGGTTTTTTTATCTCTATTGAAGGCTTAGAGGGTAGTGGAAAGAGCAGTGTTATCAAGTTCATCACGAAGCTATTGCGAAAGAAGAAAGTTTCTTTTAAAGTCTATCGGGAGCCAGGCTCAACTAAGGTTGGTGAAAAGATAAGAAAAATACTCTTAGATAAAAAAAATAAAAATCTATCAGCTCACACTGAATTACTTCTTTATCTTGCTGCTCGAACTCAACTTATTGAAGAAAAACTAAAAAAGGATTTTAAAAAATATGACTTTATTCTTTGTGATCGTTTCTTTGATTCAACTCTTGCCTATCAAGGTTTTGCTTTGGGACTAGGTAAGATTGTTGAAGAATCAGTTGTGATGTTTTCATTAGGTATAACCCCTAACTTAACCTTAGTTCTTGATACGCCGCCAAAATTAGGCTTAGCTAGGTTAAAAAGCAAAGACCGCATTGAGTCAAGAGCACTGAGCTTTCATAATCGCTTGCGCAAGGGATACTTACAATTGGCAAAAAAATATCCTACTCGGGTAAAGATAGTTGATGCCTGCGACAGCCTGTCTCAAATCTATCAGCGCGTTGAAAAACAATTAAAGAGAGTGTTTTGAAAGAAGATATTTTAAATTACTTCTCAATCTTAAAGAAAAGAGAACTTCTTGGCACATCTTACCTTTTCATTGGGGAGGATATGCCGACGATTATAGATGTTGCTAAGTTAATCAGTTGCACTGAAGGTGCAGATTTTTGTGATAGTTGTTGGGATTGCAAAAGAATAGAATCGGGGAATCATCCCGATCTCTTTACTATTTCACCTGAGGGTTTTTCAATAAAGATTGAACAAGTGAGAGAGGGAATGCGTTTTTTTTCCTTAAAGAGTTTTAGGTTAAGAAAAAAGATTATGATTATAAAAGATGCCCAAGCCCTAACCCCAGCTGCGGCTAACGCTTTTCTTAAAACCCTTGAAGAACCACCTAAGAATTCTTTTATAGCTATTTCATCCTCTAAATTAGATGGTCTGCTTCCAACAATAGTTTCACGTTGCCGCAGGATATTCTTACCCTTTAAGCAGGAGGATGTTGACGAGAGCTTAAAAGATAGCGTTTTTAGTTTTTTAAAAGGTCAGGACCTGCGTTTTACTGATCGCAAGAGGTTTTCTTCCTTTCTTTGGGCTTTGGTTACGGTTTTACGAGATGATTTGATCTCTAAGTCAGATTTTATAAATAATAAGTTGCCTCAGCCCAGAGAACGTGAGATAATCTTAGGCTCGTATAGCCCGAGTGAAATAGATAGTATTTTAAAGGATATTTTAAGGATTTATGGGGCAGCAAAGAGTGTAAATATGAACTTAGCCCTTAATTTGATTCGCTTAAAACTGTAAAAATGAGAGTTGCTAAAGTAAGATTAAGAGAAGCCGGTCAACTGATGACATATCAGGTCACTGAGGATATCTCTGTGCATGATCATGTTCTTGTTGAAGCTGATCGTGGCGTTGATTATGGTGAGGTTGTTGAGGTTGTTGATGCAAATTGCTCTAAAATTGATTCTAAGGAAAGAGCGATCAAGAGCATAGTTAGAAAATTATCTCCGGAAGACTTAAAACAGATAAAGAATAATGAAAAGGAAGCCAAGGATGCCATGCGTCTTTGTTCTCGTAAGGTTCGTGAGTATAAACTAGCTATGAAGTTAGTTGACAGTGAGTATTCATTCGATAAAAGGAAGATAGTTTTTTATTTTACTTCTGAAGGAAGAGTAGATTTTCGGGAGCTAGTTAAGGAATTAGCTAAGATATTTAAGATTCGTATCGAGATGCGTCAAATTGGTGTTCGGGACGAGGCTCGTCTTTTTGGCGGAGTTGGGCCTTGCGGACAAAAATTGTGTTGTATGAGATTTCTAAAGAACTTTGAACCAGTAAGCATGAAGATGGCTAAGACTCAGAAATTACCTTTAAGCTCAGGAAAAATCTCAG
>CAZWIR010000134.1:0-2788 GCA_964634315.1 uncultured Planctomycetia bacterium | reverse complement strand
TAGATATAGATGTCGAGTATTTAGCTAAGGGGGTTTATCTTAGTGTTAATGTTATTGAAGGCCAGCGTTATTATGTAGGTAAGATAACAGTGGAGGGGGTAGAGGAAATTCCTAGCTATGTTGTGTTCTTGGCAATGGAATTAAAACAAGGGAGTATTTATAGTGAACAAGCTGTTTATGTAGATTCTTCGCGAATAAGAGAAGTTTACGTCGACAGAGGATATATATTTTCTCAAATAGAGCCGTTAAGCCTTCTTAATCCGACAACTGGGGCAATAGATATTGCTTATAGAGTTGTTGAAAATGATATTGCTTATATTGAAGATATAAGCATTAAAGGAAATGTAAAGACTAAGGATAAAGTGATTCGTCGAGAGCTAAGAGTTTATCCTGGGGAGAGGTTTGACGGCAAGAAAATAAGAAAAAGCAAGGAAAGATTAGATAACCTGGGATTTTTTGAAGAAATAAGATTTGGTACAGAGCCGGGTTCTGAGTCTAATGATGTTGATTTAGTTGTTGATGTGAAAGAAGCAAAGACCGGTTATTTTAGTTTTGGAGGGGGTTATAGTTCTATAGATGAATTTATGGGATTTGTAGAGATAAGGCAGCGTAATTTTGATTACAGAAATTTTTCTACTTTTACCGGTGCCGGCCAAGATTTGAGCGTAATGCTTAGCATGGGAACTTTGACTAAACGTTATCAACTAAGTTTTACTAATCCCTGGATATTTGACAAGCCGGTTTCTTTTGGCTTTGATGGTTACAGAAGAGGTCATAGCCAGGATGATAATGTTGGTTATGCTTATGAAGAAGATGTAAAAGGAGGATTATTGCGCTTGGGTAGAGAGTTTGATGATTATTGGAAAGGCGGACTTGCTTATAGATTTGAGAACGTTACGATTAGCGATGTTGTTAGTGATGCAAGTCGAGCACTTCGTGATGAGGTAGGAAGCACTGATTTAAGTAGTGGAGAAGCACAACTTTCTTATGATAGCCGTGATAGTGTTTTTAACCCCTCGAAAGGTATTTACGTTAGTAATATCTTCCAAATTTTTGGAGGACCTTTTGCTGGAGATAAAGATTTCATCAAATGTTTTAGCCGAGTAAGCTTTTACACACCGATGCCTAATGAATCAGTAGTGGAGCTAAGGCTTCGAGGCGGCATAGCTTCTGAGTTTGGTGATACCAGCAAGATACCTATTTATGAGAGATTTTTTGCTGGAGGAGCTTCTACTGTTCGTGGTTATCAGGAAAGAAAAGTGGGCCCTATTGATAAAGAGAGTGAGGATCCGGTTGGTGGTAATAGAATGATTATAGGAAATATTGAATATACCTATCCGTTAGCTGACTTTCTTAAGGCTGCCACTTTTTTTGATATTGGAAAGGTTTGGGGTGGGGAGACTAGCGATGTTGATGAGAGCGGATTTATGTTTAGTGTCGGCCTAGGTTTTAGGGTGAATACTCCGATAGGGCCAGTAAGTGTTGACTATGGCTGGCCTTTAAAAACTGAACCTGGTGAAGATGAACAAGAGGGAAGATTCCATTTTAATGTAAGTAGATCGTTTTAGGAGGTGTAGTTATGAAGAGAGTTATTGGGTGTTTGTTGGTTTTTGGAGTAATGATGTCGTTTTCTTCTACCTGTTTTTCTAAAGATTTAAAAATTGGGTATGTGGATATATTCAAAGTCTTCAATGATTACGAGAAGACTAAAGAATACGACGAGAAACTAGAGGCGAAAAAAAATGTTGCTGAGAAAAAATTAGAAAAAAAGAAAGGAACTATTGAAAAACTCCAAGGTAAATTGGAGCTACTTAAAGAAGGTGAAAAAGCAAAAGAAGAAGAGAAGCTCAGTAAAGAACTTAAAGAATACCGTGGCTTAGAGAGAGAAGCTTTTACCGATATAAAAAAGGAAAGAGATGAGAAGATGAAAGATATAGTTGAGGATATTGACGGGATAGTCAAAGATTACGCTAAAAAGAATGGTTTTGACTTAATCGTTAATTCTAATGTTGTTCTTTATGGCGCTAAGGCTATGGATGTAACTAGTCAGATTCTCAAGATCTCTAATAAGGAATATAAAAAGAAAAAGAAATGAAGTTTACTCTTAAAGAGATTGCTCACTTAGTTAAAGGGGAGTTAGTTGGTGGTGATCCCAGTATTGCCATTACTGGCATTTCAGGCATAAAAGAAGCTAAAAAAGGGGATATAACTTTTTTGGCTAACCCTAAATATGCTTCTTTAGTAGAAACTACTAGGGCTGCAGCAATAATTACCTCAAGAGAGCAGCTTAAGACTACCAGGCCTTTGATTAAAACCGATAATCCTTCGATAGCTTTCACTAAAGTAGTCAGCTTAGTTGCTTCTGATCGTGTTAAACATCCTAAGGGTATTCATCCTACAGCAGTAATTTCTCCAAGTGCACAAATTGCAGACGATGTAGCTATCGGTGCCTATGCGGTTGTTGAAGATGGTGTTGAAATAGGGGGCGGTTCAATTATTTATAGTAGTTGTTATCTTGGCCGCTGCGCTAAAATTGGGAAGAAGTGCTGTATCTATCCTCATGTTTCGATAAGGGAGGGGGTAGAAGTTGGAGATAGAGTAATTATTCATTCGGGAGCTGTAATCGGCAGTGATGGTTTTGGTTTTGCTATGGTGGAAGGCGTGCAAGAGAAGATACCTCAAATTGGAATAGTTTCAATAGAGGATGATGCTGAAATTGGTGCGAATGTTACGATTGATAGAGCTAGATTTGATAAGACAATTATTGGTAAAGGGACTAAGATAGATA
>CAZWIR010000133.1:0-2871 GCA_964634315.1 uncultured Planctomycetia bacterium | reverse complement strand
GCCGTAGAGGAGTTGGAGAGTATACTTTCTGAGCTTGAATCTGAGAGGGTTGATGTTGACGATGTGGCTGTTAAGGTAAAGACGGCCATAGAGTTGATTAAACTTTGTCGGGAAAGAATAGAGAAAACAGAGCTAGAAGTAATAAAAATCGTTAAGGGATTCGAGAAAGATTCTAAAAAGACTGAAAAATAAGCGACTTTGGCGCTTAAAACAAGTATTGACCTCTCTGAGCACTTCTGCTACAATAATATTTGCCTGAAGAGAGCGTTTATCGATGAATTCTTGCCTTATTTCTAGATAAAAGCTATTATTTATGGGGTTGACAGATAAGTACTAAGAAGGTATTATATAGGTTGCATTATGATAAATAAGACTAAAAAGAAGAAAATAATCGATAAGTTTAAAGAGCATGTGGAGGATACTGGTTCCGCCGCAGTGCAGATTGCTCTGCTTAGTGAGAGAATAAGTTATCTTACTGATCACCTAAGGAGCCACAAGAAAGATTTCCATTCCCGCCGAGGTCTGCTGATTCTCGTAGGAAGGCGTCGCCGTCTACTTACTTACCTTAAAAGTACAGACTCCCAAGGTTACGGAGAAGTTGTAAAGGAGCTCAAGATTTAATAAAATGGCTACTTCGCTATCTATTTCTAATTTAGGAAAAAATCCTTTTGTCTTATCAACCGGGGAATGGGCTAAGCAGGCCAATGGCAGTGTTAGCATTACTTATGGTGATACTGTTGTTTTAACTACTGCTTGTATGTCCAAAGAGCCATCTCCAGGTAGAGGTTTCTTTCCTCTAATGGTAGAGTACCAAGAGAGAACTTATGCTATGGGGAAAATTCCTGGCGGTTTTTTTAAAAAAGAGGGAAGACCTAGGGACAAAGAAATACTTACCGCTCGTCTTATTGACCGGCCTCTGCGGCCACTTTTTCCTAAAGGAATGACTAATGAAGTTCAAATCGTTAATATGGTTTTATCCAGCGACGCTAAAAATGATCCGGATATTTTAGCTGTTAATGCTGCCAGTTGTGCCCTTCTTATATCGGATATCCCCTTTACTAACCCTGTAGGAGCAGTAAGAGTCTCCAAAGTTGACGATAAGTTTGTGATTAATCCTACTTATGAGGAAAGAGGAGAGTCTTCTATGGACTTGGTAGTAGTAGGAACAGACAGTAAGATAATAATGCTTGAATGCGGACTTAGCGAGATAGATGAAGGTCAAGCCTTAGAGGCGATAAAATTTGCTCATCCTTTTATAAAAGAAATTATTAAGTTACAACATGAACTTAGAAAAAAAGTAGGAAAGGATAAAAAAGAAGTTCCTTTATCCCAAGTAAGTAAGGAGTTACTAGAGACAGTTCGAGGTAAAGTTGGGTCAAAACTCCAAGAAGCTTATTGTTTAACCAGTAAAGAAGAAAAAAGCGTATTCTTAAAAGGGCTGCTTTGTTTATTAAATGAAGGATTAGTAAGTGAGGAATCGGGAATTACTGAAGGAGATGTCTCATCTGCTTTGGATATTTTAGAAGAAGAAACTTTACGGAAGAATGTGTTAGAGACAGAAAAGCGACCTGATGGAAGATCTATAGCCGATATTAGGTCTATTGAGTGTCTAGTTAAAGCTTTACCTCGTACTCATGGCTCAGCTACCTTTACTCGAGGACAAACTCAATCTTTGGCGGTTACTACCTTGGGTAGTAGTTCAGATGAGCAATTAATTGAAGCCTTAGAAGGTGAAACTACGAAGCACTTTACGCTACATTATAATTTTCCTCCTTTCAGCGTTGGCGAAGTAAAATTTATGAGAGGGCCTTCTCGAAGAGATATCGGGCATGGGGCTTTAGCTGAGAAATCACTTACTCCGATAATTCCTTCCAAAGAGGAATTTCCTTATACTATCAGAATAGTTTCTGAAATATTAGAATCAAACGGTTCTTCATCAATGGCTTCAGTATGCGCCGGTTCTTTATCACTAATGGATGCCGGAGTTCCGATAAAGGATGCAGTAGCTGGAATTGCTATAGGATTAATTTCTGGGGATAAGGGCTATAAGATTCTTACTGATATTGCCGGTGCTGAAGATCACTACGGAGATATGGATTTTAAAGTTGCCGGAACTAAAAAAGGTATTACTGCTATACAGCTGGATACAAAGATAGATGGATTAACTTTTGAAATGATCGAAGATGCTTTAGGAAAAGCCAAAGAAGCCCGTTTATTTATTTTAGATAAGATGGAGAAGGCTATTAATTCGCCACGGGGAGAACTTTCCGAATATGCTCCAAAGATAAAGTCATTTCCAGTAAATCCTGATAAGATTGGCGCTATTATTGGCCCTGGAGGTAAGATAATAAAAAGGATTCAGCGCGAGAATAAAGTTAATATAGACATTGATGATGAAACAAGCGTAGTTTCAGTAGCTGCTGAGACAGTTGAAGACTTAGAGAGAGTAGTAAAATTAATTAATAGTCTAGTTAAAGATATAGAAGTTGGCGAAATTTACGAAGTTAAAGTTGAAAAAATAGTTAATTTCGGTGCATTTTGTGAAATCGCACCCGGGAAAAGTGGTTTAATTCACGTCTCTGAACTCTCCGATGGATTTGTAAAGGAAGTAGAAGAATTCCTAAAAATTGGAGACGTTATAAACGCAAAGGTCATTGGAGTCGATCCTCAAGGAAAAATTAGACTTAGCCTAAAACAAGCAAAATGAAACATCTCTCTTCTTTTCTGAAGAGCACCGTCCTGTTTCTTACATCCCTTTTAATACTTTTAAGTTTAATTTCCTATAACCCCAAAGATGTAGCTTTGCTTAGCTCTCCGGCTCCGGAATTTATCTCTAATCTTATTGGTGTCGGAGGCGCTTATTTAGCTTTT
>CAZWIR010000132.1:0-2877 GCA_964634315.1 uncultured Planctomycetia bacterium | reverse complement strand
CACCACTCTCTCACGTAAATACTCATCCTTTAGTTTAAGTAAAGTATCAACATACTTCTTTATACTTTCGGAAAAAGCATATTCCACATTTACCTTCTTTATCTTAATCTGCTTAATAACGTCTTCTATCAAAACCCTGTCTTCTAAGACTAGGTAGTGGGCTTCAAATATCCGACCATGATCAAAACCAATCTCTTGGGATATCTTTTTCTGTAAATCAGAAATCTGCTTGCGTGTCGCCATTAATGCTTCTTCAAGACGATAGATCTCCCGAGAAATCTCATCGTGAGAAATCTTTCTCTTGGGAACAGAGAATTCGTCTTTCCTTAATAGCAAGACCTTGCCTATCCCTACTCCTCCAGAAACACCGATACCTTTTATCTTAATCATTTTTATCCTCGTCTTCTAAAAACTTTTTTAAATCATCTATTGCTTCTTTCGCATCATCACCTTCAGTAATCAATTTCACCTCTATGCCGGCATGTATCCCTAAGCTCAATAGGGCCATTATTGATTTACCGTCAACGATTTCGCCATCGCTTTCTATCTTTACTGATGAATTAAATTTATTAGCTAACTGCACAAAGATAGTAGCCGGTCTAGCATGTAAACCGTGAACTTTTTTTACAACTACTTGTTCTTCAATCCTCTCCATTTTCTCTTCATATAGTTATAAATAACCATAATTTCTTTTGCTGCATTTTTCGAATCATGACGCAAGTAATTACTCTTACTGACAACATCTCCTTCAAATATTGATACCCCTAGTTTCTTAAACCTTTCTCGGTCAAAAATTACCGGAAAGGATTTTTCCTGAGCATATTTAACAAGAAGATTATGTTTAAGCCGACCAGAATTAACCAAACAACAATTAACAATATTTCTCTTGGTATGTGAAACTATTTTTTCAAGATGGTCGAATGCTGTAAGACCGTCGGTCTCACCGTGTTGGGTCATAACATTACAAAGGTACAACTTCACAACATCCCGCTTAGCAATCTCTTCTCTAACTTGCTCTATTAAAAGATTAGGTATAATGCTAGTAAATAAGCTTCCTGGTCCAAAAATTATTACATCAGCCTCTCTTATAGCCTCAATAGCTTCAGGGTTAGATTTAACATCTTGAGGAACTAGTTGTATCTTTCTTATCGACTTCCCTTGATGAGGAATCTTATCCTCGCCTTCCTTGGTTGTCCCATCACTATATTCAGCCTTAAGACGCATCTTATCCAAGCTTGAAGGTAATACTCTTCCGCGAATAGCCAAAACTATGCTCGACTCCTTTACAGCATCTTTAAAGCTCCCGGTTACCTGGGTCATGGCAGTAATGAAAAGATTCCCGAAACTATGCCCTTTAATCCCATTACCCTCTTTAAACCGATATTGGAATAAGTCACGCATTAATTGTGGCGCTTCAGCTAAAGAAACTAAACAATTTCTAATATCTCCCGGAGGTAAAATGCCGAATTCCTCTCTTAAGCGTCCTGAAGAACCACCTTCATCAGCAACAGCTACGATAGCTGTTATATTTGCAGTATATTCCTTTAACCCTTCTAGAACTGTAGAGAGTCCTGTTCCCCCTCCAAAGGCAACAATTTTAGGTCCCTTGGATAAGAACCTTTTTTCGTAAATTATGTCGATAATCTCTTTGTTCTTCCCAGGATAAATAGCCTCAAAAAAACTTTTAATCAGTAAGCGCACCCCGACCACAAACCCGATAAAAGAAAAAACAAATAAAAGAGAATCAAATATTTTTAAAACCAAATGGTTATCATGAGCAAGCCTTACCGCCGAAAAAATTAAAAAGAAAAGACTAAAGAATAGTAAAATAACCCATCTCTTTATCCTCAAGCCAGGATAAAACCATTTTATGATTTTCATAAATTTCTTCATTTTATTGCTTGTTGTTGTTTATCTAATAAACCGATAACTTCTTCCTCAGTTTTAGCAACCTTTAGCCTCTGGACTAAGTATTTATCGCGCAACATTCTGGCCAAAAAGGCCAACATCTTAAGATGTAGCCCTGCTTCCTTCTGATTGGAAAGAAGAAGAGCCACAATATTTACCGGCTCTTGGTCTAACGAATCGAAATCAATCCCTTCTTTAGATATACCTACACAAATTATAATATCTTTAACAGAGTTGGTTCGAGCATGAGGAAAAGCTATGTGGTTTCCAATCGCAGTAGAACCCATTTCTTCTCTTTGGAAAATAGCTTTAGAAATCTCTTTCTTATCCTCCTTAGCTATTTTTCCTTTCTCTACGAGATGATCGATAATGTCTAGAATGATCTTCTTCTTATTCTTCTGCTTTAACACTAAGATAATAGATTCTTTATTTAAATAATCTAAAATATCCATATTTTATACTCAGGTATATTCTTAAACACTCTCATATATAAAACTGGAGCGGAGGAAGGGAATCGAACCCTCAACCTTCACGTTGGCAACGTGACGCTCTAGCCGATTGAGCTACCCCCGCTAAAAAAGTAAGTTATTTAGGGTTATTCCCTATTTTTTACGACACTGAGGATACATGTCCGGAGTGCCTTATAGTAAACACATTATGCGGATGGAGGGACTTGAACCCCCATGAGTTTCCTCACTAGCTCCTAAGGCTAGCGCGTCTGCCAATTTCGCCACATCCGCGAATGGTGAGCCGCCCGAGGGTCGAACTCGGAACACCCGCCTTAAAAGGGCGGTGCTCTACCAACTGAGCTAGCGGCCCAACAATTGTGTTGTTTTTGTCTGTTAAAGAACCTTTTAGAACTCTTTGAGTTCCTTTTCTTTTTCCTCTAAAACCTTATCTATATCCTTGATATGCTTATCAGTAGTTTTTTGCAATTGATCTTCGGATTTAAAGCGGTCATCTTCAGAA
>CAZWIR010000131.1:0-2891 GCA_964634315.1 uncultured Planctomycetia bacterium | reverse complement strand
ACAAAAACCTTGTTGTATTTCTTACCTATAAACAAGGTTATTAAAGATGCAAGAAAGGCAAAACATAAATAATTTAATATTTTTAAAAACGCATTTTTCTTATAACCCAAAAGGGAGAAAACCCTGTAAATTTTAATATTCTGCCAATCCTCAGTTTGAAAAAATTTATTTTTGTATCCCTCATAGATTTTACCGAAAGGATAACTGGGCATTTGCGTCAATACCGCAACTTCATAACCTTTAGTTTGCCAGACTTGTGCTAAATCGTTAATCCCGAATTCTTCGGGATAAAAACGTTCTGTAATTATTAGGACGCTTTTATTCTTTTTCATTTCGTACCGCGCTGCTCATTCCAGGTGTAAAATCAGCCATCTTCTCAATAACATCCCAATTATCTTCAAACCATTCCACATTTTTCAAAAATCCTTCTTTAAAATCAACAATGGGCTTGTATCGAATTAGCTTTTCAGCTTTTGCAATTGACGCCAATAATCTTGGCTTAGTATCCCATTTTCGTCTTGGTTTATAAATAAAATCTGCTTTATTTTTTGTTACTTCATTAACAAGCGCTGCCATTTCTTTAATACTTATTTCTTTGCCTGCTGCTAAATTAAAATTTTCGCCTACTGCATCTTCATAAAACCCAGACTTAACAAGACCTTGCACCAAATCTAATACACAAGTAAAATCTCGTGTTTCAGAACCATTCCCTGTAATTGGCAAAGCTTTTCCTTTCATCGCCCAATAAATAAAATTCGGAATAACATTGCGATATTGACCTGGAACTTCTCCAGGGCCATATGAATTAAAAAATCGGCAATTAACAGTTTTCATATCATAATGATGTGAATAAAAGTTACAATACATCTCTCCAGTCATTTTATTAATCTGATACGGCGTTGTTAAATGCATTGAAATAAAATCTTCTTTTAAAGGAAGCTCAGGATATGATCCATAAATAGCGCACCCGCTTGAAGCATATACAACTCTATTCACTTTTGCAATTCTTGAATACTCCAATAACTTAATTAATCCAATTATATCTACTTCAGCAGAAATCTCAGGATAGTCGATAGAATTTTGGTTTGCAAAAAAAGCTGCCAGATGAAATACCATGGAGATATTTTCTTTAAAAACTCTCTTTAAATCAACGTCGCTTCTTACATCTCCGTTAACAAACATTATGTTATCCAAAGGAACAACGTTCCATGGATTTTGTTCCTTAATTGAGGATAAATTATCCAATACAACAATCTTTCCTTTGCTGCCCACCAACTTAGATAAAGCAATAATAAGATTGCTTCCAATGGCGCCTGCCCCACCAGTTACTAATAGATTTTGCCCCTTATAATAATTCCTTATCTCACCCTCTAAGGCAATTTTTTCTAAATATTCATTCACGTACTGAACTCTTTTTTCATTATTTGTCATAATTTTTTCTCCTAAAATAATCATCTATTATCTTTATAATTCTCTTACTTGCCTTTCCATCTCCATAAGGATTAGCAACTTTTGACATTTTTTTATACTCAGATCTATTATCTAAAAGATTTTGGGCTTGAGATGTAATATTTTTTACACTTGTCCCAACTAATTTTGCAGACCCAACCTTGACCCCCTCCATCCTTTCGGATGTATCCCTCATCACAAGAACAGGAATGCCAAAAGAAGGACCCTCTTCTTGAACACCCCCTGAATCTGTTAAAATAATCTTTGCCTTATTCATTAAAAAAATAAATGGCTCATAATCTAAAGGCGGTATTAAATATATATTAGCTGTTTTACCTAAAATATCATACACCGGCTTTTGCACATTCGGATTTAAATGTACTGGATAAATAAATTGTATATGCTTATTTTTTTTCGCTAAATCACCTAAGGCCTTGCAAATATTCATAAATCCTTTTCCAAAGCTCTCTCGTCTATGCCCTGTAACTAAAATAGTTGTATGCTTTTTCGATAAATCAATATCAAAATTCTTAGAAAACCACTTCTCCCATTTACTTTTAATATTTGGTTTTTTATGCTTTATTTGAACGCTCTTAAGGGCATCTATGACTGTGTTTCCCACTACAAAGACTGAAGAATCATCATAATTTTCTATAAGTAAATTCTTCATTGCAGTTTCTGTAGGAGCTAAATGAATTTCGGAAAGAACACTTGTTAGGCAACGATTAACCTCTTCTGGAAAGGGACTATATTTATCATTCGTCCTCAATCCAGCCTCTATGTGCGCAACTGGAACTTTTGCATAAAAAGCAGCTTGTGCTGCTGCATACGTCGTAGTTGTATCTCCTTGAACAATCATAATGTCAGGAGAAGCCTTTTCTATTACATCACTAACACCAACAAGTATTTTTGCATTTAACTTTGGCAATGATTGTCTTTTAGTCATTACATTAAGATCATAATCAGGCTTAATACTAAAAAGACGCAACACTTGATCTAACATCTGTCGATGTTGTGCTGTGACACAAACTATTGTAGTAAATTTGCTTTTATTTTTTTGACATTCTTTAATAACCGGGGCCATTTTTATGGCCTCTGGCCTTGTCCCAAAAACAAACAAAACTTTTACTTTATTTTTTTTCACACATATCTCTTTATTCAAAGTTAATTAAATTTACTTGGATAAACGATAAAACCACTTCATCCACTCAACAGTTCGCTTAATCCCCTCTTTAGGGTCAATTTTAGGGTCATGCTTTAAATCCCTTACTGCCTTAGAAAAATCCATCTTTTTTACTTTTGTAGTAAAAGGCTCGCCCTCTTTGTACGTCACGAGTGACTTGGAGGCGCCGACGGTATTTAAAATCAAATCAGCATATTCGCTTATATCCATTTCCCATTCTGTTCTCCCGCCAACATTATAAACTTCACCAGAAATAAAA
>CAZWIR010000130.1:0-2908 GCA_964634315.1 uncultured Planctomycetia bacterium | reverse complement strand
AGCGGAACAAGTGAGCGGTTAAGTTTTATGCCTGACAATATATCTGTTGAAGTCGAGGCTCCGACAACCGATAGAGAATTTTATTATGTTGGCGAGAGTATTGGAATCTTAGTCAGCGCAACTGATGATAATGGGGAAGCTATTCCCAACTATCAGGGGTTAGTTAATGTAAGTACTACTCTAGGCTTGTCTTTAGCCGATACCTATCAATTCCAAGCTTCAGATGAAGGAAAGCATGCCTTTATCACTAGTGTTTCGTCGTCAGGCTATTACCAGGCGGCTTTTGAGGATGCAATCGCGGATATTACTGGTACAAGTTCTCAAATAGAGGTAAAGAATGCTACCATTGTGGTAATTTCAACTGTATCAACAATTGGTACAGCGGAGGTTACAGTCCAATTAGTAGATGATGACGGGAATATTATCGATACTGAAAGCGAACTTTTAGTTCAGATTGAGTTAGAGGAAGAGTATGACGATGATAGTTCTTCAACTTCTACGGCTCCGGTTACCTTTAATAATGGTATAGCTAAAATCTTAGTAAGCAATAATCAAGCTGAAACTGTTACAATCTCACCATCGTCAGATTTTAATTTTAAGGTTAAAAAAGGAACGATTACCTTTGGCCGAATCGCTAAGACCGGAATTGGCACTTTAATGTGGAGGGAGATTAAGAAATGAGAAGAGGCTTTACTCTTATTGAGCTATTAATGTCTATTGCTATAGCCGGTTTAATTACTGCGGCTACTTACTTTAGTCTTGATACAGCTTTAGATAGCTGGGGTTATTCTCATGATCGGCTTGCTTTACAAAAGGTTGTTTCTGAGGTGATGAAGGAGGTAATTAATGGCGCTCCCGGTGATGAATACGGCATAAGGGATAATTTAGAAGTAGTGACTGCTGGCTTAGAAAGAGTAGTATTTACGCCGCCTTGGACAGATGATACTCATTCAGTTGCCAGTGAGAATTTTATTTATCGTCTAAACCGCAAGATTAAGCCTGGTACTGGCGTTCCGATTGGGGAGATAAAACTTCCCGAATCAAATAAATACCAAATTATTCCGGTAAAAGTAGTGGAATTGGAAGATTCTGATGTTTCTCAGGTTCAATTAGGCATTGCTGTTCCCTTAGGCAGTGACTTGCGTTTTACTTATCATCCTGATGCTAAAGGTGCCGGGGTAACTAGAAAAATCTGGTGGAATTCTGATGCCCAAGAAGTATATCTAGAGGATGCTAATGGGATAGAGAGTATTTCTAAAAATCTTTTTGGAGTTAAAATTGTTGATTTGCAATTTCGCTATTACGATAATACCAATACGTTAGTTAGTGATCAAGAGTGGGTTGATCAGCGAGATTTAAATATGATTACCGGGGTTGAGGTTTACATGGTTGCTAAGTTGAGTGAGGATAAATTACAAAGTCTTATTAATTTTGTTAATCTTCGCAATGCTCCGATGCGCTCAGGATATCTACCGTTACGCCAAGGAACCAGGATACCTGTTCCAGACAGCGAGAACATCCACACACTTCTTCTAAGCAATATATCTGGTGTTAGCAGCGGGGATGAGTTGGAGCTTGAGATAGAACCGGAAGCTGGAAAATCCTGGCGGATAAATTTAAAGTTTGAACATGTAAGTCTAACTAAGTCAACGATCGATTCTTATACGATAGAATACCCTATAGCTCGTCCGGTTCATACCGAATACCCTAGAACTAAGGTTGAGGACGGTTTGGATTTGCTTACCGTTGGCCCTAATGGCCTTTATGATTACGACGATGATAATGATATAGAGGATTTTGTGCTTATAAAGGGTAAGGCCATGCTAAGAGTTGTGAAAATGGATATTGAAGGCGCGGGATTATTTATGCGGCCTTAGAAAAAAAAGGGGGGGGGAGAGATGCTTAAGAAGATTTTAATCTTATTTATAGTTTGTTTTATCCTTTATCCTTCAACCTTTATCCTTGTTTATTCTGCTGATAAGACTTGGAGCGGTGGAGGTGATGGAGTCAACTGGTCTGATCAAGACAATTGGTATCCGACTGAGGTGCCTACTGCCAGTGATGATCTTTTAATTGACATTGAAGACGGCCAGATAAGTGGGGATCAGACTTTTACAGCTAAGTCAATTACTATTGGTGGTAGGGAATCTACGGCTCTAACTACTGATAGCTTTGTTTTTGGTACGATTGAGCCCGACGAGGTAACTGATGTGGCTGTAACTAATCGTTCCGGTGGAAAGATTACCCTTAGTGGTTCAGGGGTAATTACTTTAAAAGGTAAATATGAATCCTCAAAGCAGGCCGCTACTATTACCTCTGAACCGAGTTTTATGTTTTGGGTAGAGTAATTAAACCTATTTCAAAAAAACAAGGAGTATAAAATGGTTAAGAAAATGACAATTTTATTAGTATTGTTTTTAATGGTGACAATAGTTTCTTCGCCTCTAGCCTTTGCCCGTAAGAAAATAAAGAGTACAGAGGAAAATCTAGCTGAGGTTGAGAAGGTTCTTAAAGAGATACGCTCTACTCCCGATTTAGTAAGTCCGGATAGTATTCTTACTGCTACCGCAATTAAAGCCCTATATTATCAGAACATTCAGATAATGCAGCTCCTCGAGCAGATGAGAGACTTGCTTAAACAAAGTCTTGAAAAAGAAGAAGAAAAGGAATAGAATTACCTTACCCGCTGAATAAAAAGATAAGGATTTTACTATGGAGAGAGTATATTTAACTAGAGCCGGATACGAAAGGCTGATTGAAGAATTAGAGCACTTAAAGCAGGTAAAGAGAAAAGAGATTTCTGCTGCTATAGAGCACGCCCGTTCCTTAGGTGACTTAAAGGAAAATGCTGAGTATCATGCAGCCAAGGATGCAATGGCAAAGAGTGAAACTAGAGTGTTGGAGCTAG
>CAZWIR010000129.1:1339-2965 GCA_964634315.1 uncultured Planctomycetia bacterium | reverse complement strand
AAAGAGATAATTAGTCTTTTGAGAAAAAATGTAGATAAATTTGAAGTAGAAGCACCGGGGGTTTTATCAAATGTTCTTTATTTTTTCGGCCCAATGCTTCTGTTCATTCTCTTCCTCTGGTATTTTTCCCGTAAAGGGAGTCAGATGGGTTCAAAGGTTTGGTCCTTTGGAAAAGCAAGGACAGCATCTTTAGATAAGGAAAAAGCAACTCGAATTACCTTTGGTGATGTAGCGGGGATTGATGAGGCCAAAGAAGAGTTACAGGAGGTAATAGAGTTTTTAAAAGATCCTAAAAAGTTTCAGCGTTTAGGTGGAAGATTCCCCAAGGGTGTTTTGTTAGTTGGTCCTCCGGGATGTGGTAAAACCCTTTTAGCTAAAGCTGTTGCCGGTGAAGCTCAAGTTCCTTTTTTTAGTATTAGCGGTTCTGACTTTGTAGAGATGTTTGTGGGTGTTGGAGCCTCACGGGTAAGAGATTTATTTGCGCAGGCGAAAAAGGCTGCCAAGATAGAGAATAAGGGATGCATTATTTTTATTGACGAGATAGATGCTGTTGGGCGACAACGTTTTGCCGGAGTAGGCGGAGGCCATGATGAGAGAGAGCAAACCTTAAATCAACTTCTTACTGAAATGGATGGTTTTCAGACTCAAGCCGGAATAATTGTTATGGCTGCAACTAACCGGCCCGATGTTTTGGATCCGGCGCTGCTTAGACCGGGCAGATTTGACCGCCATATCATAATTTACGCTCCGGACATTAAAGGAAGAGAGGAGATTCTAAGGGTTCATACTAAGAAGATAAAATTAGCCAAGGAGATTGATTTAGCTGCGATAGCTAAGAAAACTCCGGGCTTCTCAGGTGCAGATTTAGAAAATCTTTGTAATGAAGGCGCGCTTTTAGCAGCTAGGCATGATAAGGCTGCTGTTGAGCAATCAGAACTAGAGGAGTCTATAGAGAGAGTGATGATGGGGCCAGAGAAAAAAAGTAGGATTATTTCTAAGCATGAGAAAGAGTTAACTGCTTTTCATGAAGCAGGCCATGCCTTATTGTCTTTATTAATTCCCGAAGTCGATTCTATGACTAAGGTTTCAATTATCCCTCGAGGCATGGCTGGTGGATATACATTTTCACCTCCCCAAGAGGATAGGTGGTATAAATCCAAGAAAGAACTTTTAGGGACAATAGTTGTTGCTTTAGGCGGAAGGGCTTCTGAAGAAATAAATTTAGGAGATATTACTACCGGAGCTATGAATGATTTGATAGAGGTCACTCGTATAGCCAGAAAGATGGTTTGTGATTACGGGATGAGTGAGCGATTAGGTAACTACACCCTAGGACGTAGCCATGGTCCGGTATTTTTAGGAAGAGACCTAGGGCATGAGAAAGATTATAGTGACGAAACAGCTAAAATTATTGACGAAGAAATAAAACGTATCGTTGGTGAATGTCACCAACGAGCTAAAGGTTTGATTGAGAGTAACAAGAAAAAACTTAAACTATTAGCTGATGCTTTGTTGGAGAAAGAAGTGTTAGATGTCCAAGAAGTTAAGTGTATAATTAATTTAAAAGATGAGAGTAACTCCCCTAAACGTAAAAAATGAAGAGGAAGCCCGAAAAATAATGTCTTC
>CAZWIR010000129.1:0-1239 GCA_964634315.1 uncultured Planctomycetia bacterium | reverse complement strand
AGAGATAATTGATTTTTTCAAAGAAAGATTGAAATTCTGCTACAAAAAAGGTATAAAGAAGAGTCAAATCCTTATTGATCCCGGGATAGGATTCGGTAAGCGTATAGAAGATAATGTTAAGATAATTAACGAGCTTTACAAATTTAAGATTTTAGGGTTGCCGATCTTTTTAGGGTTGTCTCGTAAATCTTTTATTGGTAAAATACTTAATGCAGGTACCAAGGATTGTTTAGTAGGAACAATCGCTGCTAGCATGATTTCTCTTACCAATGGGGCTAACGTTTTAAGGGTGCATGACGTAAGAGAAACTGCTCAGGCTATAAAAGTAGCCTCAAAAATCACTAATAACTGATGGATTTTTTAGCACTTCTAAAATGGAAAACTATAGTTGAGATAGTGATCTTGTGGATGGTTATCTATAGGATATTTTTGTTTTTAAAAGGCACAAAAGCTGTATATCTATTAAGAGGAATAGTCATTTTGGTAATTTCTCTGCTTGCTTTTCAGATGTTGGGTTTACCGATTTTAACTCGTCTGCTTACCTATCTTTTTGCTTTCTTTTTGATTCTTGTAGTTATTATTTTTCAACCGGAGTTAAGGGAAGGCTTAATACACTTAGGCAAGCGTCATATTTTTTCTATTGAACCCAAAAGGGAGGAGATTGAGGAAACTTTACGTGAAATTGTTTCTGCAGCAGGGGCTCTGTCTCGTAAGAAGCAAGGTGCTCTTATTGCTATAAAAAGAGAAATAGGACTTAAACGGTACATTGAAAGCGGGGTAATTTTGAATGCTGAGCTTACAACAGAATTATTACAAAACATTTTTTATCCTTCGGCGCCGTTACATGATGGTGGAGTAGTGGTTGATGAAACAACAGTAGTAGCTGCTTCTTGTCTTTTTCCACTCAGTGATAATCCGAATTTAGAAAGAACGTTAGGTATGCGTCATCGGGCAGCAGTAGGTCTTTCTGAAAATTCGGATGCACTTGTGGTATCAGTTTCGGAAGAAAATGGTTCAGTGTCCTTAGCTATAAATGGGCAGCTGACTAGGAATCTAACGCCTAACGATTTGCTTACTATTCTTAAAGGACAATTAACAAAACCTCGTTAGAGATTAAATAGATAACAAGAGAAGGAGTTGTATTCGCCAAGGCGCTTGCTTAGTTGGCGTTTTTAATTTTAGGAGGTAGAAATATGGAGTTTTTGAAGAAGATAAGTATTAAAAGAGCAATTATGCATA
>CAZWIR010000128.1:0-2978 GCA_964634315.1 uncultured Planctomycetia bacterium | reverse complement strand
CTGCCTCATGAATTACAGCATCGATTTTTGGCAGTTTCGCATAAATTCCCTCATCTAAGATATCTCCACAAATAATTTCACCGTTTACTTTAAGTAAATTCTTATAACTAGCATGGGAAAAATTATCAAGGATAACAGTCTCAACACCCTTAGCCTCAAGCATTTTTACAACATTAGAACCAATGAATCCGGCACCGCCGGTTACTAAGACTCGCATTTTTCTTTGCACTTTTTTTCCAATTCCTCTATTCTCTGTTCTAAACGATGTAGTACCTCAATAACTGGGTCAGGAAGCTTATTGTGGTCTAAGTCAACTCCGCTTATTTTTTTACGTGCCGGAGGAAGAATTATTCTTCCCGGTACACCAACGGCAGTAGCATTCTCAGGAACATCCTTTACAACTACTGAACCAGCGCCAACTCTTGCGCCCTTGCCTATTTTTATTGGACCAAGAAGAATAGCACCAGCGCCAATAACAACTTTATTACCAATAGTGGGGTGACGTTTAGTCTTCTCTAAAGAAACTCCGCCTAAAACAACTCCCTGGTATATCAAAACATCCTCACCAATTTCAGAAGTCTCACCAATGACCACGCCCATGCCATGGTCGATAAAAAACCTTTTACCTATTTTTGCTCCTGGATGAATCTCAACTCCGGTAAAGAATCGGCCAGCTTGTGAAAGGAGACGGGCAAAAGTTTTAAGTCCATTGTTCCAAAACCAAGATGAACTCCGATGCCACCAAATAGCGTGTAATCCCGAATAGCAAAGCACAACTTCAGCCACGCTTTTTGCTGCCGGGTCCTCACGAAAAACTGTTTTGATATCTTCTTTTATTCTCTCTATAAATCTCATAACTTACCTCTTAGCTAAGGTTTACTACTAATTAACAATACATCTAAAATAATCGAAAAATGCAAGAATGTCAAATATATTATTTATTTTTTATTAAGTAGGTCCTTAGCTTTCGAAAGGCTTTACCCCGATGGCTAATCTTATTTTTCACTGGTAGCGATAACTCTGCTACAGTTTTTTTATAGCTTGAAAGGAAAAACACCGGGTCATAACCAAAACCACTCTCGCCTCTTGCTTTGTTGAAAATTTTACCTTTCAACCTACCTTCAAATACCTTAACCAATTTTCCATTACAGACTAAAACTAAACAACAACAAAAAGCAGCGCCACGCCCTTTAGCCGCAACTCCTTCTAAGTTTTTAAGCAGTTTCTTGTTATTAGACTTATAAGTTGCCTTCGGCCCTGAATACCGTTTAGCATAAATTCCCGGTGCACCATTAAGATAGTCAACCTCTAAACCAGAATCTTCTCCTAAAACATAAGCATCTTTATAGCATCGAGACACTGACAAAGCTTTTTTAAAAGCATTCTCTTTGAAAGTTTTACCATTCTCAACTATATGAAATTTCTTTTCCAGTTCATTTAAGGATACTATTGAAACCCTTAAACCTCGCAGGATGTTCTTTATCTCTTTAAATTTATCTTTATTTTTTGTAGCAACTATTAGCTTCATAGTCCGGGCAGAATATTTTTAAGCATCTCTCTTTCAATACCAATTACCTCTTCAATCCCCTTCTTGGCCAGTTTTAGAAATATATTTAAGTCTTTCTCAGAGAAAGACCCATTCTCTGCTGTTCCCTGTAGCTCAATAAATTCACCTGAGGATTTCATCACAACATTCATATCTACATGAGCCTGTGAATCCTCAAGGTAAGTTAAATCTAAAATATGTTCACCTTGATACAAACCCACGCTAATTGCTCCCAGAAAGCTATTTATGCAGATCTCTTTAATTAAATCTTGTTTATAGAGCTTATGAAAACAATCAACTAAAGCTACAAACCCTCCAATAATTGATGCGGTTCTCGTCCCACCATTCGCTTGGATAACATCACAATCAATCCTAATCGTTCTTTCACCGATTTTTTTTAAATCTACAACGCTGCGCAGGGAACGACCGATAAGCCTTTGAATCTCCATATTTCTACCGGATATCTTATCACGAGAAGTCCGAGTATGAGTAGCCCTAGGAAGCATTCTGTACTCAGCAGTAACCCAGCCTTCTCCGGTATTACGTAAAAACATCGGAACATTCTTCTCGGCTGTGGCTGTACAAATAATTTTTGTATTACCTAGTTCAATGAGACAAGAGCCTTCAGCATACTTTATAAATCCTCTTTGGATATTAAGACGTCTTATCTGATCATTTTTTCTCTTACCATCACGCTCCATTTAAACACTCCTTCTTGGTTAAATCACACCTAAACCAGATGCTTATAAATATCTCTGCCCTTGACATCAATTCCAACAATTAAAGGAAAATCTTTAACCACTAATCGACATATTGCTTCCGGCCCTAATTCCTTAAAGCAAACCACTTTCATACTTTCAACTTTTCCAGCTAACAATGCCCCACAACCAGCCGGAGCAATAAAATAAATTGCCTTTTTCTTTTTAATTAAATCTCTAACCTTTTTACTTCGCCTACCCTTGCCAATCATTGCCATAAGACCCTGATTCAGAAGTACACCAACAAACTGATCCATGCGCGAGGAAGTTGTTGGTCCAGAAGAACCAATAGTCTTACCCTTGGGAGTTGCACTAGGGCCGCAATAGTAGATAGTCTGATTCTTTAACGTTAGCGGTAATTTTTTCTTATTTTTTATCAATTCAACCAACCTCTTATGAGCTTGATCCCTGGCAGTATAAATTACTCCTGAAAGTAAAACCTGCTCACCAGCCTTTAACTTTCCAATAACTTGTTTAATAAGCGGAGTTCTGATCTTTACCACTTCTTCCTTTATCCTTCTTCCTTTATCCTTCTTCCTTTATCCTAACAACCGCACTTCTTAAGGCGTGGCAACTTATATTAACTCCTATTGGCAAACCAGCAATATGGGTTGGTGCTTTTTTTATCTTTACTGCCAAGGCAGTACATTTTCCGCCTAAGCCCATAGGACCAA
>CAZWIR010000127.1:0-2984 GCA_964634315.1 uncultured Planctomycetia bacterium | reverse complement strand
AAAGTTAACCAGCGGCCTAAATCAGGAGTAAGATGAGGATCATTATTAACAAAAGAGTCAGTAATGGCCGGGTCAAGTTTTACTGCTCCATCTAAGTCACCGATATTAATAATTTCGGCATTGGTTATACCTAAATTATCCTTAAAATCAGCTTCTGAGCTATCTACGGTGCCATCGGTATGAACCTGCTCAATAAGCTTAAGTTCATCTCCACTGACATTAATCGTAGACGAGCCCTGGCCGAGCCAGGACTGCTGGATCCAGGTATCGGCTAAACCGGTAAGACCTATCCAGATGGCGATTCCAAATGATATTCCAAGAACCATTGCGAATACAACTTTTGTTTTCATTTTGCTCTTCATCTTAATCAACCTCCTCAATGAGACTTAGTCCGCCAAAGACGGACTATAGTCGAATTGATACTGAGGGTATGAAATACCCGAAGTATCTTCTTTAGGTATTTTCTTCTCTAATTCTTTAACTTTTCTTTTCTCAATCTCTAATCTTTTAGACATCGCTTGGTAAGAAATCTTATCAGCTCTATATAGCTCTTCTAAATTCTGTTTTACTTTTTCTTTTTCAACTCCTAGTCTCTCACTATACTCTCCACTAGTACCGGACAACCCTCGGTACCTATCTTTTAATTGTTTATTAGTCTTATAAAGGATAAAATTAACAATACCTAATAAGAGGACTGTTGCACTTCCGACAACAATTAACTTTTTGATTTTTTTCTGACGGGCATCAGAAGCTTGAGCTTTATACTTACACTCGACAATCTCATCTTTTATCTTTTTAATAAAATTCCGAGAGCCTAGAAAATTACCCCTACGCAAATTCTTAGCTAGAATCTGCATATCATCCAGGGAAACTCCCCTCAAGAAATCTTCATAGGAAATATTACCGGCGGTCTCAGACAAGAGTTGCATAGCTTCAGCTACCTCATCTTTAATATTAATCCTATCAGTTGAAGTAGAAGAAATTGGGGCTTGGGAGCCAAACCCAAGATAATTTAAATAACTACTACACTTGTATTCCTTCAAATCTTTAACTAATCCCAATTTAAGAGGATTAAGGTGCATATAGGCAGTTAAAGATAAAAGGTAAGGAGTTTTTTCAACCAGAATCAATTTAAAGCGGCCTCCGAAAAGATGCCCTTTTCTATCGTAGCGACTATTAAAATATTTTATATACGAAGAATTTAAGTTCTGCATAATATCAGAAATAGTTACTTCTTCAGTTAACTCAATTAAAAGATGGAGATGGCCAGGAAGAAGAATGAAAGAAAACAACTTAAACCCGCGTTCGGACTTACTCTTCTCTAACAACTCTAGGTAAGCTTGATAATCTTCATTGTCTTTAAAAATTTCTTGATTTGATCCACCGCGTGAAGTTACGTAGTATAATGCACCTTCTAATTGTATTCGAGGCATTCTAGGCATTTTTCTTTTCCTCCCTGATAATTTTGAGGTTTGTGCCTGGCACTTTAGCTATTTTTAAAAAAAAATCCCAGACAAGTATATCTGAGAATGGCTAAGTAAATCTTGGTAGCTCAGCCATCCCTGTCCGCCGAAACCTTGGTGAAGGCGAACGTCTTGTCGGATCTGAAGCTTTGCGCCCTTCGATTGCTCGAAGTTTGCCTTTATCTTCTGCCAAATAGCACCTTTTCCTCTTCAGTTAAAATATAAAATATTTTTTCCCCATTGTCAAGCTAGCCCCCGGTGCCGGGCACCCCTTTACCAAAAAAATGCTTAAAATATAGGTGAAATTGCTATTCTCTCTTTAGAAATAAAAACGTTTTAATTTTCTTCTTCGGGTTTCTCAAGCTCATTTTCGAGATCTCTTATCTTTTCGTTCTGTTTTTCAGCCCTCTTTTGCATGGCTCTATAGGAAACTAAATCAGCGCGATACTTCTCATCTAAGCCCTTTTTTATCTTCTCTCTTTCCTTTTGAAAAGCCTCCTGTATCTTTCCGTCTTTTAAACTCTCTAGTGACTTTATCCGGCTTCTTAAGTCAAAATTCGACTTTAGGAAGCAACCTACCATGACAAGAGCGATAATAATAATTCCGATAAAAATACCTAAAAACTTCTTTCTTTCCATTGATTTCCCCCTACTTCTAATTTTTTTATTAATTTCATTACTTCTTCCTTATCCTCTGCATAAGGTTCAATTTCTAAGTACTTTTTATAGTGGATAACTGCCTTTTCAGGCTTATTTTTAACCTTATCATATAAAAGGCCTAAATTATAATGGGCCTCAGGATTACCGGGATTAATCTCCAAAGACTTCAAGTATGCTTCTATGGCTTTATCATGAAGCTTTGCTTTAGTATAGGCTACGGATAAATTATAGTAATAAATTCCCCTTTCGTTGGAAAGCTTACGCTCTAGTAAAACTAGTCTCTCTTTTAGGCTTTCTACTCTCACAGCTTTATCTCGCTGCCCAGTTACATTATCAGATAATTCCTTTTCTAAAGCCTGCAGCTTCTCACTTGTCTTCTTTAACTCTAACTCACTCTTTTCACCATTTTCCTTAGATTGGCTTAACTCTTTCTCTATCTGCCCCTGTTCTTGCTTAAGTTTAGTATTTTCAGAAAAATAAAGAGTTGATTCTTCTTCAGCTTTTTGGGTTGCCTCAATTAAGCCTTCTCTTTCTTCTAAGTTACGGTCAAGCTCCCTTTGAACATTTTCGGATAAGTTTTTTGCTTCATTGACTTGAAAATCTAAATCACTATTTTTCAATAAAAAAAATACATTTCCTCCTACAGAAACTAGACAAACTACTAATAAAATAGCTAGTGCCAACTTCATTTTAACGCATAGCCCCATCTCTTATGTCTTCTTTCTTTATTATTCTTATTAGATGGGCAACTCTTTCCCTATCTTTAAAATCAGAACTTAACTTTAAATACTGACGCAAGTGATAAATTGCCTTTTTTGAATCACCAAGAAAATGTTCATATAAAAGCCCTAAATCATGATG
>CAZWIR010000126.1:0-3018 GCA_964634315.1 uncultured Planctomycetia bacterium | reverse complement strand
TATATAATGAAATTAATACATATGGTTGACGATAAGATCCATGCTAGGGCTATTGGGCCTTATTCTCTTATTACTCAGCAGCCCTTAGGTGGAAAAGCTCAATTTGGTGGACAACGTTTTGGTGAGATGGAGGTTTGGGCCTTAGAAGCTTATGGTGCAGCCTTTACTCTTCAAGAGATGCTTACAGTAAAGAGTGATGATGTAGAAGGAAGAACGAGAATCTATGAGGCAATCGTTAGGGGCGAGCAAAAGTTTCATCCTTCTGTACCCGAATCTTTCAATGTTTTGATAAAGGAATTACAAGGCCTTTGTTTAGATATCAGGGCAGAAAAGGAGAGCAAATGATAGAAGAAGGTACTTTTTTTGATCGGATAAATATAAAACTAGCTTCACCAGGGGTTATTAAGAGTTGGTCTTCAGGTGAAGTGAAAAAGGCTGAAACTTTAAATTATCGCACCTTAAAGCCGGAGAAGGATGGTCTTTTCTGTGAAAGAATATTTGGACCGGCTAAGGATTGGGAATGTCATTGCGGTAAGATGAAAGGAATAAAGTTTAAAGGCTCTAAGTGTGACCGTTGTGGAGTAGAGATTTTACACTCTTCGGTAAGGCGCCAACGTATGGGCCATATTGCTTTAGCTACACCGGCAACACATATATGGTTTTTTAAAGTGCTTCCTTCTCGTATTGGTGCTCTTCTTGATTTAACTATTAAACAGCTGGAAAAAGTTATTTACTATGAAGAGTATGTTGTAGTTGATCCTGGCGGGAGTAAATTAAAAAAAGGTCAGCTTCTTGCTGAGGCTGAATATCGTCAAGCTTTGGAAGATTACGCAGGAGATTTTAAAGCTGGAATTGGCGCTGAAGTTATAAAAGAGCTTTTAAAAGAAATTGATTTAGATAAGTTAAGCAAAGTAGTACGCAAGAATATAGAGAAAGGTAAAGTTGGAGTAAATAAGAGGCTTCTAAAGCGTTTAAAAATAATTGAAGATATGCGTCGCTCGGGAAATAAATGTGAGTGGATGGTCTTAGATGCGCTTCCGATTATTCCACCAGATTTACGGCCTCTAGTACCTCTTGAAGGCGGAAGATTTGCTTCTTCTGACCTTAATGATCTTTACCGTCGAGTTATAAACAGAAATAATCGTTTAAAGAAATTAATTTCCTTAGGTGCACCGGATATAATTATTAGAAATGAAAAGAGGATGCTTCAGGAAGCTGTTGATGCTGTTTTAGAGAATGGACGTCATGGGCGACCAGTTGTCGGACCACAGAATCGACCCCTAAAGAGCCTTTCTGATATGCTCAAGGGTAAACAAGGTCGTTTCCGACAGAATCTTTTGGGTAAACGTGTTGATTACTCAGGAAGAAGCGTTATTGTCGTTGGCCCGGAGTTAAAGCTTCATCAGTGTGGTATTCCTAAACAAATGGCTTTAGAATTGGTCGAACCATTTATCATAAAAAAATTAAGAGAAAAGGGATTTGTCCATACGATAAAAGGTGCCCGCAGAATGGTTGAGCGTGCTCGAATTGAAGTTTGGGATATCCTTGAAGATGTGATTGAAGGGCATCCGGTTTTACTTAACCGTGCTCCAACATTGCATCGCTTAAGTATCCAAGCTTTTTATCCAGTTTTAGTTGAAGGAAAGGCGATTAAATTGCACCCACTTGTTTGTGCTGCTTTTAATGCTGACTTTGACGGTGACCAGATGGCTGTTCATCTCCCATTGTCTTTAGAAGCTCAGGCTGAGGCCAGAGTGATAATGCTTTCAGTGAACAACATTTTTTCTCCTTCTGACGGCAGACCGGTTATTGCACCTAGTCAAGATATGATTATTGGTTGTCGCTATATCAGCATGACTAAGGATAAGGCTAAGGGTGAGGGAATAACTTTTTCTAACTCTGAGGAAGTAATTACTGCTTACCAGGATGAGGAAGTAGACCTTCATGCTAAGGTTAAGTTAAGGATAGGCGAGAATGGAGAGAGAAAAATAATTGAAACTACTATTGGTAGAGTTATTTTTAACCAAATTCTACCTAAAGGATTTCGTTTTGTTAATGAGATTTTAAGCAAGCGAATCGTATCAGAAATAATCAGTGAATGCTATAAGCAATTTGGCCACAGTGCCGTTATCGCTCTTTTAGATAACATAAAGGACTTAGGGTTTGAGTATGCTACTTTAGGAGGTATAAGTATTGCTATCGACGATTTAAAGATACCTGAGCAAAAACAAGAGTGCATCGATGACGCCAACAATGAGTTGGGTAAGGTAGAAGACCAATACCGACGTGGAATTATTACTGAGCGGGAAAGGCATAATAAAATCATTGACGTTTGGACAAGAACTACTGACCGGGTTTCAGATTTTGTATTTAAGAATATGGAACAAGACAATCCGGTTTTTATGATGGCAGATTCTGGAGCTAGAGGTTCAAAGCTACAAGTAAGACAGTTAGCCGGGATGAGAGGGCTTATGGCTAAGCCGTCAGGAGAGATTATTGAAATACCGATTACTTCTAATTTTAAAGAAGGGCTAACAGTGTTAGAATTCTTTATTTCTACTCATGGAGCCAGAAAAGGGTTAGCAGATACTGCCTTAAAGACTGCTGATGCTGGTTATCTTACTCGTCGTCTTGTAGATGTGGCTCAAGAAGTTATCATCATTGAGGATGATTGCGGAACGGTAAATGGAATAACAGCTTCAGAAATTGTTGAAGGCGAAGATGTAGTTGTCTCCTTACGCGAGAGAATAGTTGGAAGAATTGCTTTAGATAATATTGCTGATTTAGTAAGCGATGAGATAATTGTTAAGACTAACCAGGAGATTACTGAAGAAATTGCTGAAAGAATAGAGCGTTTAGGGTTAGAAAAGATAAGGATAAGAAGTGTTCTAACTTGTGAATCAGAAAGAGGAGTTTGTATCAGATGCTATGGAAAGAATCTGGCTTCTAAAAAATTAGTAGAAATTGGCGAAGCTGTAGGAGTTATTGCTGCTCAATCTATTGGTGAACCAGGTACTC
>CAZWIR010000125.1:0-3027 GCA_964634315.1 uncultured Planctomycetia bacterium | reverse complement strand
AAGGGGTTACCTTCACCAACGAGATTTCCGCTTATGGTGCGGATAGGCTTGACAGACGTAGGAAAAACCCCATATTCTGTGGCAATCCTGCGTAAGGCTATCCCAGATTCAATCTGTTGTACGTCCCTGGGGCACTGCTGAGGGCACTTTCCGCAAGTAGTACAAAGCCACATCTCTTCACCTTCAATATCAGTCAAACCGAACGCAGCCTCTCGGACTAACTTACGCATACTAAAGGTTCTCACCCTATTCCACGGACAAACAACATCGCATAATCCGCATTGAAAGCATCTCTTAAAGGCGTCGCCACCGCTCGCTTTTATGGCATCGATGATCTCTTTGTATTCGGCTACAGTCTCCACTGTCTTTTTACGTCCTCATTTTTATCATAATTTTTCATTTTTCTTCCATTTAATTGGAAGAAAGGGGGTCAAGGGATTTAGTGGTAATCCCAATCATTTATTCCTTCACTGACATTCGGGCAACGGCATCCATTATCTTGTCCAATCCATATGTGTTTGCCAATGATTCCAATCCTATCTCCAAGTCTTCCATTTTCTCCTCTTCTTCTTCTTCAACTTCCTCTTCCCTTTCTTCGTAAGTCAGTGCGTCTGATAAGCACCACTGAACACACATAGGCTCTTCTAAGGGCGGATCGCTTTCACACATATCGCATTTTAGAGGGAGACCGGAATCGGGTTCTTTAAAAAGATCCCTGGATGGGCAGGAAGCCCTGCAGAAGGCACACTCGTCGTATTCCTTTCCGTCAATAACATATTTGTCTCTGCCCATACATTCGGCTGGAGTATACTCACCCGCTAATACAGGAACATATACGTCTCTAAGTGGATCACGAATTACCCGAATGCGAGACCTCTCCGGATTATTGCTGCTGTATTTCGGCACAGAGTGAAATGCGGAGCAGACTGCCTCACATGCCCGGCACCCATTGCATTTATCAACATCAACTTTTATTGTTTTAACAATTTTCTTTATTTTCTCACCCTTCACGGTTCACTCCCTCCACCCTATTTCTTCTCTTTTTCCGCCGAAGTCTCTTTAGAAGGAGTACCTTCATCATCCTTCAAGATCCCCCTCTGTACAAAGTCTTCTGCAACGTAATCCAAAGCCAATTCATGTAAAGACTCTCTCGTAGGAATACCCTGATTATTCCACCCCCTAAATTTGTAATATTCATCTAAGAGCTTAGCTTCAAGCTCGGGAAATCTTTTCTTCCAATGGTCCTCTGGAGGCTTCTCATCACTTCTCCTCATCCCTCTTCTTATATTAACGGCTCTAACTAAAGTTCGGTTCCTCCTGGCTGCTTTCGTTAGCCCGGCTTCATCCATATCAATCCCGGCTCCTGAGGAGATAAAAGACGGGTAATTGTGCATATGATATGGAGGTTTCAGAGGGAATGATGATAAACCGGCACATACCCCGATGGCGTCATCAATGTAGTGCATCCTCTCTTGCCAGTCAACAATATCACAGGACATTTCAACCGTTGGGTAATATGGATTTGATTTTTCTCCGCGTGGATCCCAGTCTAAAAAATATTGCTTAAACTTTTCATCAGGAACCTGGATCCAATCCTTTACAAACTCTTCTCTCTGCTCTCTTTTAGGGAAAGGCGCTTGGGGAAATTGCCCTTCAATCTGGGTAATGTTTATCTTCTCGCCGGTAGAATACATAAGGAAATAAACGGGATTCAGCATTCCAAGCTTGAGAGGCAACTGCTCATGTTTTTTAATGTTATTATGGGCATATGCCTCTGCGCCCTTACCAATCTGTTGGGCCGCCCAATAAGTACCATTGGCCAGAACATCTCCAATCCCTTCTCGCCGAACAATTCTGTCAAGCAACCAGTAGAATCTCCCCTCGCTATCGGACGGCATCCCCGGCATGTCCTGGTCAGTCAAAATGCCGGCCTCATAAAGCTCAAGGGCGAAGGCCATGGTTTGCGGGGTTGAAAATGCATCTACCCCATACTCCGTAGCACGCTGAGCGATTTTAAAACCAAAATCCAGATCTGTCATGGACGCCATTGTATAAGTAAGTTTCGAGTAGCATTTCATCATATATGTTGGAAATTCCGGGGAATTAATGGTTGCCCCACATTTCATCGGACAGTTATAGCAACTTATTAACCGCTCCACCGCTTTTTCCTGACTCTTCGTCCATTTCTCTTCGGTTTCCTTGGTCCAAAAATCTTTTCTTCGGGTGCGGGCATTTCCCCATGCGAAATTAGTGGTGTGCCACTGCTCATCATGGATTGCCATCTCTTGGGGTGACCCAATCCCGGCTATAATGGGCGGCACTCCCTTAATTGGATTTTCTGCGCGGACTTGTATATATTTCAGCACATCGTTGCAAAGCTCGAAAAATTTATCCGGTCGGGCAATATTGATGTCCTTTGTTCCACGAACAGCAATCGCCTTCAATCCTTTGTCTCCCATAACGGCGCCTATTCCTTGTCGGCTGGCACTGGACCTGCCCTGCTCGATGGAAGCCATATAGACCCTGTTTTCACCGGCCAGGCCAATAGCAGCCACCTGGGCTTTCGGCTCCTCCAACTCCTGTAGAATGAGTTCTGCCGTTTCACCAGCGCCTTTACCCTGCAAATGAGATGCATCACGTATTTCTACTTTGTCATTTTTTATCCACAAATAAACCAGCTTGGGGGACTTGCCGCGAATGATCACTTTGTCATAACCGGCATACTTTAATTCCGGCGCCCAAAAACCCCCCATCATTGAATATGCCATTAACAAAGTCTGAGGAGAATAGGTAGTAACAATGGTGCGATTAGCACCTGGAGCAGGTGTGCCACATAAAAGACCGGTGCCGAATATTAGCAGATTATCAGGAGAAAAGGGTTCAACCTCAGGTGGAACCCTATCCCATAATATCTTGGCGTTAGTACCGAGACCCCCGAGATGAAGTTCGGTTAATCTTGGGTTGGTTTCTACCCTCTCAATATTTCCTCGGGATAGATCAATTTCTAAATTAAACCCTGTCTCAGCG
>CAZWIR010000124.1:0-3047 GCA_964634315.1 uncultured Planctomycetia bacterium | reverse complement strand
TTAAAAGTAACCACTCTTAAGGTTTGAGGGTAGAAAGTATCCTGCCATTGCTTCATATAGGGGGAAAGATTCAAAATGTATCCAGCCTTAATAAAGGCCGATAAGATTTTCTTTTCACCTAAGATTCCAAATATATCGGGTAGAGTTTTTGCTCGGGCAGCAGCGATTACTTTTTGAGAATATATTTTGGGAGGAAAAAAGAGTCTAAATTCAACCTTTAAACCGCTTTCTTGGGTATACTTTTTAGCTAACTCGGCAAAAGTATCTTTCCTGTCAGTCATCCAATGCCAAATAACCAATTTATCTTCTTTATGCTTTGGAGCCGAGCATCCGGTCAGAATAAGCACTGCGAAACCAATGAGTAATCCTAGTTTTATCCTTTTTCCTTTATCCTTCATCCTTTTTCTATTTGTATGAGTAGTATTAATCAAAGATTACAGTCTTGTTATTGTAGACTAGTATTTTTCGTTCGAGGTGCCAGCGAAGAGCTTGGCTTAAAACCACCCTTTCTAGTTCTTGCCCTTTTCTTTTTAGATCTTCCACAGAGTCTCGGTGGCTTATTCGGGCAGTATTTTGTTCGATAATCGGGCCAGCATCTAAAATTTCGGTAACATAGTGACTGGTAGCACCGATGATTTTTACCCCTCTTTTATAAGCTTGCTGGTAAGGATCACTTCCGATAAATGCCGGCAGGAATGAGTGGTGAATATTGATAATCCTATTAGAAAATTGATCAACGAATTGTTTTGTTAGAATTTGGGTATAGCGAGCCAAGACAACAGTATCAATATTTTCCTTTTCAAGTAGAGCAATTTCTTTTTTCTCAACTTTTCCTTTATTCTTGGAATCTTTAGGTAGATGAATAAACCTTATACCAAAATTTTTGGCAATATCTTTAGTTTTGGTAGCGTTGCTGATAATTAAAGGTATCTGACAATTAAAATAACCTTCTTTGTATTTAAGTAGAAGGTCATATAAGCAATGGGTAGAATAAGAGGCAAAGATCGCCACTTTTGCCGGGGTGTCATTAAAGTGAAGGTTCCACTCCATGCTAAACTTTTTAGCTAGAGCCGAAAACTCCTTAGTAATTTCCTCTTTAGAGAGCCTAAAACCGTCTAAGGACCATTCGATACGCATGAAAAATGTATTGAATTGAGAGTCGATGTGTTGATCAGCGTGTTGGATATTGCCGTTATTTTGATAGACGAAATTGGTGATGTTAGCGGTTATACCCTTTTGGTCTGGACAAGAAATAAGTAAAATGGCTGTAGTCATCTCTACTTTCTCTTAGGTTTTAGGGAAAGGTATTTCACGGAGAGATATCAGTCAAATACTTGAAGTACTCTCCTTCAGTAGTAAGAATAACAGTTGTGTTTTCATCTACAGTTGTGCTATATGTTTCTAAGGTTTTTAAAAATGAGAAAAATTCAGGGTCTTTATTGTAGGCATCAGCATAGATTTTAGTAGATTCAGCGTCAGCACCACCTTTGATTTCCTGAGATTTTTTATAAGCCTCAGATAAAATTTCTTTTAACTCTTTTTCAGTTTTTCCTTCGACTTCGGCACGGATACCTCTTCCTTCTGAACGATACTGTTCGGCAGCTCGTTTTCGTTCAGCAATCATTCGTTCATAGACGTTTAATCGTACTTTTTCAATATAGTTTACCCGTTTAATCCGGGCATCGATTAGTTCAATGCCATAACGTGTGCCCAAATCGCCTTTTGCTTTTTCGATAATTTCTTTTCTAATTTTTTCCCGGCCCATTTTGATTGTTGCCAGGGCTCCTTCATCGATAAACTCTTCTTTTAGGATTAGTTTTTGTTCCTGAATTATTTTAATTAGCCTATTGTCTGAGCGAACAACCTCGATTGAATTTTGGGCAGTAACGGCATCACGAACTGCAGCATCAATTATGCCATCAAGTATAGCGTGAGCGCCTCTTTCGTTAGCAACAGATTTGAAAAACTTTAGAGCATCAACTATTTTCCAGCGGGCAGTAGTATCTATCCAGATGTATCGTTTGTCTTTTGTGGGTATTTCACTGGGGAAACCATCCCATTCCAATATTCGTTTTTCAAAATAGGTAACTTTTTGGATAAAAGGTATCTTAAGGTGCAATCCAGACTTAGTAATAGGGTTGCCTATTGGCTGACCGAATTGAGTGATTATAACCTGCTTACCTTCTTCAATAACATAAAAGGGGTTACCAATTAAAATCAGTAAAATAATCGCAACTGTAATCCCTAGACTTAAATTCTTACTATTCATTTCCTAGCCTTAACAAGGGTAAAATCCCTTTTTCTTTAGGATCGACTATATATTTTTTACCAGCCTTAGTTAAAATATCTTGCATTTGTTCTAAATAAAGACGTCTTGAAGTTACTTCTTTAGCCTGAGCATATTCTTCGTAGAGAAGAAGAAATCTTTTAGCATCACCTTCGGCTCTGTTAATTTTCTCAAGGGCATACCCCTCGGCTTCCTTAACTCTTTTTAAGGCCTCACCTTTAGCTTCAGGTATCTTTTGGTTATAGACTTCCCAAGCTTGGTTTTTTAATTTTTCCCTTTCTTGCTTTGCTTGGTTTACTTCGTTAAAAGCTGGTTTTACTTGTTTAGGGGGGTTGACATCCTGTAATTTGATTTTAACAATTTGAATTCCAACTCCGTAGGAATCAAGAATTTCTTGCATCTCTTCTTGGGCCTGGTTGTTTATGTCGATACGCTTGGTGGTAAGAACCTCATTGAAAGCGTGATTACCAACAATTCTGCGCATTACTGATTCTGAAATATCTCGTATTGTTTTATCAACGTTACGAACATTAAATAAGGTCATGAATGGGTCTTGTATTTTAAATTGGACAATCCACTCTAAATCCAGGACGTTTAAGTCTCCGGTAAGCATTAATGATTCATCATTGTATGATTTTTGACTATATACGGATTTTATACCTGATGATTGAGTTCGAAAACCAAACTCACTGGTATAAATTTTCTCTACCGGTACCGGAATTGCTTTCTCGATTCCTAGTGGTATCTTAAAATGAAGGCC
>CAZWIR010000123.1:0-3088 GCA_964634315.1 uncultured Planctomycetia bacterium | reverse complement strand
TCTCTTCCTTTGGCGTTAATAAAAGTAAACAGTGCAATATGAAGTATAATTACAACAACCAGTATTATCCCTGCAGCGATTGAAATTCTTTTTATTACTCTCTTCATGTATTTCTCCTTATAATTCTGATTGAAGCTAAGCTTCAATCAACTTGAATGCGCGCCCAGCAGGAATCGAACCTGCAACCCCCTGCTTAGAAGGCAGGTGCTCTATCCGATTGAGCTATGGGCGCATATTATCAAAATAGTTTAAAATTGAAAAAAACGTCGGGGCGAGTGGATTCGAACCACCGACCCCCTGCTCCCAAAGCAGGTGCGCTAAGCCAGGCTACGCTACGCCCCGATAAATATAAGTTTCCTTAAAAGTACCCCCTATTATATCCAGTTTTTTAAGGCTGTAAAGGGAGTTTTATTTAGCTATTTATATTAATTATCCGACTTGGTTTATTTAAAAATAATGAATGTTCCATCAAGAATACTTCTTTTTTCGTATGTAAAAATCAAAGTTTTATTTTTTAAGATTCTAATCTGGTTATCAGTAACTATAATTTTGTTACTTTTTTTGAAATAAGATAACAAAGTGTTCAGGAAAATTACTGATAAAAATATTTTATAATCCATCGATTAAGGATTATAAATAAAGGCAAAATTAGATAGGAAAAAATAAATTTTCCAAAATTATCCGGTCAACAGCTATCCTTTGAATAAACTCACTTGCTAAAGTACTATTATTAAAAAATATGCTATTACCTCTCTGCATAAGAGGCAGCATCTCGTTACCGGTTTCAAATTTTATGAAGAATCTTTTACAAGACTTTGAGCAGACTTTATCGGTAATAAACTGCGCTTTTTCCGGCTGGGTTAAAGCGGCTAAATCGCAGGTTCGAGCTCCAGTTACATAGCTCCAAGGCGTATAAACACTAAATTTAAAACCCCAATTCTTATCAACTTTTAAACCCTGGGGTACCATATCAAGTTCTATTCTTTTTATACCCTGACTTTTTAAAAACTTACGGTATTCAGACACGGTAAGATTACTATTACTTAATATACTCATTTGGTTATCCCAAAGCTTTGGATTTGCTACCAGGTGTGAAAAAGAAATAGGCTGTTTTTTGGTATAACGCGGCATTCTCTGAACCTTAGTCATCATTCTACCTAAAAGCGGAATCAAATTCCCAAATTCTTCAGAAATAACCTTCAAAACTCCCCAATCATTAACTACTACCTCAATCCCCGTGCCGATAGTTCTTTGTTTATTTAAATAACTAAAAATCGCATATTGTTTTTTAAGAGCACCTTCGGTAAGGTAACCGGAAACATAAGTGTAATTCAATTTTCTCTTTACCGCATATTCGAAGCTTTTCTTTACCGTAAACAAACTAGGAATTAACTCGTCACAAAATTCTTCGCCAAAATATAAACGGGAAATTCTCTTATTCTTTGCAAGAACGTCCTCTACCTGTTTTAGGCTATGATTAAAATCATCTAAATAAATAGCATATTCCATAAGATTATACCTTCTGATAAGCACAAGCTGATTTCATACAAGCATCGCCTAAAATTCCTTGACATTGTTTTAGGCTAACCTTTTCTTTCTTTAACAATCTTGCTACTCTTTTGACTAAAACTATATTTTCGATATTCGGACAACAAGCAGATCTTAAGGGTAATTTAAAAACAATCCTCTTTTTGTATTTCTCAAGCTGAGAAATAAGACATAGGCCACACCAAGGAACAGTGCCTGGAGAAAAAAAGCTAAGATCTTTCTCGGAAAGATCTTTTTTGTTAACAAGATACTTTTTAAAACGTGTTGCACAAAAATTTTCGCGATTAAAACCATGAGAGCTGAAACAAAAAGCATCGCTAAACTTACACCATTCACCTATCAAAAATACCTCAAAACTAACTTCCTCGGAAGTATGTTTCAAGAAATTAACTATCTCGTTAACAGAAATTTTTCTCGGCAGAATAAAATGTTTTATTCCCAAACCTCGATAAAAAGAAAGTGTAGAAGAATTGTACAAACCGACACAAGAGCTTAAATGTATTTCCCTAATTATCCCTCTTTTTTTCATCGTCAAAATAAGAGCTAAGTCAGACACTATATACCCGTCTATACCAAAACTTTCAAATAAATAAATTATTTTAAAAAGCAAAGAATATTGCTGCTGAGTATAATAATGCTCATTTAAAGCTAAAAATATCTTCTTGCCCCTAGCATGGATAAAAGATACCAGCTCTTCAGCCTTTTCTCGATCTATTATGTGAGGAATTACTGGAAAATATCTTCGATTAGTACTTACTTCCCAACCATATACCTGATACCACTGCTTAGGCATATAACCAAGGTAGAACTCACCTACCCCAACCTTTATAAGCTCTTCTAAATCCTTTAAGGTAGTTAAATAATTAATCGGAACATTAAGCATTTTTTCTTTAGATTACCTTTTCCTTTTTCCTTAGATTTAATCTCTTTCTGGATATAGTTCGCAAATCCCGATTATCTATAAATTGTTTATAATTACAAGAATATTCCAATTTTTTATCGACCAAATATCTACGTATTTTTTCTAGAGTATTGATATTGCAGATTTTATAATTGAATTTTCGGAAAAATTTTATGAATAAATCAAAATCGAATAATATTGCCTTAGCTAATCGGTTCGATTTCAAAGAACAGTGATATAAGGAGAATGCTAAATCACTCCAATTATCTAAGTTCTCGGGGTTTTTCTCAACAGTTCTCAAGAAAAAACTTCTTGCTTTTATAAAATTGCGATCTAAATAATATATATATCCAGCTAGAACCAGTGTATTTTCAGAATCATCACAGGATAGCCAAAAACTAACCCTTTTTTTGAGCAGCTTTAATATACCCGAATAGTCAAAGACTCTCTCAGCTAATACTTGAAATAGAGAATTCTTGCGTAAACAATCATCATCAATTCGATTGGTCAGCCTCTTTTCTAGAGGGATTCGAGCTAACATATAAAATTCCTTTTTTACTATTTCAAAATTATCCATTTTTACGAAAATTGTATAACATAAGGATATTCAGGTGCAAAATCTTTTACTGGAACATGAAT
>CAZWIR010000122.1:0-3097 GCA_964634315.1 uncultured Planctomycetia bacterium | reverse complement strand
TATTTTAAAGGTAGGATTAAAAAGACAAAAAAAGAGGAGGGAACGGCATTTCCTCCTCTTTTTATTTTACTTAAATTTTCTTAGAATCTTCCGCCGCTAAAGTTATCTCTATCGGTTCGGGGACGCATTTTTTGTGCCTTGCTTACCCGTAATGCTCTGCCGTTTAGTTCTTGTTCGTTTAACGCATCTATAGCTTGTTGGGTTTGCTCCTCAGTTTCAAATTCTGCGAATCCAAAACCTTTGGATTTACCAGAAAATTTGTCAGTTATTATTTTTACATCCTTAGCGTTTAGCTCTTTTTCTTCGATAAATTTCTTTAGATCGTCTTCGCTAGTGCCAAATTCCAAGTTGCCAATATAAATCTTTTTTTCTTCTTCCATTACATTTTCTCCTTATTCATTCATGTTTACATAAACAAGAGTCCCCTTAACGTTTTTTCTTTTTGACCCTCCTTTTTTGAGACGGTTTCGTATAGTATTGCCGTTCTCGAAACCTTCTCGCAATCCCTTCTTTTTTACATTGAACCTTAAAGCCTCTCAAGGCTCTTTCGAAATCTTCGTTTGTTTCAATCCTGACTTCTGCCATGTTTTCCTCCTCTACGATTCTCCTAATATACCATGTTTTAGCGTTTTTTCAAGGCAAAATTTGAAAAAATTGCCCTTTATCCAAACTCTAAATTATGGTATGATTTATGCATGAAATCAGCCCAAAAGCTTAATTTATGGGATATTTTCTGCATTGCTACCGGGACTATGATCTCATCAGGCCTATTTATTCTTCCGGCTATTGCCTACAAATATAGCGGCCCCTCGATTATTTTAGCTTATTTTATAGCCGGTTTTTTGATGATTCCTTCTATTTTTAGTAAATCAGAGCTTTTAAGTGCAATGCCCAAGGCTGGTGGAACCTACTTTTTTATTGAACGCAGTTTCGGTCCCTTCTTAGGTATACTCGGAGGCTTGGCTAGTTGGTTTTCACTTAGCTTAAAGAGTGCTTTTGCTTTAGTCGGTATCGGGGTGTTTTTAGAGTATTTTCTTCCTTCAGTAGGTAATCCTCAGTTCTATTTTTTTATAAAACTTATTGCTTCTTCATTTTGTATAGTCTTTGTATTAGTGAATATCTTTAGTGTCAAGTTAACTGCTCGCATTCAGAACATGATGGTCATTTTTCTTCTTCTTTCCTGTCTCACTTATATTCTTTTGGGGGTAAGAGATATATCTTGGCAAAACTTCCAGCCTTTTTTTCCTAAAGGGCCAGGTTCATTGTTGCCGGTAATCGGAATGGTTTTTATCTCTTACGGCGGGCTTACTAAGATTGCTTCTATTGCCGAAGACACCAAGAATCCTTTTAGAACTATTCCCCTAGGGATGTTTTTATCCTTTTTTGTTGTTCAGGTACTCTACTGTCTTTGTATAGCAGTTACTATTGGTATTCTTTCACCGTCGGCAATGATTTCGACTCTTACTCCCTTAACACAAGGAGCTTTAAAACTGGGTGGTATAGGATTTGGTGTAATTCTTTCTTTAGCAGCCTTAATTGCTTTCATTAGCACAGCCAATGCCGGAATACTTTCTTCTTCTCGTATACCTTTGGCCATGGCCAAAGATGATTTGCTTCCATCTCCATTTTCGTTAGTATCTAAGAAATCCCAGACACCTTACTTTTCGATAATTGTTACTGGTTTATTTATGCTTATTGTAATACTCTTTTTAGATTTTGAAAGCTTGGTAAAGACAGCTTCAACACTCATGATTATTCTTTTCGCCTTTGTTAATCTTTCAGTTATTATAATGAGAGAGAGCAAAGTCATAAATTATCGTCCAACTTTTAAATCTCCGCTTTATCCTTGGGTTCAGATTTTTGCACTTATTATTTATGGAGTTTTAATTTTTAAGATGGGAAAGATTCCCCTTTTTATAAGTGTCTCTTTCGTTGGAGTTAGTTTTGTTTGGTTTATACTAAGCGTTAGTAAAATAAAAAGGCATTCGGCGCTTATGCACTTGGTGGAGAGAATCACAGCAAAAGAGTTTGTTGATACCTCTTTGGAAGATGAGTTAAAGGAAATCCTGCATAAACGCGATAAAATTATAAAGGATAGATTTGATCATTTAATTGAGGGCTCGATTGTTTTGGACCTGGAAGAAGAGATGGATAGAGATGATTTCTTCCAACTTGTATCCGAGACGCTTTCTCTACGTTTAAATATTAGTTCTCCTCAAATAAAGAATTTGTTGATAAAGAGGGAGGAGGAGTCACATACAGTAATTGAGAAGGGTTTAGCCATTCCTCATATTATTGTTCCCGGTGAGAATAAATTTGAAGTTGTGCTTGTGCGGGCTCGTAAAGGAATAGTATTTTCACTCCAAGAAGATCCAGTGCATATTATTTTTGTTCTTGCTGGATCGGTAGATGAGAGAAATTTCCACTTGAGAGCTTTAATGGCAATTGCCCAAATTGTCCGTGATAGTGATTTTTATACAAATTGGATGAGAATGAAGGATCAAGAGTCTTTAAAGATGTTGGTTTTATCCTCGACAAGAAAAAGAGAGCGGGGTCTTTAGGATAAAAAAGAAAATAAATCCCAAATGAAAGTGTTGATTACTGCTGGTTCTACCTGGTCTAAGGTAGATGATGTTAGAATTCTTACAAACCGTTTTACCGGTAAGACTGGTTTGGGTTTAGCCCAAGGCTTAAAAAATAAAGGCCATTCGGTCACACTTTTGATAAATCCTCATTGTCTAGGCGAAGCCATCCCTTCAGGGGTAATTAAGATAAAAGGCTTAAAAGTTATTTCTTATCGTTATTTTGAGGAGTTTAAGAAAGAAGTCTCTAAGGCAATTAAAAAGCAACGCTATGATGCTATTATTCATAGTGCGGCAGTAAGTGATTACAAATTAAAGAGACAATTTGGGGGCAAGATTCCTTCTGGCAAGAGCCGAAGTTTAAAATTAATCCCTACAGAAAAGGTTATAAAGCGCATACGTAGATTGGCCTCTAAGTCAGTACTTATCCAATTTAAATTAGAGCCTAAGCAAAAAGGGATTATAGATAAAGCCTATAAGAGCTTAAGAGAAAATAGAAGTGATTTTGTGATTGC
>CAZWIR010000121.1:1343-3113 GCA_964634315.1 uncultured Planctomycetia bacterium | reverse complement strand
CCTTCTTTAAGATTAGCCTTTATTGCTTTTTCATAAACCATACCCTGAACATGGTCCTGGGTTAATATCTGGATAACATCAGCTTCTTCAGCAGCTTTCTGAGCCGGAATAACGTTAAATCCATCTTTCTTAGCCTGCTCATAGTTTGGAGTACCCTCTAATTCACTAACCAAAACCTCAACGCCGCTATCTCTTAAATTTAAAGCCTGCCCCCGGCCCTGAATACCATAGCCGATAATGGCTACTTTAAGATTTTTAATTACATCTAAATTAGCGTCTTTGTCGTAATACATCTTAGCCATTTTTAACCTCCTCAATGAGACTTACATTTTTTTACTAAAAAATGTTTAGTCGAATTGATACTGAGGGCATGAAATACCCAAAGTATCTTATCACTTCCCTATTGCAATTCTCCCAGTTCTTACCAATTCCTTTATCCCTAAACTTTTCAATTCTTTTAGAACCTCATCTTCCTGGCGACGATTGGAACAAACCTCTAAAAGAAAAACCTCCTTAGTCTTCTCAATAATTTTTACTGAATATTTTTTAATTAGTTTTTCTATAACCGTCTTATTTTTGCCATTGTTTAATATTTTGATTAAAATTAAATCTCTATCAATATATTCTCGATGAGTAAAGTCAATTACAGTAATTACATCAATAAGTTTATGGAGTTGTTTCTTTATTTGCTCTAATATTCTTTCATCCTCAGCATCTACTACAATAGTCATGCAAGACATTGTAGAATCCTGAGTCTCACCAACTACTAAAGATTCAATATTATATCCTCGAGCACTAAATAAAGAGGCAACTCTAGCTAAAACTCCAAATCTATTTTCAACCAAAGCCTGTATAGTGTGTTTCATAGTATTACGCCATTCCCCCGATCATTCTATTAATCGCCTCACCAGCTGGCACCATTGGAAATACATTCTCCTCAGGTTCAATCCAAAAATCAGCTAAAACTGATGTTTTTGCCGAGATGATTTCTTTAACTTTTCCCTTTACCTCACTAACCTTCTTAACCCTGACACCTTTAACCCCGTAACCTTGAGCAACTTTTACAAAATCAGGATTTTTTAATGGGGTTCCTGAATAGCGTCGATTATAAAAAAGTTCCTGCCACTGTCTTACCATCCCTAAACAACTATTGTTTAAAATAATTATCTTCACCTTTATATTATAGGTGGTTAAGGTAGCTAATTCTTGGATATTCATTTGTATTGAGCCATCCCCTGCTATAACAATAACTTCCCTTTTAGGATTAGCTATTTTTGCACCAATTGCTGCCGGAAAACCATAGCCCATAGTTCCTAGCCCACCACTGGATAGAAATTGACGCGGATAATCGTACTTATAAAACTGTGATGCCCACATCTGGTTCTGTCCTACCTCAGTTACAATAATTGCCTTTCCTTTAGTTTGACTATAGATCTCCTCGATAACATGCTGAGGTTTTATTTTACCACTATTCTTTTTATTATAAACGAGAGGGTGCTCCTTTTTCCAATCCTTTATTTTCTTATGCCACTTACTTAAATCTGAAAGTTTAGACACTTTTATTTCCTCAATAAGCTGGCCTAAAATGTTTTTGGCATCTCCTACAATAGGAACATCTACTTTTATATTCTTGCTTATTGAAGTCGGATCAATATCAATATGGATTATTTTTGCCTCAGGAGCAAACGCATCAAGTCTGCCGGTAACTCTATCATCAAAGCGTGACCCAACCGAAATTAAAAGATCACTTTCAGTAATAGCCATATTAGC
>CAZWIR010000121.1:0-1243 GCA_964634315.1 uncultured Planctomycetia bacterium | reverse complement strand
TAGGATTATAACTGCGCATCTCGATTTTATCAGGATAGCTAAAATCTGCCTCTTGGATCTGTACATCAACCGGTAAATCTATAACTATTGGCCCTGGCCTTCCGGTATTGGCTAAGTAAAAAGCTTCTTTTACGGTATAAGCAAGGTCTTTAACATCCTTTACTAAGTAATTATACTTTGAAATCGAACGAGTTATTCCGGTAATATCTGCCTCTTGAAAAGCATCATTGCCAATTAAAGATGTTTTTACCTGACCAGTTATTGCAATAATTGGTACTGAATCCATATAAGCGGTAGCTATACCAGTAGTTAGGTTAGTTGCTCCCGGCCCAGAGGTAGATAAACAAACTCCAACCTTACCAGTAGAGCGAGCATAGCCGTCGGCAGCATGGGCAGCTGCCTGCTCGTGACGAGTTAGAATAAATTTTATCGGAGCGTCATATAAACAATCAAAAAGAGGTATAACTGATCCTCCCGGATAGCCAAAAATTACCTCTACTCCTTCCCGAATTAAACTTTCAATCAATATTTTAGCACCTTGCATAGTAATTTAAATTATATCATTGGCTCAAAAAAACACAATAATGAAATTAGCCCCTTATTTTTGTTGTTATTTTGTATTCTTAAAGATAAATTAAGGAAATATTTATCCTTTTGGCTTCAAATCCTTAAGAAGCTTATATTCAACACTGTCAGCTAAAGCCTGCCAAGATGCCTCGATAATGTTTTCAGAAACGCCGATAGTTGACCAACTATCTCCCTGATCTTGGGACTCAATCAAAACCCTAACCTTTGCCGCAGTTCCACCCTTTTCATCTAAAACCCTGACCTTAAAATCAGTAAGGTGCATTTTTGAAAGAGTAGGATAGAACTTGGATAGAGCCTTTCTTAAGGCATTATCTAAAGCATTAATCGGGCCATCACCCTCGGAGACTATCTTCTCCAACTTTCCGTTAATCTTTAGTTTTATTGTTGCCCCTGAAATCAATTTATTATCTTCTTTTCTTTCAACGATAACTTTAAAACCCAGTAGTTCAAAAAAGTTTTTGTGTTTCTTAAATTCTTTCTGAAGCAATAGCTTAAAAGATCCTTCAGCGGCTTCAAATTGATATCCTTGATTTTCTAATTTTTGAATAAGCTTATGTAAATCTTTTGCTTTATCTGACTTCTTATCTAAATCAAACTCTAACTCTTTAGCCTTTACTACTAGAGTAGACTTTCCAGCTAACTCAGAAACAACAAA
>CAZWIR010000120.1:0-3116 GCA_964634315.1 uncultured Planctomycetia bacterium | reverse complement strand
GGGACTCTGGTAGGTTATCTAATATAGACTCTCTTAATTTATCAACATCTTTCCCGGTCTTAGCTGATAAAGGCATGTAATAGATTAAAGGACTCCTTCTGCCCTCTACTTTCTCGGTCCATAAATCAATGTAAGTATTAAAATATTTTAGTCCTAAGTCAACCTTATTCAAAACCATAATTGTTTTAACTTTTTGTCCGGTAATAATCCGCATCAACTCTTCTTCTTCCTTACCAGGACGCCGAGATATATCAACAACATAAATAACTAAATCACAGCCCTCCAAGGCTCTCCTAGCAACTGTATTTAAATGTGCGGCTAATTTACCCTCAAAGGAATGAATACCCGGCGTATCAACAAAAACAACCTGAGCATTCTCTAGATTTAAAATTCCCTTTATCTGATGGCGTGTAGTCTGGGGAATAGGCGATATAATGCTTACCTTATTGTCTATCAAGGCGTTAAGAAGGGTGGATTTACCTACATTAGGCCTACCGAGAATAGTGACAAATCCTGATTTAAACTCACTCATTGACATACCGCCTATTCTACCTCAAATCTCTAAAATGTGAATAGTTCTATTCAATGTCGAAATATGCTATAATAAGTTTGTGGATACAATTAATGTAGTACCCAGTGACTTAATCCCGAGTGTTAAATAACTGATAATATGAATTACGATTTCAGAAATGAAAGAAAATTAATCTTGGAATTACTTAGACGCTGCCCCTTTGGAATAGCCTTATCTAATTGTCCGGCTAAAGAAATAAGAGAATTATCCTCCTTAGAAAAATTTAAGATAGTCGGAAGTATGTCTAAACAAGAATTAGATAAAATTTTAGGATACCACGAAAAATGTTCCCAAAAGCGAAAAAACGATAAAATTACGAATAAAGATTAAAAGGTAAGATTTTGTCCTCCCAAACGATTTCCCCTTAAAGACAAATCGAGGAATTCTCCCTTTAAAGGATTATAGCCGTAATAGGCGAGCAGAAAATAAGCTGTTGAGGCAAGAGAACCAGTCCTGCTCCCTTTAGGAGTCCGCCAACCGTGCCCAGTATCAGCAAAGGGGCTAGAGGCATAAGGAAGACAGGGATCCTCCCGGCCGATGCGAGAAGGAGAAGTTATAATCATCTTTTGCAATTCATTAAAATAAAAAAACGCCTTCTTTAAATACTCTTTAGATTTACCAGGGTTTTCGTCTTTAAAATAATCTGCCATGATCTCAAAAGCTAAAATCATCTGAGATGTCCATTCCCCGGATACCACCCCTCCCCGAGGAGCATTCCTAACTTTAGCGAAATCAAAACCTTTTAATTTAACCTCACCTTTTTTCCGGTGAAATTTTACTCCAACCTCGCAATGCTCAACAGCAAAATTCAGAATTGACTCTGGGTTCATCTTTAAAGATAAAAGATCTTCGGGGCCAAAAGCAGTTATTGACCAAGCATAAGTATCAGTAGCAATGGTAGAATCACCCTTACCTCTTTTAATCGGAGGCCCATAATCAGTATAGGAATAACGCGAAATCCACTTCTTTACGCTTACAGAGGTATCCAGGTACTTTCTCTGCCCAGTAATCTCATAAAACAACTTAAAAAAGGCAGAAACATCTAGATTGTGCTCAGTAGAATACCAAGACGCATCCGGCCCTCCTTGTACTCCACCTTCACCATCGGTCATTGCTAGAAGAAAATTAGATACTTTCCTGGCTATAGGTAAATACTTTTTTTCACCAGTTTCTTTGGTATAACAAAGAGCAGCTAAACCCAACCAGGCATTTGGGCCGCTGTGAAGCACATACTCAAAAACATCACCTTGAGTAAAGTAAGCATTGTAGATATCCTTCCCATCGTTTATTTTCTTTAAGTAAAAATCTAATATCTTCTCAGCCCTTGGCTTATCTCCAGAAATAAGAAATACAATAGCAGCTAAGGCTTGGTCATAAGTAAAGCAAACTTTATCTAAACTGCTATCCCCTTCATAGCTTAATACTAATCCTCTTCTTAAATCCTGACGATTCTTTACCCAATCATACATTCCGCTAATCACTTTTTGGGAAGATTTTATCTCTTCGACTTGCAGGTTTTCAACTGTTTCTTGAATCTTTAAGGCTGCGGCTTTACCCTCCTTTTCTTTAGTCTTTAGAAACTCATTCTCTCGCTTTAAGCCCGCCAACTCTAACCCCAAAAGGGAAAGTTTTTTCTCAAGGTCTAAAGCTTCTTTTGAAGATGTAGCCTCACTGTCTTTACCAGCAGCCAAGACATCATACTTACCCTGCCAAAGATCAACCTCTTCATTAAGCGAATCAATAGCCAGCTCTAAGTTTGATTGCCGCTGTTTAAGAAATTCTTCTGCCCCTAGCCCTTCTTTCAATACTTCCTCAAGAGATGAACGCTTCTCTAAAATACTCACATAATTACTTACTAACTTCCTGTTTTTCCTTACTAAAGATTCCATACGCCAAAATAAAGAAAAAGAAAATAATACAAGTACAGTCATAATCCCGCCTATAACAATTGGTGTATATTTTTTAATTATGGCGTATTTAAATAGGCCCTTTGCCTCTTTATCGTTAGCTTTTACGAACTTTAGCCCTACTGTATAGCGATTGAAATCTTTAAGCCTTTGCTCCCTAACCCAACTCGCCCGAGCTTTTAAACACATTGGCTGATGTTTAAAAGGAAAGTTTATCCTCAAAAATAGCTGAACGCCATCTTGCTTTACGCGATCGGCAAACCCCCACCAGAAATCATTAATCAAAAGACAGATACCACCCTTTCCTATGTCGTGAGTAAAACCCTGAAGCCAGGGAGTAAATTTCTTACCCTTAGCATCAAAGATAAAAAACTCAACCGGCAAAACAGTAGAAATTCTTATATATCTTCTCTTGTCATTTGTTTGTTCCATTATTTCTTTTCTAGAATAATCTCTTCGCGCAAAGAAAAGAGAGCTCTTTTAAGATGTCCTTTAAAATCCTCATAGTCTTGTTTCTCTACAAATCTCTCCTTAACTCTAAACACTTGATTAAAGTTAATTGAATCAAAATCTTCTCTGTAGAAAACTTCAAGTGAAAACCAATGATTTTCTAAAGTAATAGAGCGAGGCAGGTATTT
>CAZWIR010000119.1:0-3126 GCA_964634315.1 uncultured Planctomycetia bacterium | reverse complement strand
TCTTTACAGTCCCCATACTTATTCAAAAATACTTCATTGGCATAATGCGGCTCATGCCCACTCTCTCCATACTCTATAGCTACATAGCGAATATTTCTAGCTACAAATTCATAAACTATTTTTGCTTTACCATAATCAGTAGTAGCATCTTTAATCAGCTCCTTTACAAAATCCTTTACTTCTTTATTTAGCTGAAGCTTATCTTGATAAAGAGATTTCCACCACTTGTAAATCTCATCCCAAGAAGAAAAACTAGAAACCAAGATTGCCGGATTAATATAAGGAGTATTAGGCATGCTGTACTCAGGAATGATAGACTCTATTTGATCAAATCTCCAAGAGTATATTTTCCTACTCCCCTGCTTTGTTATCTCGGGCTCAAGGTTTATACCCTCTGCATACTCTTTATTTAGAAATTTAAAATGGGTATCACGGTCGCTAGGTATGATCAGATCAAACTCAGCTTTGAAGACAGGATAACCTTCACGAAGACGATAGATGAAACTAAAGTCATCTTGATTAATTAACTTTGAAGAATAAATTTTTACCTTATACTCAATAAAAGAACCTACCTCTACCGAAGGCATAGAAACAATAAATGCTCGAGAGTTACTGTAGAGAGGAAAATTTAGATACCGGCTTACATCACGGATACTCTCGGCTCCAGCATAAACTACCTTATTATCTTTAGTTATCGTCCTAGCATATTCTAACTCTATCCTCTCATAGGTAGAATCATACCCCATCTCAACCTCTGCTAAGCTTTTACCTCTCTCTTGCAGAACTTTATTAATGACGTGTATGGTAGATACAGAGGTATTATCAGCCTTGATCTCGATTTCTTCATCAACTAATAGATATATTGCAGCCTCATCTTCTAGACCTTTAAGAAATTCTTCAGCTTCCTTAGATACAGATACTACTTCTTCGGGAACCTTATCATCTACTCTTATCTTGATTGATTTTAATCTTTCCTGAGCTTTCGCCTTAAAAGGAGTACCTACCTTTTCATATATTTTAAGAGCCTTAGGAAATAGGTTTTTCTCTTCCAAAACTTGCCCGTAAAGATAGAGATATTCATTATCCTCAGGGAAAAGTTTTAACTGTTCAAAAATATCAATAGCACCATCATAGTCTTTTGCCTTAACTAAAGCTTTCACTAAAATTATCCTTGCCTCTTGATCGTCTACGTTTTCAAGAATCTCTCTTACCTGTAAATAATTTTTAAAATCATAGTAAATTTTAGCTAGCTTAAGCCTTAAGCTTAAATCGTCAGGATTAAGCTCTAAGAGTTGGCTATTCTGGGTAACTAATTCCTGGTAACGATCCTTAAGCTCTTCTAATCCGATAACACTATCTCCAATTGAACCATTGGGAGCTTGAGTGCAACCGAACAAACTAAAAATGAAAATTATTACTATTAGCTTAGACAATGATTTTAGAAACATTTTTTGTTGATTGGCTAGACTTTATTTGGAATCTATAACTTGCTTAAAAATCTCTCTATCCTTACTACAGCCTCTCTTAAGTTTTCTAAGGAGTTAGCATAAGAAATTCTTACATACGAATTAAACTCTCCTCCAAATGCTGTTCCCGGCACTACAGCAACTTTTTCTTGGAGTAATAATTTCTTAGCGAAATCTAAAGCACTTATTTTATACTTCTTTACTGAAGAAAAACAATAAAATGCGCCTTGGGGTTTAACCGTAGAAAGCCCAAGACGATTGAGCTCCTTAACTATAAAATCCCTTCTTTTCTTGTATTTTCTTTGCATCTGGTTTACTTCTTTTCTTGCTCTTAAAGCTTCAATTGCAGCAATCTGGGACATAATCGGACCACAAAGCATTGAGTATGAATGTATCTTAGTCATTGCTGAAATAATCTCCTTATTTGCGCAAGCAAAACCTACTCTGAAACCAGTCATAGCATAACCTTTAGAAAATCCATTAAGTAAAATTGTTTTTTCTTTTGCCTTTTTGCTCAAAGAAGCAAATGGAACATGAGCTTTACCATAGTTTAGCTCATCATAAGTCTCATCGCTAATGACAATTATATCTTTATTGGATAAAATATTCCAAATTTTGCTCAACTCTTCTCGACTATAGGTTACGCCTGTAGGATTAGAGGGGTAATTTAATATTATCGCCTTAGGATTTTGTGTGAGCAAACTCTTGAGTTTTTTAAGATTAATCTTAAAGCCCTCTTCTTCCTTGGTTGGCAAATAGAGCACTTTACCGCAACATATCTGGACCATAGCCGGATAAGCAACATAATAAGGAGTAATTACAATAACCTTATCTCCGGGCTCTAGAATAGCCCTTAAAGCTAAATCCAAACCTTCACTAACTCCAACTGTAATAAGGGTTTCCTCGTCAGGACTATAGTTTAAAGAATATTTATTATTTAAAAAATTGGTAATACCTTTGCGCAAAACAAAAAGGCCTTGGTTAGAAGTATAAGAGGTTAGCCCTTCTTCTAAAGCAGTAATTGCCTTTTCTCTAATCCTCCACGGGGTGATAAAGTCCGGCTCTCCTACACCTAGAGAAATAACCTCAGGCATCCCAAGAACTAAATCAAAGAATTCCCGTATCCCCGAAGGCGGTACTTTTTTTATTCTTTTTGATATCATACTAGTAAGTTATCGGTAGTCGTTGGTTCTTTTCTCCCTTTACTAAAATTACTCCGTCTTCTTTGTACTTCTTAAGCATAAAATGAGTAGCTGTACCGCTTACTGAACTCAAAGGGGCTAACTTCTCAGAAACAAAACTCGCTACTGCCTGTATATCTTCCCCACAAACTTCAAGAAGCAAATCATAAGTACCGGAAAGAAGATAGCAACTCTTTACCTCTGGAAATCTGTAAATTCTCTGAGCAACTAAATCAAAACCAACATCTTTCTGGGGAGCTACCTTAACCTCGATTAAAGCAACTACACCTTTATTTTCAGTCTTTTGTTTATTTATAATTGTCTTATACTTTACGATTACTCCTTTTTTCTCATAGCTTTTCATTGCCCGCTCAACATCTTTTTTGCTCTTGCCGGTTAGTTTCTGTAAATCTTCTAAAGATATTCTTGCATTACCTTCCAAAATTTCTAATATATCGTCCATAGCTACCTCCTTTAAT
>CAZWIR010000118.1:0-3182 GCA_964634315.1 uncultured Planctomycetia bacterium | reverse complement strand
CATTAGTAAGAATAAGCAATCCACAAGATTGCTTATCTAATCTTCCTACTGGATAAATTCCTTTAAATTTTTTGGGAAAAAAATCAATTACTTTCTTAAGAGCAAACTTATCACTCAGGGTAGTGGTTACTCCCTTAGGTTTATTGAATAAAATATAAGTAAGTTCTTTAAGTCTTAGAAGCTTGTGCTCAACCTCAACCTTATCCTTATTGCCAACTTGCAAAAAAGGTTGAAGTACTTCTTTAGCGTTAACCCTTACCTTACCCTCTTTGATAAGACAATCAGCCTTCCTTCTTGAAGCATAACCACTTTTAGCAATAAAAAGATTCAGACGCATAATTTTAGTTACTTATTTAATGACAAAGGCAAAAACCTTAGTTATGGTATAGCCTAATGAGAAAACTTCTCTTTTAAGCCTTGGTCTCGTATTGATTAACCTTGCCAACCAAGTGTAAAAAATTTAACTATCATTTTGTTAGAGAATAATTAATTAAACCAACCGAAAATATACTTGCAGTCTCTACTCTTAAAACATTCGAAGATAGTTTAAGAAACTTAAAATTATTTTCTTTAAATTGACTATGCTCTGAATCAGAAAAACCCCCTTCTGGACCAACAAGAATAAGAATCTCTTCTTCTTGACCATTTAGAGCAATATTTAAATTTTCTCCCTTAATTGAGGCTGCTAATTTAACTTTATAATTACTACTAATAATCTCTTTAAAATCTAACACTCTAGCTACCGAAGGCATCCATAGTCTCTCTGACTGTCGCAGGGCTTCAATGATTATTCTTTTCCATCTTTCTATTTTCTTTTCAGTAACCTTAACTTTTAAAGTTCTTTCGCAAGCAAAAGGAATAAAACCATCTACTCCTAACTCAGTAGCCTTCTGGAGAATAAAATCAATCTTATCCTCTTTAGCAAGAGGAAAGCCTAAGATTATCCTTCTACTTGGTGTTGAACTACTTCTAGAAAGGCTCTCTCTCTTGAGTAAAACACTCTTTTTGGCTATTTCTTCTATCCGGCATTGGTATTCACTGCCTTGACCGTCAAAAGCATGCAAGACGTTTCCTCTCTCGAGACGTAAAACATTCCGTATTTTATGAATAAGATCTCTATCCTTTACCTTAATAAAAACACTTATATCTTTGGGTTCAATGTAAATTCTTACCTTTGACATATATTGTTTCTACCTTTAATTGGACCGGGGCGGAGTTGAACCGCCGATCTCCTCGTTGCGAACGAGGCATCCTCCCAACTGGACCACCGGCCCGTTAAAAAATGAAAAAGAATTTGTATTTATAAAATGAAACTTTACCAGGCAGGTCAATAGTTAACTGTAATATTTACTGGATCAGTCCCTCCCGGACCATTACCGGCACCTGGGGGAGCAGGCCAAACAATATCTACCGGCACTCCTGCGGCAGGATAACCACTAATACCACCGCCTATGAAGAGCGTCCCTGAAGGATCAGCGCCGTTACGCAATGACTCAAGAGCATGAACCATCCCAGCTTGAGCAGCAAAGAAAGCTCTAGTGCGTCTTACCTTATGCTCAGCAATACGAGACTCTTGAGTCATAAGAAAAAGAGCCGCTAAAGCAAGAGTAAAGATTACTAGCATAACACCAATCACAACTACCAAAACTACACCTTTTTTCATTCTTGCTCCTTCTTTCGCAGGCTAATTTGATAATCAAGACCATCCTTCCTAACTAGAACATGACCTTCCCGAGACAACCATCCTAAGCTCATAAGAGTTAGCTCACGAGATTTTTCTATCCCAGCCATTAACTGTTCTAAACCTACCTTCCCATGTTTATCTAGGAAATCCCAGATTTCACCAGCTACTATTCCAATTTCTGTAATCATCTTTCTTTATTTATACTCCCACAAAGAGGGCAACTCCAAAACTCAAAGAAAATCGAAACAAAATACACCGCAGCGCAAACCTCACATTTTCTTCTCTCTAGTTGCATCTCCTTCTTAATCAACGAATTACGTCGATTACTTATATACTCCAGAAAAAAAGCAAATACCAGCCATCCACTTAAAATAATAGCTATAAACAACGAAAACTCTATTTTCACTTATTTTACTACCCCTTCTAGTTTTGTCCAGAAAAATCTATGGTCAAGGAAAAAAGTCGCCTCCCGAAGATATTCCTGTAAATAGAAATTCCCGTAGGAGTTAACTGGCAATTTCTCTGGATAGAGAAAAAGAACCTTCCCATATGGTGAAACATAAGCCTTATAAGAAACATTTTCCTCCTCCCGCGAAGAAAAAACAACCGGTCTCTGCCAAAGATAAAGATAACCTTGCCGATTTTTTGTATCTTTTAAGGGAAAAAAGGGTTTAGTAATTTTGGGAATAAGAAAACTCAAATTAGGACTTTCTCTGTTTCTAAAAAGATCTGAACCAGGAAAATAAGCGGAAGAAGAAGAAAAATACTCCCTTCTAAGATTATCTGAAGGAAAATTTACACTCTCAGGAAAGGTGACCTCCTTTTTCCCAAGAAACAAATCTTGATCACTAAGTATATTAAACCAGCTGTAAAAAGAAGGGTCACCCTTTGCAGTAATTTGCAAAGAACAAAAAAATCCAACTACTAGGTGCAAAAGCGCCGAAAGTGCTAAAGGAAAAAGTATAACACATTTCTTTTTCATCAGAAAAGATTTAAGATTACTCGTCGTAAGTAGTGGCGATCCCTATCTTCTCTATTCCAAATCTCTTGCAAACATCCCATATCTTTACCACTACCCCTAAACTAGCGTCTCTATCAGCTTTGATAAAAATAGAAGCAAATTTTCTTTTCTTTATAAAATCTTCAATTTCTTTGATCGTTAAAGGCTTACCTTCAAGATAAATTATATCCTCGCTGGAAATAACTACTGTTAAAGATTGGATACCAATCTCTTCCGGTGCCAATACTTTAGGGAGTTTAACGTTAACACCAGGAATAACTATAAAACTAGAAGTAAGCATGAAGAAAATAAGTAGAAGAAAAATACAATCAATCAACGGAGCAATATCTATCTGCCGTAAGCCTGCCTCTATTCTTGCACTTTTTCTAAATTTCATCAGTATACCTGCTTTGCGGCAAAAATTCTAAAAGTTCAGTAGCTGATCTCTCTGCCCCAAGTGTAAGTAAATTGACCTTATGGACAAAATAGTTATACATA
>CAZWIR010000117.1:0-3206 GCA_964634315.1 uncultured Planctomycetia bacterium | reverse complement strand
TATTTAGAGGATACTTCTAATGTCCAAGGTAAAGCTTCTTTGCTTTACCTTCCCCAAAACAATCAAGAGGTTTTAGAGAGTATAAAGGATTGTCTTAGAAGGAAAATTCCTTTTACCTTATCATCCGGCCATACCGGCACAACTGGGGGGTGTGTTCCTTTACAAGGAGCAGTTATCTCTTTAGAAAACTTAAATCAAATTATTGACATTAATCAAGAAAAACAGATTGTCCGTACTCAAGCTGGTCTAACTCTAGAAAATTTAGAAAAGGAAATTAATAAGTTTAACTTAACTTTACGGGCATTTCCTACTGAGAGCTTAGCTTTTATTGGAGGGGCAATTGCAACCTCGGCTTCAGGAGTAAGAGGATTTGGCTATGGTTCAATAAGGAAATATGTAAGGGGATTAGAGGTTATTCTAACTACCGGTGAGGTAATTAAAATAAAAAGAGGTGAGATAATTTCTAAAGGAAGATGCTTTGACTTTAAGCATAAGGGAAAAAGTTTTAAATTTACCGTGCCTTCTTATCAGCTTCCAGAGGTTAAGTCGCAGGCTGGTTATTATGTTAAGGATAATATGGATTTAATCGATTTATTCATTGGTAGCGAAGGAACCTTAGGGGTTATTGTTTCTTGTGAATTAAAGCTAGAAAAGATTCCTTTTAATGTCTTTGATGGATTAATATTTTTCTCGAAAGAAGATAATGCCCTTGAATTTATCGAGGAGATAAAGAGTCTAAAGAGGAGTGGGCAGATGAATCCAGCGTCTTTAGAGTTATTTGATAAAAATTCTTTAGAGCTATTAAAGGATGAGTATTCTTTTATACCGAATTGCCAGGCAGCAGTTTATTTTGAGCAAGAGGTTGAGGATGAGGCCAGTTCTCAGTCGCTTCTTCTTAAGTGGCAGGAGCTAATCGAGAAGAATAAAGCTTTTTTGGATGAGAGTATTCTTGCCGATACTCAAGGGGAGAGGAAGCGAGTATTTGATTTTCGACATAAGTTACCTCAGATGATTAATGAATTTTTAAGAAGAAACAATCAGGTAAAAACAGCTGGCGATATCGCGGTGCCTGATGATAAATTTAATCAAATGTATGATTTTTATAAGAAAATTGCAAGAGAAGCTAAGATACGGTATGTAAATTTTGGCCATATCGGAGAGTCGCACCTTCACTTTAATTTTTTACCTTCTAGTGATCAAGAGGGTAAAAAAGCTAAGAAATATCTTAAGCAGCTTTGTCAAAAGGCAGTATCTTTAGGGGGGACTGTTTCTGCCGAGCATGGTATTGGTAAGATAAAAAAATCTTATTTAAAAATTATGTATAAGGAATCAGAGATTAAAGCAATGTCTACTCTTAAGAAATACTTTGATCCTTCAGGCCTTTTAGGCCTAGATAATATCTTTGATAAAGAACTTTTGTTTAAATAAACTTTTAGGTTTCCTTTCTTTCCTCATCAAAATAATCTAAATCTGTCAAAGGCAATATAACTGAGGTAGCAATATTTGTTAAATGAGCTGTGATGCGTTTAAAATATCGGGCCATAAGGGTAAAACAAACCGCTTCATTTACTGAGAGATCGCTATCGGCTAGTTTTATTATAATCTGATCACAACGCTTAGCAATCTTGGTCTTATAATCCCAGGCTTTAGCTGCTTTAGTTTCATCAGATTCTATAAAAGCTTTTTTAGTTTCCTTAAAAAGCTCAGATATCTCGGTTTCAACACTATCGAAAAGGTCAATATATTTTTCTTTATTTAGCGGATTTGCCATTAAGGTGCTGACCTCATAGAGGTTTTTCGCAAAATCTCCTAATCGTTCAGCATCTTTTACGACACTCATAAGAAGTAAGCAAGTTGGGACATCTTTTGATGGCTGGAGAGAAAGGTGTTCAATTACCCGTTTTCGTATATTTCTTTGTAAGTCATTTACTTGTTTATCTATGCGGTATACATTATCTTTTAGTTCAGGTTCTTCTTCATTGTCGATTAACTTTCTGGATACAGAATCAAACATTATCTGGGCATCATCGAGCATATTTTTGAATTCTTCGAATACTTGATGTAGAAAATCTTTTCCTTTCCAGAATTGCATTAGATTTTTAAACATCTTTTACCTCCTTGTTATTGTAAGGCCTTAAAAATAAAAATAAATAATATCGGTATTATGAAAAATGTAACTAGAGTATAGATTAAGGCATAACGGCGCTTCTTGTAAGCTAGGTCACCGAGTTTTTTTGATAGGAACATAGGAATTTTTCTTAATATTTTTATCGGATAAATACAGAAAAGACATATCATATTAAAAAGAAAGTGGACAAAAGCTACAGTAAGTGCAGCAATATTTCCGGTAGCGAATGATGCCAGAATAGCGGTTACAGTAGTTCCGATATTTGCTCCCATTACTAAAGGGTAAAGCGTCTCGAGAGTTAAGATACCGGCAGCACTAAGAGGGATCATTAAAGCAACAGTTATTGAACTGCTTTGGATTACAGCAGTAAAAAAAGTAGCAGCGAGAATAGCTAGTATTCCATGTTTTCCAATTACATTATTGAGAACAATTTCAGCTCTCTCTGCTACCATAGTTCGCATTAGCTTTACAATATAGTATAAGGCAGCAAATAGCAGTATTAAAGAAATAGCCAGCATTATAGTGTAGGCCATACTGGAAGAAATCTGTAATTTCATAACCGTATTTTCTATAAAGTGTGCCAACGGCTTTGTGGCTAATTTAATCGGACTGGTGAAGTTAATCCCTCCGACATTAACAAAGGCGCCGCTCATCCAGTTAGCTGTTTTGCCTAATAGGCCTGTGGCTAGCTCAAGAGGAAAAATTATAACAACACACATCATTTTAAAAAAACCACCGAGAGTACCTCCGCTTACGGCTCTTCTAAACTCTTCTCGGCGTCCGATATGTCCTATTGATATGAGTATTCCAGTTACAGTAGTTCCGATATTTGCTCCCATTACTATCGGGATAGCATTTCCTACAGTTATAACTCCTGATGCTACCATTCCTACGACAATAGAAGTAGTGGTGGATGAACTTTGGACAATGCTTGTAGCTAGAATTCCTATGAATAAACCGACAAAGGGGTTAGAGGTAGTTTTAATTAAGTTTTCAGCGAATTCCTTGCCAAAACCCTTAAAGGCAATTCCCATAAGGCCAATGCTTACTAGGAATAAATAGACAAAGGCAAGGACTA
>CAZWIR010000116.1:0-3295 GCA_964634315.1 uncultured Planctomycetia bacterium | reverse complement strand
CCTAGTTTAACTATTCTCTCCTCAGACACACCAATGTCATCCTTCCAAATGTTATAGGCCTCATCGTCTTCCCTATATACAGAAACCCACAAGTTTTTCTGATTCATTTTCAACTCTTTGGTGATAAATTCCCAAGCAAACTCAATTGCCTCTTTTTTAAAATAATCACCAAAGGAAAAATTTCCCAGCATTTCAAAAAAAGTATGATGATAAGCAGTCTGGCCAACTCTCTCTAAATCACCGGTACGCAAGCACTTCTGGCAAGAAGTAGCTCTAGTTATATCTTTCTTCTCACCTAGAAAATAAGGCTTAAACTGATTCATCCCGGCCGAAGTAAAAAGAAGAGAAGCATCACCAGGAACTAGATTATCAGAAGTAAAAAGTGTGTGGTTCCTCTTTTTAAAAAACTCCAAGTATTTTTTCCTTAGCTCACTTGTCTTCAAATCTATTTACTCCTAAATTCTCCATCTGGTAATTAATAACCTTATAATCGAATCCTTTCCTTGCTAAATGCATTACTATTTTTTGCCAAATTTTTGGCACCGGTAAAGATGGCTTCCGCCTTTTGTAATGCGCTAATTTATTCTTGATGATTTCTTTTACCCGATCATTATAAGCAAAATCTCCACTTAGAGCTTGCTTACGCAATTGTGGGGAAATCCCTAACCTCTTAAGGTTAAAGTTAATTCTTATCGGACCCCAACCTTTCTCAAACGAGTAACTAACGAAAAGGTCGGCAAATTCTTTATCATTTATATAATTGTTTTCTTCTAAGTAAACTACAACTTTTTCTCTTACTACCGGAGCATATCCTTTTTTCTTAAGACGAGAGATTATCTCATCTCTACTCCGTGCTCTGTATTTTAAAAGCAGAAAAGAATAATTAAGAGCTTTATTAAAATCCTTCAATTATTTACTTTTAAGCACAGAATATCCACGATTTGTCTTTACTAAGCAGTCCCCTTTTACTTTAGAAGCAGCAGCCTTAAAGCCCTCTTTACTCTTTACTTTTTTATTCTCTATTTTAAAAATAACATCTCCTACCCGAAGCTCACTCTCATCAGCCGCTGAATCATCTTCAATATCGATAATTACTGCTCCTTGATCACCTTTTATCCTAAACTGACGCTTATAAAAAGGTGTTATATCCTCTACAGTTAAACCTCGGAAACTAACTCTATCTGAATCTTCCTCTATCTCTTCTATTTCCTCGCCTTCCTTGGGCATCTTACCTATTTTTACCTTGATAGTCATCTCCTTGCCACCACGAAGAATCTCAAGAGGAATCCGCTTCCCAACATCAGAAACTGAAACCATCCGCACCAAGTCTCTTGTTGTCTTTATCAATTCCTTATTAAAGCTTAAAATCAGATCTCCCTCTTTAAGTCCGCCTTCCTCAGCTGGAGAGTCTTTATATACTTTTAGAAGTATTACGCCTACTCTCTCTTTAATCCCAAAGTAATTACGTAAATCATCATTTAAATTATCGATAGTCACGCCTAACCACCCATAAAGAATCTTTTCACCTGTAGATAATTTATCGAGAATTTTCTTTGCTTTATTAACTGGTATAGCAAACCCTAATCCCTGATAGCCTCCAGAAGTAGTAATAATTGCTGTATTAATACCAATGATTTCCCCTTTAAGGTTTACTAAAGGTCCTCCGCTATTTCCGGGATTAATTGCCGCATCAGTCTGGATAAGGTCATCATAGCCCCTATCTCTTCTGCCTAAAGCCGGTAAATAACGATTAAGAGCACTTATTACCCCTACGGTAACACTAGGCTCAGGATTATCAATTGCAAAACCAAAAGGATTTCCTATTGCTACTACCCATTTACCGATTCGCAAATCGTCTGAATTCCCTAATTTTGCTGCCGGAAGTCCCTTGGCTTCTATTTTTATTACTGCTAAATCACTCCTCTTATCTGTTCCTTTAATCTCAGCATCAAACTCTCTTCCATCAGATAGCTTAACCTTTACTTCAGTTGCTCCAGAGACAACATGTTCGTTAGTAAGAATGTATCCCTCCTTATCAACTATAACTCCGCTACCTAATCCTCTCCTTTCAAATTCACGCTCAGGAATCCCCCCGAAAAACTCTCCAAAAAATTGTTCAAAAGGGTTATCGAAATTCTCAAAAGGTGAACCAAAGTTAAGTCCTCCACCAATTTTTTCTTTAACTACGCTACTTATGGAAACTACTGTTTTACCTACACCAGAAGCAACATCAATAGTCGCCTTCTCCAGGCTTGATAAGCTCTGGGAATAAACTAACAGGGGTACCAAAACCCAAGCCATTGCTATAGCTATGCACTTCCTCATCGCTCCTCCTTATCAATTATTTTCTACTGACGAACTCGCGCTCTTTAACTCTTGTTCTAATTCCTCTTTCAAGGCATCATTCTCTCTTAATAAGCTTCTTAATTGCTCTTTACCTTGAGCTAAGTTCTTATCTTTATAAGAAAACCAACTTCCGGCTTTCTTTATTATTCCTTCATCGATAGCAGCATCTATTATCGCTCCAGTTTTAGACACTCCCTCATTATACATTATTTCAAATATTGCCTCCTTAAAGGGAGGGGCAACTTTATTCTTCACAATCTTACCCCTGACTCTTATTCCGGTTACACCACTTTGATCAGTAACAGTGGCGATTTTTCTTAGATCAATTCTTACTGAAGAATAGAATTTCAAGGCTCTTCCTCCAGGGGTAACCTCAGGAGATCCAAACATTACTCCAATTTTCATTCTTATTTGGTTGATAAATACTATACAAGTTTTAGACTTACTTATTGCAGCAGTTAGTTTTCGCAGGGCTTGGCTCATTAACCTAGCTTGCAAGGCAATCTGAGAATCGCCCATTTGCCCCTCTATTTCTGCTCTTGGTACTAAAGCAGCAACTGAGTCAATTACAACTAAATCTACAGCATTGGACCTAACTAAGGCTTCTACAATCTCTAAAGCCTGTTCTCCAGTATCGGGCTGAGAAATCAATAAATCCTCTAATTTTATTCCAATTAATTTAGCATATGATGGATCAAAAGCATGTTCAGCATCGATAAAAGCTGCTACCCCATTGCTTTTCTGTCCTTGAGCAATAATACTTAAAGTTAAAGTGGTTTTCCCTGAGGATTCCGGACCATAAACCTCGGTCACTCTTCCTCGCGGCAGGCCCCCAACACCCAAAGCTCTGTCTAAAGAAATTATCCCCGTAGGTATTACCTCTATTTCCAAATTTACCCCATCTCCCATGCGCATTATTGCACCCTTACCAAATTGTTTCTCTATTTGT
>CAZWIR010000115.1:0-3309 GCA_964634315.1 uncultured Planctomycetia bacterium | reverse complement strand
ATAAGTTTACCGTGATCACGACGCGAATTTACCCAACCACATAAAGTTACTTCTTCACCTATCTCCTCATCTTTCAGCTGGCCACAAGTATGTGTTCTTAGCATTAGTCACTGCTCCTTAAACTTTAATTAGTTTTTTTACCTCTAGAACTAAATCTTCTCTCTTTATCTTATTCTGAGTAGATTTCTCCATATCTTTAAGGAGCAAAACACCTTCTTCTGCCTCCTCCTCGCCTAAAATTACTACCACTCGGGAACCTTTTTTCTGAGCAGAGCGCATCTGCCCCTTTACAGACTTATCACAATAATCAATATCACAGAAAAAACCCTCTTCTCTTAATTGGTTTAGGATATTAACACCTAATCCACGAAGTTCTTGATTAGTCGTGACTATGAAAACATCTAAATTTGCTTCTTTTTTTTCTTCTCCCAAAGTAAGAAGTATTCTTTCAAGCCCTAAAGCAAAACCTATTGCTGGAATATCTGGTCCGCCGAGATAATTAACTAAATTATTATATCTGCCACCGGCACCAATCGCATCTTGAGAACCTAATTTATCTGAAGTGATCTCAAAAACACTGTCAGTATAATAATCAAGACCTCTAACCATATATGGAGAATAAGTATATTTAATGCCTAAGTCATCGAGCAAGGCGAGTAAACTTTTAAATTTACCCTGGCAAGAATTACAAAGATGCTCTTTTTCTAGGTTCAAAGCAACAACCTCCCTCCTACATTGCTCTTTCTTGCAATCAAGTATTCTCAAGGGATTCTTTTCCAATCTCCTTTGACAATCATCACAAAGTTTATTCTTTCTGGAAACTAATTTTTCTTTAAGATATTGAGAAAACTTTACCTTATCCTCAGCACAGCCAAGGGTATTTATCTTAAGTTCCCAATCACTAAGTCCCACTGCATCTAATATCTTTAAGGCTAGAGTGATCATCTCCGCATCAAGATAAAAACTATCTGAACCTATAGCTTCAGCACCAATGTGATGGAATTGACGCAACCTTCCTTTTTGAGGCCTCTCTCCTCTAAACATCGGACCAGTGTAGAAAAATTTATGGAAATCGCTTTTTTTATGAAGTGAATTTTGAAGATAATATCTTATTACCTGGGCTGTTCCTTCAGGCCGAAGCACTATATCCTTGCCCTCAATTTTAAACATCTGTCGCTCTACAATATCAGTGGCCTCACCCACACCTTTGATGAATAAATCCTTTTCTTCTAAAATAGGCAAAATAATTTCCTTATAGTTAAAAACTTTAAAAATACTTTTTGCCTTTTCGATTACTTCTCCGAAGACTATACTTTCAGAAGTATCAAAATCAGACATTCCGCGAATACTAGAGTAAATCTTTTTCACTCTACTTTCCTCCTATTAATTTTAGACAAGTTAACTTTAAGGGGAAGATAATGGGGTTCATCCTAAAACAGATGCAGTTATTTAATATGCTTCTTCATCTCCAGGCCAGGCTTAAAAACAACGGTATTTCTCTCAGGAACAGGCACAACTTCACCAGTTTTGGGGTTCCTACCGATTCTTTTCTTTCTTCTCTTAACCTGAAATACCCCAAAATTCCTAAGCTCAATTCTTTTACCGCTCCTTAAAGCCTCATATATGGCATCAAATGTCCGCTGCACAATCTCTTTAACCACGACCTGTTTTATCTGTGTGTCTTGGCTAATCTTTAGAACTATATCTCGCTTTCTCATGGTCTAAGTTTATCACCACCAAATTAAAGTGTCAAGGACAAGTTTCCCTCCCCCACTGCCTCGCCTATTTCCTTTAAGGCCTTCTCGTTCAAGGAGATGCAGAACTTACTACCGGATTTTATCTTCACCCCTTGGAGCTTAGAATCCTTGAAAGAAAAGAAGACTGGAGTCTGCCCCTTATGGTTAAAAAAAACACTCTTTAGGTTATTTAAAGAAATACCATTATTCTTTAAAGAAATATTTGCGCTCTTAATATAATCGGTAACCTTCTCTACCGGAATAACCTGGGAAACTAATATTTTGGGAACTTTATCTTTGGCCTCAATTTTTCCCTTTACTACTAAGATAGTTGACTCCCGGAGACAGAACGCACATTCTTCAAAAAGACGTGGAAAAATAAAAGCCTCAATGCTAGCAGTCTCATCTTCTAGTTTTAAAATTGCCATTCGCTGGCCTTTTCTGCGAGTAGTAATATTCTTTACCTTCTCTACAACTGCACAAATTATAACATCTCCACCTCGAGGATGCTCCAAAAGACGGATTATTTTCTCGCGCTGTAAGTGATTAACTAAGTTAGAGTAAGAACTTAAAGGATGTCCTGTTAAATATATTCCTAAAAGAGCCTTCTCAAAACTTAATATCTGCAGAAGCGGCCACTCTTCGATATCAGGAACACTCTCATCAACCGGGGTTGAAAAAAGTCTTAATTGAGACGGATCTTCCTTTTTTACGTTTTTATTCAATATTTTATTTAAAAGAGCTACCATTTGAGCTCGGCGAAGATTAAAACTATCCATTGCTCCAGACTTTATAAGACTTTCAACGACTTTCTTGTTTACTACTCGTGAATCTATTTGTCGAGAAAAATCAAAAATACTCTCAAACTTCCCGCCTTTTCTAGTTTCAATAATATTTTCTAAGGCCGCTTTACCTACATTTTTAATAGCCATCAATCCGAAACGTATATTTTGATCATCGGTTACCGTAAAATTAGTAAAACTAGTATTTATATCCGGAGGAAGAACCTCAATCTTCATCCGGCCCGATTCATTAACATACTCTACAATCTTATCAGTATTATTACGCTCACTAGTTAGAAGAGCCGCCATAAACTCTACCGGATAATTAGATTTTAAATATGCTGTGCGATAAGATATTAGAGAATAAGCAGTCGAATGACTTTTATTAAAACCATAGCCTGAAAAATAATCAATCAAATCAAATATCTGATTAGCTATATTCAACGTAATATTATTCTTACGACAACCATCTAAAAACAACTGCCTTTGTTCCTCCATGATTTCAGGAATTTTCTTTCCAATAGCTTTTCTTAATAAATCAGCTCGGGCCATATCGAAACCGGCTAATTTAGCCACTATCTGCATAATTTGTTCTTGATAAAGAATTATTCCGTAGGTATTTTTTAAAATTGACTCTAATTTAGGATGGATATAGGAAATACTCTTCCTACCCCGCTTTCGGTTAATAAAATCATCAACCATACCGCTGCCTAAGGGACCGGGACGATACAAAGCCAAAACAGCAATTAAATCCTCAAACTTAGTAGCATTTATCTTGGTTAAAATATCCC
>CAZWIR010000114.1:1449-3309 GCA_964634315.1 uncultured Planctomycetia bacterium | reverse complement strand
TATAAAATATAAAAGTAGTTGAAAATATTAACTTTTTAAACAAAAGGGGGTGCTTGGATGAATAAAGCAGGATTGGTAGAAACCGTAGCTGCTAAAACAGCAACAAAAAAGGAAGCTCAAGAGATAGTAGATACTATTTGGGATACAATCAAATCTACTCTAAAGAAGCAAGAAGATGTTGCTATTTCTGGTTTCGGTACTTTCAAGGTAAAACAGACAAAAGCAAGAATGGGAAGAAACCCTAAGACAGGCGAAACAATTCAGATTCCAGCTAAGAAGAAAGTCGCTTTTAGAGTATCAAAAGAACTAAAATCCCTTCTATAATTAAGGGTTTTATATGAAAAGGGTATACCTTAATCGGTATACCCTTTTTTTATGTCTTCTCTACTTCTATCTACCTATACTGAAATCTTCTTTATTTTAGCAACGAAAAAACCTTCCATAATCTCATCAGGGATAATCCTCCTAGTCAAACGTAAAGATGAGGAATATTTCTTATCTCCCCACTGTGATAAACCTTCCTTTGCATTCTTTAAAGGAATATCTATGGGTAGAATTTCTACCTTTTCCTTAAATTTATTAATAAACCAATCAATAACTCCTTCATTCTCTTCAGGAGAAAAGGTACAAGTAGAGTAAACTAAGGTTCCTCCTTCATTTAAAGCCAAAAATGCAGAATGAAGAAGTTTCTTTTGCTTATGCATCATTTCTTTAACTTTTCTCTGCTTCCAATATTTAAAGCTCTTTGGGTTGGTAGTAAGAAAACGTCCTTCTGATGAACAAGGAACATCGGCTAGAATTTTATCAAAGTATTCAGGAAATTTCTTTCTAACCCAGATACTATCTAATAATATAACTCTAGTCGATTCAATGCCTTGAGTCTTTAAATTAGCCAGAAGTTTATAGTAGCGGGGACGATCTTTTTCTATGGCTATAACTTCTGCTTTAGGGGCAAGAGAAGAAATTTGAGTAGTTTTCGCCCCCGGCGCAGCACATAAATCGAGAATCCTATCATTGTTTTCAGGGCTTAGGCAAAGTACCGGTAACATACTTGATAGGTTCTGAACAAAAACTAAACCGTTTTTGTAGATTTCGGTTTTTTGGAACTCTCTCAAAGAAGTCTTTAGTAAAAATGCCCCCTTAGGAAAGGTAAGCTCATTACACTTTACTCTTTGATTTACTAAGAGCTTTCTTAAGGTCCTTAAGTCAGTCTTTAGATAATTTATCCTAAAAGTAGTATTCTTCTTAGTTAAAAAAGTAGTGGCTACTCGGGTAAAATTAGAAGGATAAATATTCTTTAACTTAAACAAAAACTCTTGTGGTAACTTATAAATTCCGTCTCTCATATTAATCTGTGTAATCTTTCCATAATCTGTGTAATCTCTTCACTTACCATACCATAATAAGTAAATTCTGTCACTTTTCTAAAGAGTATTTAGCCTTTAATTGACCACAGGCTGCGTTAATATCTTGACCTCGCGATTTCCTGAGGGTGAAAAATGCGCCTCTTCTCTTTAGCTCTTGACTAAAAAGATCTATCTCTTCTTGAGTTGGAGCTTTAAATTTAGAAGAAACTCCATTATAAGGAATTAAATTAGCTTTGCCATTAACTCCGTTAAGTAGCTTTGCTAACTTCTTAGCCTGATCCATGCTGGTGTTCACCCCTTGGATTAAAACACACTCAAAGGTAATTGGGTCTTTAGACTCTTTGCTAAACTCTCGAATTGCCAAAATTAACTCTTCTATTGGATACTTTTCATTAATTGGCATTAGCCCTCTGCGAATACTATTATCAGCTGAATGCAAAGACACTGAAAGCCTTATTCCTAATTTCAATTTAGCTAACTTTTTAATCTCAGG
>CAZWIR010000114.1:0-1349 GCA_964634315.1 uncultured Planctomycetia bacterium | reverse complement strand
AAAATCTTGAACTTTTTTATCGTAAACCCACTCAAAAATCTGTCGGGCAGTATAGCCAGGAAAGCCATTTGAAGTGAGTTTACTCTTTAACTCTCCTTCGGTGAAATTATATATAGACTCCATTTGTTGATATTATAGGCAAAAAACTAAAAGAAACAAGGCTTTTATTAACCTCTCGCCTACACTAAACACCTAGGGTGTACCTTTGTAGGACGTCTACTTTACCCCCAAGATAGGACGTCTGCAAAATTAATAATGATTTGACAAAAACTCCTAGAATATGTTATACTTAATATAGTCAGGTTAGATGACTGGTCTATTAAGTTGACCATTAAAGGGGGTAAAAATGACTACTTTAACTACTACGACAACAAGTAATGCAAAAGCAAATTTTCTTGCAATGGTAAGAAAAGCTCATGAATTAGGTCAAACCTACTTAATCACACACCGTGGCGAAGAATCAGCAGTTCTCTTGAATAGTGAAGATTACGAAGGGCTTTTGGAAACTTTGGATATTTTGAAAGACGATAAAGCTATTGCTTCGATTATGGAATCTTTGAATGATCTAAAGAAAGGTGACGTTTATTCTTTTGAAGATGTCCTTGGACGAAAACAAAAGAAATGAGCCGCTATAATATCTACACCATTTGTTTTACTCGTACCTCAAAAAAACAATTTGAATCTCTTCCTCCTAAAATCAAAAAAGAAATCGCAAAAATATTAGAAGAAGAGATAGCTCACAACCCTCTACTAGGCAAACCATTACATGGAGCATTAAAAGGACTTCGTTCTCAACGAATCGGAACTCTGAGAATAATATATCAAATGATAAAAAATAAATTAGTCGTAATGGTCATAAATCTGGAACATCGAAAAAAAGTATATCAGGGACTTAAATTAAAGAAAAAGTAAAGAACTCCTAAAACCCATACCAATAATTAATAAGTCATATTTTTTTATTTAAATCTTACCTGTTTAAATATTTCAAATAACCTGCTAAAAGGAACATACCAACGTGATAGTTGGCCTAGTTGCCCCTGTAAACTCATTTTCCCTTGGGTAACTGCTACAAAAGGATCAAGGCTACCAGAAAAAACCTGTTTCCAAATATCATCTGATGCTGAAATAATAAAAGGGGCTTCTTTATCCTGGTCTAGTCTTATGATTCTCCCCTTTTCAAAATTAAACTTATAAGCCTTATCACTTTCCTCTAAAGCAATGGCCAATTTAAGAGTTAAATCTAACTCCTTACCCTTGCTAGATATAAACTCATCTTTATTTACTAAATCTACTATGGCCTGAATATGCTCAAGAGAAAACATCTCATAAGCCTGATCACTCTCTAACCT
>CAZWIR010000113.1:0-3467 GCA_964634315.1 uncultured Planctomycetia bacterium | reverse complement strand
AATAAAGATTCGCACTAAAGAGGGCATATATTTTGAGTGGTTTAAGGCTCGTACCGGCTATGATTTCTTAAAGCTAGAGAGTGAGGTCCTAGAGGAGCTATCAAATGATGGTCTGGTTAAGTTTCGAAGTAAAAAGGACCGAAAAATAGGGGTTTATTTGACCAAAAAGGGCTTCTGCTTTGCTGATACCGCCTCTAGTTCTTTGCTTTAAATTATATAGTTTTGTTGTAGATTTTTTTTAATAGAATGGTATAATTACTTCTTACATTGGAGAGCCTTAGGGCTTGATTTTAAAGGAGGAAAGTGGTGAAGAAGCTAAAAAATATCGTTTCTCGTTTTAAGAATAAGAGGATTCTGGTAGTCGGAGACTTAATCCTTGATCATCATATTTTTGGAAGTGTTGACCGGGTCTCTCCTGAGGCTCCAGTTCCTGTAGTCTGGGCTAATCGGGAGAATTTCGTTCCCGGAGGAGCTGCTAATGTGGGTCTTAATCTTAGTGCTATTGGGGCAAAGGTGAGTCTTTGTGGAGTTACTGGCCGGGATCATTTTGGACAAACTTTATTTTCCCTTATTAGTAAGTGTGGTATTTCTACTGATTTGATTGTTAAAGATAACAAGAGGCCTACGACTTTAAAGACTAGAATAATGGCTCACCATCAACAAGTAGTAAGGGTTGATTGGGAATCATTAGAGTTTCTTTCGGTAAACACAAATAAGTTAGTTCTTAGTAAAATTAAGAAGAATATAGATGATTTTGATGCTGTGATTGTTGAAGATTATGGGAAAGGGATGATAAATCCGTCATTGCTTGAAGAGTTAATAAGTTTATGCCGCAAAAGGGAGAAGATAATTACTGTTGACCCTAAAGAAGAACACTTTGATTATTACGAAGATGTAACCGCTCTTACCCCTAATTTAAAAGAAGCTCAGGCTGCAGCTGGAACTAAGATAAGAAATAAGAACCAGTTGCCTTTCTTAGGCAAGATAATCATGAAGAAGCTAAATCCTAAAGCGCTGTTAATTACTTTGGGTGAAGATGGAATGATTTTGTTTTCCGGCGAAAACCATTATCATATCCCAACAACCGCTTTAGAGGTTTTCGATGTTAGTGGAGCCGGGGATACAGTGATTTCTGTATTTACTTTAGCTTTAACTGCTGGGGCAACTTATAGAGAGGCGGCAATGATTGCGAATTTTGCTGCCGGGGTTGTAGTTGGTAAGTTAGGGGCAGCAACTGTAGATAGAAAAGAGCTTAATAAGGCAATTGATGGAAACTAAGTTTAATATAATTGGGGTAATACCGGCCCGTTACGAGTCAACCAGGCTTTCTCGTAAGCTTTTACGTGTAATTTGTGGCAAGAGTTTGCTTCAGTGGACTTGGGAGAATGCATCTGCTACCCATAGTTTAGATAAGCTCATCATTGCTTGCGACCACCTTGAAATAAAAAAGGAAGCTGAAAAGTTTGGGGCTGAAGTTGTCTTAACATCTCCTGAACATTCTTCAGGCACCGATAGAATAGCTGAGGCTATAAGAGAAATTGATGCTAAAATTGTTATAAACATCCAGGCTGATGAGCCACTTATTCATCATTCAATAATCGATAGGTTAGCTCAGGAGATGCTTTCAGATCAAGGATTAGTTATGGCCACAGTTAAAAAGAGGATTGATCAGGAGAATGAGATAAATAATTCCAATGTTGTTAAGGTTGTAACGACTCGGGAAGATATTGCACTTTATTTTTCTCGTTCCCCAATTCCCTTTTACCGAGATCAAGGCAGCAAGGCTTTAAATTACAAACACCTGGGAATTTATGCTTATACTAAAGATTTTCTTTATACTTTTAAGAATCTTCCTGAGTCTTCGTTGGAGAGGGCAGAAAAACTAGAGCAATTAAGGGCTTTAGAGGCTGGTTACCGAATAAAGGTTGTCGAAACCCAGTTTGATTCTTGTGGCGTTGATACTGAAGAAGATCTTCGTAAAGTCGAAAGGCTTTTATCTGCGAAAAAAAACAATTAAAAGAGAGAAGATGTAATATGCTTAAATTAGGAAAGGAATTAATTTTTATCGCTGGTCCCTGTGTGATTGAGAGTAGAGGTCAGACAATGGATATTGCTTCTTATTTGAAGGATTTATTCTCAACTCTTCCGATACAATTTGTTTTTAAGGCTAGCTTTGATAAGGCCAATCGTACTTCGGTGAAATCTCCTCGAGGAGTAGGTTTAGCTAAGGGAATTAAGATATTGGGAGAGATTAAGTCTAAGTTGAAAATCCCGATTTTAAGTGATGTACATTGTGTTAGCCAAATAAAAGATATTAAAGATGTTCTAGATGTAATTCAAATACCGGCTTTTCTTTGTCGTCAAACTGATTTGATTATAGAGGCGGCAAAGACTAAAAAGATGATAAATATTAAGAAAGGTCAATTTGTTTCACCGGCTGATATGAAGTATGTGGTTGAGAAGGTTGAGGCTACCGGAAATAAAAAGATCCTTATTACTGAAAGAGGAAGTTGTTTTGGTTATAATAGTCTGGTTGTCGATTTTCGTTCTTTTCTAATTATGAAAAAAAGTGGATACCCAGTAATTTATGACGTGACTCATTCCCTACAGAGTCCTTCAGCAAAAGGGGGTGTCTCAGGAGGGGATAGAGAATTTGCTCCGGGCTTAGCTAAGGCTGCAGTTGCTTGCGGTGTAGATGGTTTATTTATGGAGGTGCATCCTAAACCTTCAAAAGCCCTATCAGATGCCGCCACGTCTTTTCCTCTAGCTAAGCTTAAGGGTTTGCTCAAGAGCATTTTAAAAGTAAGAGAGGCCGTAAATGAAAAAAATTAAGAAAGAAGAAGTAATAAGTTGGGCAAAAGAAGTCCTTAAGACAGAGAAGAAAGGTATTGATGATTTAGGCCGTAACCTAAATAAAAGTTTTTTAAAGGTAATTAATACAATTTCTCGTTGTAAGGGTAGGGTCGTTGTAACTGGCATGGGTAAAGCTGGGATAATCGGCCAAAAGTTTTCAGCCACACTTTCTTCTACCGGCTCTTCGTCGTTTTGGCTTCATGCTGCTGAGGCAGTTCACGGAGATTTAGGTAGTGTGCGTGAAGACGATATAGTGGTAGTTCTCTCTTATAGTGGAGAGACCGATGAAATAAAGAATTTAATTCCTTTTATAAAAAAGATTGGAGCAAAGATTATCGCGATTACCGGTAACGTTAAATCCAGCCTTGCTCGATATGCCGATAGCGTGGTTAATGTTAAGGTAGACAAGGAAGCTTGTGCTTTAGGTTTAGCTCCAACTACTTCAACCACAGCGATGTTGGCAATTTGTGATGCAATATCTGTAGTTTTGCAGAAGATAAAGGGTTTTAAGGAGAAGGATTTTGCTTTTTTTCATCCCCGAGGTTCTCTGGGGAGAAGATTACTTCTTAAGGTTAAGGATATTATGCGTAAGGGAAAATTCAATCCTATTGTTA
>CAZWIR010000112.1:0-3472 GCA_964634315.1 uncultured Planctomycetia bacterium | reverse complement strand
CTTATCAGTAGTTTTTTGCAATTGATCTTCGGATTTAAAGCGGTCATCTTCAGAAATCTTCTTATTTTTCTCTAAACCCTTTATCTTTTCTTTGCCATCTCTTCTTACAGTTCTAATTGACACTTTTCCTTCTTCAACCGTCTTCTTAACTATTTTTATCAGCTCCTCTCTTCTCTCTTCAGACAAAGGCGGAACTATTAATCGTATAATTTTCTTGTCACTAACCGGAGTAATTCCCAACTCCGACTGCAAAATAGCTTTTTCGATGTCCTTTACTGACGAAGGATCATAGGGGCTGATAACAATCATTCTAGCTTCAGGAATACCAATGGTAGCAATCTCTTTAAGCAAAGTCGGTGTTCCATAATAACTTACCCTTATACCTTCGACCATTTTAGGATTAGCTCTACCGGAACGAAGCTCAGCTAATTCTCGCTTTGTTGCCTCTATGGCTTTTTTCATGCTACCTTCTATTTCTTTCAAAACTTCTTTTACCATATTATTCCTCCCTCATTTGATAAGGGTCCCGATATTCTGTCCACAAACTACTTTTTTCAGATTACCCCGTTTCATAAAATTAAAAACAGTTATTGGTAACTCATTCTCCATACACAAGGTAATTGCAGTTGTATCCATTATCCTTAGCTTTTTATTAATTACCTTCATGTAATCCAATTTTTTAAACATTTTAGCACTTTTATCTTTAAAGGGATCGGCTGAGTAAACTCCGTCCACCTTTGTTCCTTTAAGCAAAATATCAACACCAATCTCTACACTGCGTAAAGCCGAAGCAGTATCAGTAGTAAAGTAAGGGTTGCCAGTCCCAGCGACAAATATAACTACTCTTTTCTTTTCCAAGTGCCTTATAGCTCGACGACAAATATAGGGCTCAGCTATTCTATCCATTCCAATAGCTGTCATAACTCTAGTAGGAATACCCTGGTTTTCTAAAGCACTTTGAAGAGCGAGACCATTCAAGACCGTTGCTAACATTCCCATGTAGTCAGCAACCATTCTTTGCATTTGAAACTCCTTAGATTTAGAAACTCCGCGGAATATGTTTCCAGCTCCAACTACCAAGGCTATTTCTACGCCTAAGTTTAATACCTCTTTAATTTGTTTAGCTAAATGAGCACAGACATCAATATCAATGCCGTGAGAATACTTACCTAGGAAGGCTTCCCCACTTAACTTAAGAAGAATTCTTTTATACTTAGCCTTCATCTGCCTCGCCTAAGGAAAAACGAACAAATCTTTTAATTACGATATTTTCTCCGGTTTGAGATACCGTATCCCGCAAATAATCCCCCACTAAAAGTTTACTATTCTTTATAAAAGCCTGCTCTAATAGACAATATTGCTTGATATACTCATCTTTATTCTTTACATCTTTTAAAACATCCTCAGGAATATCTTCCTTAGCTATATGTTCAGGATTAGCCGCTGCCACCTGCATAGCCATATCTTTAACAAACTTCTTAAACAGATCTGTGCGAGCAACAAAGTCTGTTTCACAATTTACTTCAACCAAAGCAGCAAGATTACCCCCAAAATGAACGTAAGAATCTATCACTCCTTGGCCAGTTGCTCGAGAACCCTTTTTCTCTAACATTTGGGCTCCTTTGCTTTTTAGAATTTTCAAAGCTTTATCAAAATCGCCCTTAGATTCACTTAAGGCTTTCTTGCAATCATTAATCCCCAAGGAAGTTAACCCTCTCAACTTTTTAATATCTGACAAACCCATTCTAATCCTCCTCTAACGAAACTATCTTGATATGTTTGAATTATTTACTCTTTGTGTTTTCCTTGGTCTTCTTTTCTGAAGCTTCTTCATCTTGATTAGCTTCAGAAGAAGGAACTTCTGCAGTTTTCTCTTCAGCTGCACTTTTAGCTTTCTCGCTCTCTTCTTCTTGGCTCTTTTTAGCCTTTGTAATTTTATTAAGCTCCTCTTTAATTGCCTCAACTAAAGAAGAAGTTATATACTTTACTGACTTTATAGAATCATCATTCCCTGGTATAGGATAATCAATAATGTCAGGATTAGCATCAGTATCAATCAAAGCAATAATCGGTATACCTAATTTATTCACTTCTCTTACGCAAGCAACCTCTTTCTTTGGATCAACCACGAAAACACAACCAGGAAGACCTTCTAAAGATGTAACTCCGCTATAACTTCTCTCCATCCTCTCTATTTCTCGATTTATTTTTACAACTTCTTTTTTTACCATTATATCAAAACCGCCAGTCTCGCGCTTTTTCAAAAACTCTAAATACTTCTCAACTCTCCTTCTAACCGTAGAAAAATTAGTAAGCAAACCCCCAACCCATCTCTCAGCTACATAAGGCATATCACAGGAAGAAGCTAATTCTTTGACTATACCTCGTAGCTGCTTCTTTGTAGCTACAAAAAGAATTTTTTCTCCGTCTTTTGTCTTTTGTTTTGCGAATTCCTTAGCCTCTTGTAGTTTTTGGGCTGTCTTCTCTAAGTCGATAATATAGACATTCTTCTTTTTACCAAAAATGAACCTCTTCATTTTAGGATTCCAGTGTTTACTCAAATGCCCAAAATGAACTCCACATTCCAATAATTCCGTAATAATTTCAGGTAACGCCATCTTTTCTCCTTCCTCCTTTTAACTTAACTATTTAAATAAATCTACAAACGCGAAAATTAACATGGGCAGAAAAACCCCTGCCGGATCTCTTTGCGACCTGGTTAACTCCTTTCTCAACGTCAAAGTATATCATATTTCTCAATATTTTCAACCACTTCCTTATACACTAAACTGTAGGTCATAAAGCTTCTTATACAAACTATCAGTCTTAAGAAGAGTCTGGTGAGTTCCAGTTTCTATAATCTTGCCCTTATCGAAAACTACTACTTTATCTGCCTGTTGGACAGTCGAAAGACGATGGGCAATGATAAAAGAAGTCTTACCCTTCATAAGTGTATATAGCGCTTCTTTTATTAGTTGCTCTGATACCGAATCAAGGTTGCTAGTTGCTTCATCTAAGATCAAAATAGGCGAATTCTTTAAAATCGCCCTGGCAATCGCAATCCTTTGCTTTTCTCCTCCTGACAGCCGAAAACCTCTATCTCCAACCACAGCATCAAATTTATCAGGAATACTCATAATAAACTCATAAGCATGCGCTTTTTTAGCAGCTTCTATAATCTCAGCCTCTTGAGCCTTTTCTTTTCCGTAAGCAATATTATCTCGTATCGTAGAGTTAAATAGAACTACATCCTGGGACACAACCGCAACAAGAGAACGTAACTCCTTTATTTTAAACTTTTTAATATTTACCCCATCAATACAAATCGAACCTTTCTGAGGATCATAAAAACGAGGGATTAATCCTACTAAGGTAGATTTACCTGCTCCGGAATGTCCGACCAAGGCTATTACTTCGCCCTTTTTAGCCTCTAAATTAATTTTACCCAGAGTAAATTCATCATCATCGCCAT
>CAZWIR010000111.1:2197-3475 GCA_964634315.1 uncultured Planctomycetia bacterium | reverse complement strand
AAAATTCGGCAAAGGTTTATCTAACCGAGGATAAATTAATGAGGAAGCCGGATTACTTTTTATTAACCCCTCTCTAAGCATAAACTTAAAAAAACTCTTCATTGTTGAGATCTTTCTCGAAAGTGTTCGCTTGTTCAGTTTCTTTTCAGTTAGAATGCTTAATAATTTTCTTAATAGGAAATAATCAATTCTCTTTATATCTTTTCCTCCCCGAGACTCTAGAAAATTACCAAGCTCCCGAAGGTCAGCGGCATAATTACTAATTGTATGATTAGAATAATTTTTCTCGATATTTAAGTAGTTCAAAAATCTATCAATATAATGTGAAAAAGGAATCATTGTTTAATCCTCTTCCTTGTTGCTTTCTTGGTCATTATTGTTTTGATCCTCAGGTAACAAGCGATTAGTATAAGTACAGTTAGGAAATTTACTGCATCCATAAAAATTTTGCCCCCTGTGGTTTCTTCTTTCTACCAGTTGGCCTTCTTTACACTCCGGACAAGGAACTCCAGTAGTGATACTCTCGGCATAACGGCAACGGGGAAAGTGTTCACAACTCAAGAACCTGCCTCTTCGCGACCACTTTATAACCAATCTCCCTTTACACTGAGGACAAGTCTTATCTGAATATTCAATTTCCTTCTTAACTACAAGCAAAGTTTTCTCTACCTTTTCATCAAAAGCTGGATAGAAATCTTCTAAAATCTTCTGCCACTTGACCTTTCCTTTCTCTACTCTATCCAGCTTCTCTTCCAAAGAAGCAGTAAAGCCCTCATCCATAATCTGAGGAAAATAGTTCACCAAAAGGTCACTGACCTTAATACCCAAAACAGTAGGAAGAAAAGCTCTTTTTTCTCTACGAGCATAATTTCTCCTAAAAAGTGTATAGATGATTGGAGCATAGGTTGACGGACGGCCGACACCTTTTTCTTCTAATAACTTTACTAGAGAAGCATCATTATAGCGAGCCGGGGCCTTAGTAGTATGCTCTGTAATCACTAAATCTTCTAAGATAACGTCCTGGCCCTTCTCTAGAGGCGGAAGGAGATTATCTTCTCCGCCATCGCTCAAAACTTTTAGGTATCCTTCAAACAATATTCGCATGCCTCTAACTTCAAATTCTACATCTTTTGATCCTATTTTAGCTTTACTCGATTCCAGTATTGATTCTTTCATAAAACCGGCCACGAATCTTTTCCAAATCAGTGCATATAGTCTTGCCTCATCGTCAACGATAAACTCTCTCATCTGCTCAGGCTGACGATAAACACTAGTAGG
>CAZWIR010000111.1:0-2097 GCA_964634315.1 uncultured Planctomycetia bacterium | reverse complement strand
TTGGGCACAAAACTGATAATTTCCTTTTCCCTCTCGACAATGAATTTTAAAGCAATTGACTGTACTCTCCCAGCTGATAAGCCCCTTACTATCCTCTTCCAAAGAATCGGCGAAAGGCGGTAGCCTACTATTCTATCTAAGACTCTTCTGGCTATCTGAGCATTAACCTTATGCATATCCAAATGGCTATAATTTTTGAATGCTTCCTTGATAGCTTCTTCAGTTATTTCGTGAAAAACAACACGGTAAAACTTCTTATTCTTAGAGTCGAGTTGATTTTTTATATGCCAACTAATTGCCTCACCCTCTCGATCAGAGTCAGTTGCTAAATAAATCGCCTCTTTATTCTTGGCTTTTTTCTTCAACTGGAAAATCATCTTCTCTTTACCGGGAATAACTTGATAAACAGGCTCAAAACCATTCTCAGTATCTACTGATATTTTGTTTGAAGGTAAATCAACCAAGTGGCCCATTGAAGAAGTCACATCATACTCCTTGCCCAATATCGACGAAATTGTTTTAGCCTTAGTTGGTGACTCTACAATTACTAAGTACTTACTCCCGTCTCCAGTCTTAGCTTCTACCTTGGTTTTTGATTTTGTTTTCTTCTGTTTTTTACTCATACCTTCCCACTTACAGTTTCTAACTTTCCTTCCACGCCAAAAGTGGAAGTAAGGTTTAGTTCTTCTAATATATCATCTAAACAATCAACAAGTTTTGCCCCTTCTTTTATTAAAATATGGGTACCTTTACTTAAGGGAGAGTTTATACTCCCAGGAATAGCAAATACTTCTCGATTCTGTTCACAAGCTGCATGAGCAGTTATTAAGGCACCACTGCGTGATGTTGCCTCAATAACTAATACTCCTCTTGAGATTCCGCTAACAATCCTATTCCTTCGAGGAAAATTCTCCCTTGAAGGTGAGGTAAGCAAAGGAAATTCAGACACAACCACTCCTGAAGAAGCAATTTCCTGGACCAAGCCTTTATTCTCCCGAGGATAAATATTAAGCAATCCACTTCCTAAAACAGCTATTGTCTCCCCACCTTTAAGCGCCCCTTGATGGGCAATAGTATCTATACCTCGAGCTAAGCCTGAGACAATAACTACGCCTTTCTTAGAGAGCTGATCAGAAAAATCTCCTGCTATGGATACACCGTAGCTAGTAGGCTTACGACTGCCAACAATAGCAAATAAAAACTTACCCAGCACCTTACGATTACCCTTAAGATAAAGAACTATCGGAGGATTTCCGATTTCCTTTAAAAGATCAGGATAATCCGAGTCAAAGATATCTAAACAATCTATATTCCCTTGAGCAATTAACTCTAGTTCCTTCTCTAATATTGCCGAATTCTTTGTAGCTAGTATTCCCTCAATGTCCTTATCTTGTAAGTATGGTATCTCTCTTAACCTCCTAGCATCAGCCTTAAGAATCTGATCAATATCCTCAAAAGCAGACAAAACACCTGTAATCTTCTGAGGTGTCAAATTTAGAAGATTAAGTAAAATCGTGCCTTTCTTAGCCATGGTTTAAAATAGCTATAATCTTATCAGTAATTTCTTCAGGAGAAAGGTTATCACTATCAATTGAGTGACGAGCTTGATCATAAAAGGGAGCTCTTCTCTCAAGCAGTTGTTTAATCTTCTCTTGGGGGTTATCAACATTAAGAATTGGGCGATGGGAGTGCTCTTTTACTCTTTGGTAGATTGTTGAAACTGATGCTGTTAAAGCAAAGACTGTTCCGGTTTCCTTAAGTAATTTTAAGTTTTCGGGATCACAAATAAGCCCGCCGCCACAGCTAACTACCAAATCTTCCCTCTTACTTAAGCTCCCGAGTAATATCTTCTCAAGACTGCGAAAGCAAGCTTCCCCCTGCTGAGCGAAGATATCAACAATCTCTATGCCTTGTTTCTCCTCAATCACAGCATCCATCTCAATGAATTCCTTGGCCATTTTCTTGGCAAGAATCTCACCGACAACGGTCTTACCGGTACCCATAAATCCTACTAAATAAATGTTTTGCATAACATCCTTGTTAATCTAATCGCCAATACAGTATTAGTATTATCAAGGCAATTGGCGGGTTTGTCAA
>CAZWIR010000110.1:0-3476 GCA_964634315.1 uncultured Planctomycetia bacterium | reverse complement strand
TAAAAATCCCACATTGCAACTACCAATATTAATTTTCAAAGCGTTGGTAAAATTACTTAAGGAACTCTCTTTAAATTCACAGTTACTTATATTAAGAAAATTCACAATTTTCTCTACAGCCCCTTTTAAGAAAAAGAAATCTTCCTCTTTACCACTAATAGCCAAGGCTAAGGTAGGCGTCTCTTTAAAACCCTTACTGGTTTTAGAATAGATATCAGCTATCTCAAATAGACGCAAACCACCTCGGGCACGGTTAAGATTATGTCTAAGACTTTTAACCATTCCAAAAAGTAAATTACTCCGTAGGCTATTCTCTTGACTACGCAAAGGATTAATAAGCTCTATAACGCCCTTGTCTTCCGCCTTCGCTGAAGCTTCCTCCTTCGCCAAGGCTTCAGAGGACAAGTCGACGGGCAGGTCTATCTTTAATTGTTGTTTACCCTCTAAACTATAGGTAATTATTTCTTTAAATCCCAGTAAAGCCACAAGATTTGCTAATTCCCTTTTAAAATGGTAACAACCAGCTTGGTCGGGGGTAATCAGACTCCTCTTTAAAAACGGAATCTGAGCTGGTATCTTATCATATCCGTAGATGCGAGAAAATTCTTCGTAAACATCAACCTCGCTTTTGATGTCGAAACGAGATTCTGGGGAAGAAACTATTATTCTGTCTTTAGACAAACTCTTTACTTTAAAATCAAGGCTTTGGAGAATCTTATTAACCTTAGGTTTAAGAGGCGCAATACCCAAGTAAGCGCCCAATGAATCAATACTTATTGTTATATTATTTTTTAACAGTTGCGGTTCTTTACCGGCAACCTTATACCCTTTATTTTTTCCTCCACTTAGATCAATTATCAATTTAGCAGCTTCACAAGAAGCATACTTCAATAAGTAAGGCGAAACCATTCTTTCAAAGCGATAGGAAGACTCGGTATCTAAACCAGCAGCCCTTCGGGAACGCCTTACAGTTAAAGGGGAAAATACTGCTGCCTCAAGAAAGATATTTTCGGTAACCTCAGTTACTTCTGTGTTCTTGCCGCCGATGATTCCGGCTAAAGCAATTACTTTCTTGCTGTCAGCAATTACTAAATTCTCCTTACCAAGAATTCTTTCTTTACCATCAATCCCCACCAATGACTCATTTTTCTTTGCTCTACGAATATAGATATTGCCTTCTAGCTTATCAGCATCAAAAGCATGTAAGGGGTTACCCCATTTAAGCATTGAGTAATTAGTAATATCTACAACATCATTAACTAAAGTAAGTCCGCAATTTAAAATTCGTTTTTGCAGCCATGGTTTAGACGCAGATACCTTTATCCCCTCTATTCGCCTACCAATGTAATAAGAACAATCTCCCTTTTCCTCAATTATGACATCTCTCGTTGCAAGAGAAGGCTTTGTAATTAATCTGGGGTAGTTAATCTTTAACTTTTTGCCTAAGATAGCGGCTATCTCTCTAGATATCCCCAATATTGAAAGCCAATCATACCTATTAGTAGTAACCTCGATGTCAAAAATCCAATCCGAGCCTTCTTTTTCTAAGCCCTCAACTTCCATGCCGGCCATAGTAAGAAGAGAGGCCAACTCTTGAGGCTGAATATCTACCTTTAAAAATTCCTGAATAAAATTTAAACTAAATCTCATAATTTATTCTTATCTTACAGAGAAAATTGTTCCAAAAATCTCGCGTCATTCTCGTAAAAAAAACGAATATCATTAATACCATACTTAAGCATCGCTATTCTTTCCACACCCATTCCAAAAGCAAATCCCTTATACTTTTTAGAATCTATTCCACAGGCTTTTAACACCTTAGGATGAATCATTCCGCAGCCTAGAATTTCAAGCCATCCTTTACCCTTGCAAACACTACACTTCTGGCCTTCGCCTAATTTCTTCCCCCCTGTTTTACAAATAAAACAAGATATATCCACTTCAGCCGATGGTTCAGTAAAGGGAAAAAAATGAGGCCTAAGCCGAAGCTCTACTTTGTCTGAGAAAAACTCACGGGCGAAATGAAGCAGAACTCCTTTAAGATGAGCAAAGTTTATATCCTCATCTACCACAAAACCCTCTATCTGATGAAACATAAATGAATGGGTAGCATCTACCTCATCAGGCCGATAAACTCTACCCGGTGAGATTACTGCTAAAGGAGGCTTTGCTCCCTGCATAACTCTTATCTGAGAAGGTGAAGTATGACTTCTTAAGAGATACTTACCCTTATTTTTTTCAGGGAGATCTAGATAAAAAGTATCAAAGGCTTCCCGAGAAGGGTGCTCTAAAGGAATGTTCAAAGCTTCAAAGTTGTACCACTCCTCTTCAATCTCTTTGCCTTCAACTGTAACAAATCCTAACTTTTCAAATATAGAACAAATTTTTTCACCGACTGTACTTAAAATATGGCGCGAGCCAGATTCTGGAAAAACTGAAGGTGGAGTTAAGTCAATGCTTTCCTCCTTACTCGCTACCTGAGCCTTCTCGCTCTCTAATGAAGACGTTATCTTTCCTTTAAAAGCGTTTAACCTTTTGCCCCAAGCACCTCTTTCTTTTGAAGGTAGAGTAGGAATCCGAGAAAAAAGCTGGGTAAAAGTAGATTTTCTACCTAGATATTTAATTTTTAGAGCTTCTAACTCCTTGGGAGAGTTGACCTCCTGAAAATCTCTTTGAAATTCTTCTTCTAGACGCTTAATCTCGTTTTCCATATTTTAATTTTATAAGGTAAATGAATGCTATTATCAAACATATTATCGAGAGTATCTTAGCTAATTGTTGCTTTTGAGAAGAAATTGAATATTCATTTATATATCCTTCCCGGATAATTTCTAAGCTCTCCAAATGCACATCACTTATCTGATGATCTGGACACTCTTTGTAAAAAATTCCTTTTACTCTTACCTGATCTCCAGTTTCCTGATAGCTTCCCCAATAAGTTATTCGCTCAATAATACTTTTATCAGAAGAAAAAACTCCTATCTGCTGAGACTCTGTTGATATATTAAACCATATACCTTGAGCATCGTTTAAAGGCTCACCGATTGCCTCTCCTTCTATCTGGACTTCTCTTTGGTCAAATATATCAGGAAAAGCTAATATGGCCTCTAAAGCAGAGGCTTTGGCATAGGCAAAGGAAGTAACTAGTGCTATAAATACTAAGCAAAAAATAAAAAGTTTTAATTTTAACTTCACAGCTATCTCCTAAATAACGACAAAATAAAACCTAACGAGACAAAAATTGCGATAAATTCTAACCTACCAGCCCACATCTGAAAGATGTAGACCAATTTTAAAACTAGAGGCATTGCTGGAGAAGTTATTCCTACTGATAACCCAACATTAGCGGTGGCTGAGACAGACTCAAACAAAGCCTCTGATGCTGGATAACCAAAACCCATAGCTATAATTGCTCCGGCAGCATAGGTAAAAATAAAAATAAAGAAAAATAAATAGGCCTCTTTCATCCTCTTGTC
>CAZWIR010000109.1:0-3483 GCA_964634315.1 uncultured Planctomycetia bacterium | reverse complement strand
AAAAAGTGAAAGAAAAAATTTCAATAATTGGTGCAGGAAGTTGGGGAACAACCTTGGGGGTAATTCTTTCCAAAAAGGGAGTAATTGTTCAGCTCCACAGTGTCTTTAGAGATCATAATCTGAAGATGCAGCGGGAAAGAGAAAATAAGCTATTCTTAAAAGGCGTCAAATTTCCTCGTCATCTGCAAGCAAACCCTTCTCTTAAAGAAGTTCTTGAGAATGAAATAGTTATAATTGCGATTCCGGTTAAGTTTATCTCTGAGGCTTTGAAAAAGATTAAAAAATACAAGCATTCTCTTAAAAACAAAATTTTTGTTAGTGTTAGCAAAGGAATAGAAACTAAGTCTTTAAAGAGAGTATCGCAGGTAATTGAAAAAGAACTAAAAGTTTCTAACGTTGCTGTTCTTTCCGGACCAAATATTGCCAAGGAAGTATTGAGAGGAATTCCTTCGACCTCTATTTTAGCTTGTAAAAATAAGAGTGTTGGTAAAAAACTACAATTATTATTTAATACACCTACTTTTAGAATTTATCTACATAAAGATCTCATTGGTGTGGAATTAGGTGGAGCTTTAAAGAATATAATTGCTCTTTCTTGTGGGATCTCTGATGGCTTAGGTTTTGGAACTAATACTAAAGCAGCTCTAGCAACCAGAGGCTTAGCAGAAATTACTCGGCTGGGAAAAAAATTAGGAGCAAATGTTTCAACTTTCTGGGGAATAAGTGGTTTAGGGGATTTAGTAACTACTTGTTTTTCTCCTCATTCTCGCAATAGATTAGTGGGAGAAGAGATAGGCAAGGGTAAAAAAATAAGTGAAATTACTCAAAAAATGCAGATGGTAGCCGAGGGTGTCGAGACTACAAAGTCGGCCTTTCGTTTAAGCAAAAAATTAAACGTAGATATGCCAATAACTCGGCAAGTTTACGCTGTTCTTTATCAGGGTAAGTCACCTAAAAAGGCGGTGGCAGATTTGATGACTAGACCTTTAAAAACAGAAAAAATAAACTAAGAATAGCTATAAAAAAAGTAGGGGGCTTCTCACCCCCTTGGTTTGGTTTAACCTTCAAACCCTCTTTGAGTTAAATATAACACATGGTGATTTGCTTTTTCAAGACATGAAAAGAGTGGGGTTAAAAGCGTTTTCAGTCATTGTTGATCATAGATAGTTTACCTTGATACTATTACCGAATCGTGATAAACTCTTTTTGAGTTGAGAATTATCAGCGAGTATTATAATGAGTAAAAATAAAACAAATTTTTTAAGCAATACTTTTAAGCTTTGGATTGTAGCAATTGTTTTCCTCATTATTTTTCTTCACCTGTACGCTATAATAGCCTACCCTAAAGCAGTTATCGTATCTAGTGAAATTATTCTTGGCACAGTATTAGCCTTAATAGCTTATCTTTGGGTTCAAGAGCTCAGGGATAGATACCGATTATTATCTTTGAACCGAGCTCTTATTTCTGCTCAAACAAAGTTACAAGAAGCAGAAATCGATACTATTGCTGTTTTGATTCTAACCGAGGAAGCAAAGGACCCTTATGTACGTGGTCATACTAAGAGAGTGTCCCGATATGCCTTGGCTATAGCTAAAGCCATGGGGCTCTCTAAAGAAGAACAAAAGATTATCGAACGAGCCGGGATGTTACATGATTTAGGAAAGATAGGCATTGTTGATAGTATTTTAAATAAACCTGGTAAGCTTGATGAGGAAGAGTGGAAAATCATGAAAGGACATCCTCAAAGAGGCTTGGACATTCTCAAACCTTTGAGATTTTTGCCCCTTGAGAAAGAGATGGTTCTGCATCATCATGAAAAATACGCTGGAGGAGGATATCCCGATGGAATTAAGGGTGAGGAAATATCTTTAGGAGCACGAATTATGGCAGTCGCTGATACTTTTGACGCTATGAATTCAGCAAGGCCATATCGAAAACCTCTATCTAAAGATGTTATTTTAGCAGAATTAGAGAAAGTTTCGGGAACTCAATTAGATCCTGCCGTAGTAAAAGTATTTTTGGAATTACTTCAGAAAAATCCCCATTTCTGGGAAAGAGATTAAAAAGAAAAATGCTGAAATTGTCTTTAGCAGATATTATGTGCGAACATCCTATAACGGTAAAAGAGGATGTTAGCGTAAGTGACGTAACCCATTTACTTTTTCGGTATCGCATAAATGGGATATTAGTAGTTAATAAAAATGATAAGAACAAATTAATAGGAATTTTTACTACTACAGACTTGTTTAAACTTATAGATGGGGTGATTTCTAAGGGTGTCCACAGAGAAAGTGCTTTAAAAGAGATTTCTAAACAGTCAGTAGGGGATTTAGCAAGCAAACGTATAGTATTACTTCAAAAAGATACAAAAATTACAAAAGCAATAGCGATTATGCATAAGAAGAATGTGCATACTATCCCAGTTTTTGACAAGGATAAACTTGTCGGTGTAGTAGGAAGACATGATATTCTGAATATAACCTTCCACTATTATTAAAAAGTTAGTAGTTTAGGAAAATCCCTACCCTTGTCTCCTTTACATTTATCTTGATGACCCTTCCAAATCGTGATAAAATTCTTGTTGTTTGGTAATTAATTGACTATACGGGAGGTGGCCCAGTCCGGCTTAGGGCACTTGCATGGGGTGCAAGGGGTCGCGGGTTCAAATCCCGCTCTCCCGACCAAGTTAGTAAAAGGGGGCAAAATGACAGATTATCAAGGTCAAGAAAGAAGAGAGCATCCGAGAATAAGCGTCAATTTTGTGGTCAACTATCGGATTCAAGAACTACCGGATAGTTATGATCTTTCCCAAACTAAAGACGTTAGCCAAGGCGGAGCGCTTCTTACTACTAATAAGCTATTTGTGGAAGGTACCTATTTAACTATGAACTTAAGAATTCCTTTTGTTCCGCAAAAGATAAAGATCAAAGGGAAAGTTATCAATTCTCGGGAAGTAGTTCGAGATTTAGTTTATGAAACCAGTGTTAGATTTGTAGGTTTGGATGAGAATTTTTTTAAGAAATTGGGTAATTTTATTAAGGAAAATTTAAAATGATTAAAAAAGTAGGAATAATCGGTTTAGGGCATGTTGGAGAATCTGTAGCAAAGTCTTTAAGAAAGTACTCTGCCTTAATCAGTCGACGGGCACCTTTGCGTATCGTAATAAAAAAGGTTTGTGATAAAGATAAGGCTAAGCGAAAAGTTGCTAAAAAGTTAGGCCTTTCGTTTTCCTCAGATCCTAAAAGCTTAATCAACGATCCCCAGATAGATATTATTGTGGAGTTAATGGGAGGGATTAAGCCTGCAGGTGTTTTTATTGAGGAGGCGTTAAAAAAAGGCAAAGATGTTGTAACTGCAAATAAGGCTCTCTTAGCGTCTTCTGGTAAGAGAATTTTTTCTTTAGCTAAGCGGAAAAACAGAAGCATTGGCTTTGAAGCTTCTGTCTGCGGAGCTATTCCTCTCATAAAGAGTATTTCTCAAGG
>CAZWIR010000108.1:2017-3539 GCA_964634315.1 uncultured Planctomycetia bacterium | reverse complement strand
TATAACTAATAGGGGTATGGTAAATTTCAGATTATGAATGGCTAAAAGATAGTTAATTACTATCCAAGTAAGGGCATAAAAACTCATTGCCAAGGCAAACAGCCCCACTAATTCTCGACTTACTGGATTAATCTTTCCAGCAAGAACTGTTAGAAGAAAATTCGGGAATAAAAATGAAACAAGAGTAAAGGTAAAACAACATATCCCGGCTAAAAAAAGCGATTTGGTAAGAAGTTTTATCGAAGAGCCTTCGGTTATGTAAGCTTGGGTACTTTTGGGTAAAATTACAATTGCTAAGGCTGAGGGTAAGAAAAGAGCAATCTTACCGACCATTTGAGCGATAGAATAGTATCCGGCATCAAGAGATGAGAAAAAGTGCTTAACTAAAATGACATCAATAGTAGTAAGAAAGGTAAATGAAACCATAATAACTCCAACCGGAAAGAAATACTTATATATCGGAAGTAGGTTTACTTTCAAGGAAACACTTTTGTCAATATGGCCCATCTCTTTACGTAAGATATTGGGAATAAAAAGTAAAGCAACTAAGACAATTACTATTGGGCCAACTAAAAAACCAGACAAGCCCCCTAAAACTTTTATACCTAAAAGCATAAACAAAGTACCAAAAATTAACTTTCCTATTGAGGAAACTATACCTAAAAAAGAATAAATTATAAATTTCTGAAAACTTTGGAAAAGCGAGATAAGCGGGATGGAAAATAATGATACTACTATTATTCCTCCACAAACAAAAACATATAAAGTGCTAGTCTTAAGGAATCCTGCTAATAAAGGAGAAATCACAAAGAATAATCCACCAATTGCAAAAGCAATAATAATCAATCGTTTTATGATTTTTTTAAAAGTAAAGAAAAGGGTAACGAGATCCCCTTTGGCAATATACTCAGTAAAAAAACGAGTTAAGGTTGTACCTAGGGGCGAAATAGCCATAGAAGTAAACATCACAAAAGAAACTAGAGCATTAAATGTTCCATAATCCCCTGGAGTTAATAGCCTTACAGTAACTAAGTGATAAAGAAGATTAAACACCCCTACTAAACCAGTTCCTAAAAAAACAATTACTGCATGTCTAATCAGATCGTCTTTAAAGATTCTTTTAATCTTGTTCTTCATCTCTTCTTCTTAAAATCCATTATATGCCCGATAACTTTTAAAAATGCCCTGCCAAAATACTTAACATCATCTATCTCGCGAATACTGAGTATTTTACGTAAGATAAATTCAGGGTTGAAACTCACTGAATACATACCCTGGACTAATTCTAAGAGTTCTTCAGAACTAAAGTTTAATTTCATCACCGGATTCTTCATATCATAGTAAGACCAATCACGGCTTGCTAATAAATCTTTATCCTCACACTCTTTAAACAAAGGTGTCCCGGGATAAGGAATCACAACCGTTGCCTGCATAGTATAAGCGTAATCCTTCTTTAATAACCATCGGCCTAAGTCCAAGGTCTTCTTGGCATCTTGATAGCTCTCCCAAGGATAACCAAACA
>CAZWIR010000108.1:0-1917 GCA_964634315.1 uncultured Planctomycetia bacterium | reverse complement strand
CCTAAGTCCAAGGTCTTCTTGGCATCTTGATAGCTCTCCCAAGGATAACCAAACATTATAGTTATGTGGGGATAAAGGCCTGCGGATCTTGCCGCTTTGCAAGATTGAATAATTTCGTCTACCTTTAAATTCTTATTTATACGATCTAAAGTACCCTGGTTTGCTGATTCAATACCAAAAAGCAAAAACCTAAAGCCGGCTTTTCGCATTAATTTATAACCTTGAGAATCGACTGCACCAAAACGCATATTACAATCAAGATTAACTTTCTTGTTTAATTTCCTGGTAATCATACCCTTACAAAATTCTTCTAACCAACTGCCTACGGGAAATGTGCCAGTATCATCCATAATCTCTTTAACCGAGTAATTATTCACCAAGTATTCAATTTCATCTAAAACATTTTCCACTTTTCTTAATCTAAAATTAGGATAAAGTTGAGGCCAAGAACAAAAAGTACACTTACCCCACCAACAATCACGCCCACTCATTATATAAGTGCCGGGCCGACGACGATAATTCCCATTCTTAAAGGCATAAAGCTTCCATTTAGTTAAATCCCTATCAATAAAGGGAAGAGAATTTAAATCGTGATTTAATTGAAAGATTCCAGTATTTTTAATCTCTCCATTCTCGCGATACCAGATGCCGGGCTCGAGATTTTGTATCGAGTATTGAGTATTGAGTATTGAGTTAGATTGATTTAAAAAATTGCAAAGGTTGAGAAGGAGAAAGTCGTAATCACCACCAGTTAAAACAAAATCAACGGAAGAATTCTCAAAAGATTCTTTCGGCAAAGCTGTCACGTGATCACCAAAAAGAACAATTCGTGGTTCATAGTTCCCGCCTACGCCAAGGCTTCGGCGGGCAGGCGTAGTCCATAGTTTTTTTAAATCATTTATAATTTTCCATTCTTGTTTGATTACCGGGGTTTTAGCCTCAATTGCAATTAAATCCGGCTTTTCTTTCTTAACAATTTCTAAAAAACTATCGCAGGAAATCCCTTCAGCAATACAATCAAGCCACTTTATTTGGAAGCCATTTTCTTTAAGCAAAGTTGCAGCTTGAGCCGGAACTACCGGATAAATATAGGTTGGTTGTCTAAAATACTGAAATTGTCTGTTTTGGCCTAAAGTAGGCCAGCCTTTTACAGAATTTAAAGGTGGGGAACAGATAAATATTTTCATGCTTCTTTTTCTTCAGGCATTCTCTCAGTAAACAAACCCTTTATAAAATATATGCCATAAATAACATGAGTTAGAAAGATACCTGGAACCGTTAAGAATAACAATTTAATTCTATTTATGCGACTCTCTCTGGCTGCAAAAACTAATGAAAGGCTACTTGCTATAATAAGGATAAAATACATAGTCAAAATAAGAGAATAAATACCTGAAGCTAAAGAAGAAGATAAACTTGCAATTCCTCCAGTTAATAAGATTATTACGAAGATGGACGGGATAAAATACTCAAAACGCAAAGATGTCTTAGGATATTTTTTAGCAAAGTATCCCCGATGCAAACCATACCCTTTAATTTGATTAAGGTGTCCCTTAAATAACTTACGCCGATGGTGATAAACCAACACCCTGGGACTATAAATCATCTTCTTGCCCGCTTCTAAAATCTTTAAGCATAAAAAGGTATCTTCTCCCGGCCAAAAATATTTATCGAATCCACCTACTTGGTTAAAAAGCTCTTTTCTTATCAAAAAGTTACAACTAGGAAAATCAAAAACCTCTTTTCTTGACCCGGAAATATACCTGATATTATGATTTCCTGAAACCAAAGGAGAAGCGTAAACTAAACCACTTCCCTTTTGTAAAATAGAATCATTTAAAGGGGTTATGGCCGGACCACAGACACAACCAAAACTATCACTTTCTTTAAATATATTAACAGCTTCCTTTAACCAAT
>CAZWIR010000107.1:0-3581 GCA_964634315.1 uncultured Planctomycetia bacterium | reverse complement strand
CCTCTGCCACATCTACGGGAGTTAAGCCTTTATACTTCATGATTTTGGTTACCTTGGCTGTTGAAATTTTACCATCTCGCTTTACAAGAGCAACCTGATCGTCAACGCGTACAGTGCCATGAAATATGCGCCCAATTGCGATGCGACCAAAATAGAAATTATGATCGATCATCGTCACTAACATCTGAAAAGGTAAATCGGGATTAGCAACCGGTGGCAATACTCGGTGTAATATTGTGTCTAATAAAGGTTTTATGTTATCGCTTGGTTCATCAAGATCGAGAGTAGCATGACCATCTCGACCGGAAGCATAGACTATCGGAAAATCAAGCTGCTCGTCGGAAGCATTAAGCTCACAAAAAAGATCAAAAGTCATGTCAGCTACTTTATCAGGTCGTGAATTGGGACGATCAATCTTATTAATAACAAGAATCGGCTTTAAATGTAATTCAAGTGACTTCTTCAATACGAATTTTGTCTGAGGCATCGGTCCATCCACAGCATCAACAAGTAAAAGCACTCCATCGACCATCTCAAGAATACGTTCCACCTCGCTTCCAAAATCAGCATGCCCGGGAGTATCGACAACATTACATTGCACACCTTTGTAGTTAAAAGAGGCATTCTTTGAAAAAATCGTAATCCCCCGTTCTTTCTCTAGAGGGTTTGAATCCATGATGGTTGTTTCGCCTTCCTCAAACTTATAGGCTCCTGTATACTTAAGCAGCGCATCTACAAGCGTTGTTTTTCCGTGGTCAACATGAGCGACTATCGCTATATTACGTACATCTTTTCGTCTTTTTTGATTTGGCATGATATTCGTTCCCTTGTAAACTAATTATCCTTTTCTAATATTATTAATAAAATTTTTCTTGTAGTACTTTAACACAAAAACAGCAGAAAGAAAGGAATAGGTTAGGTGACGGTATTCCGATTTGGTATTAATGGCAGAGGGGAAAGAATTCCTTTAGATGCTTTTGATGTGCTAGGGAGTAAATAGCTAAATTACGTGAAACGCTAATTATACTCGATTAGCTACGTTCTTCTGAAGATCCAATGCAATTGATAACTTTTTCTTGAATATCATCGTGAATATCCACAAACTGAACACCTATGTGATATGACCCGTTTTCTAACTTATCCTTATGCTTAACTGCACAGTTAAGCATAAATGGAATGTCGTTCTTAAGACATGGCATACGGCAAGAGAATTTATCAAGAAGGGTATCTTGAGCAGAAAAAAGCAACATGCCCTCCTTAGATATATTAACTATCTCAAGGGCTTCGATATTTTCTTTGCCAGATAAATTAACTGCCATTGCTATAGCGCCCGATAAAGGTTTCACTCTTACTCCCTTTCTCTTTTCCAAAATTGATCGGTTTCTCCCTTCTCGTTTAGCTCTAAGCAAAGAGTTATCAGCAGCCCAAATTAACTCCTCCAAATCTTCTGCATTATGTGGAAAAACTGCTATCCCGGCACTAAATTTTAATGAGATCTCTTTCTGCTTCCCTAAATATGGCGAGCTTATCTTTACCTGATCAAGTTTATTTCTGATTCTTTGTAAAACCACCGAAGCTTGTTTCGAACTTGATTCGGGGAGAATAATTAAGAATTCCTCACCCCCATATCGACCCACAATATCTATACTTCTAACAGTATTTTTAATAACATTAGCAAAGGCTACTAAGACATCATTGCCTACCAAGTGACCATATTCATCATTTATTATTTTGAAGTGGTCAATATCGATCATAATTACACTGAGCTTTCTTTTATGACGTTTGGAGCGTATGATTTCATTTTCTAGACGTTCCATTATGCTTTTGAAATTTGCACAGCCTGTGAGTTCATCATTCTGAACCATAATTTTTAACCGCTCTTCCGCTTCTTTTAACTTTTTGATGGTATTAGCACTATTAACTATGCCCGCGATATATCTTGCTAATAATTCGAACTCTCGTATATTTTTAACATTAAACATATTTGTTTTCTTGTCATTAAGCTGTAACAAGCCTATATTCTTGCAGCCGATACTTAGTGGAAAAAGGCCTACCGAATCATAGCCTTCACCATTACACCTGTTTCTTGTCCTTCCCTTCCTATCTTTTTCTGAAGTAGAGGCAAGGAGTCGTGTCGTAGAGTTTGTCCAAAAAGAACCATTTTTTGTAAAAAATACCGCCTTTGGATCAAAACGTTTTCTAATAACATTGCCACACATACAGTCTAAAACCGGATTTCCATTTTCATTTGTTACAACATTTTCTTTTTTATCCAATTGACAAAGACTATTTTCAGACACAATAAAACTCTTCGAAAACCCATCGTACACATAGTAGGGATAGTCACCGCTTTTATTTTTTATTCGAATACCAACAGACTCAAAACCAGAATATTTTTTAATCCTTTTTAAAATGATACCGATCACGCTATTAAAATCTGTGATCCCTATCGTTGAATCGATAATATCAAGAATAGGCTTTGTTTTATACATATTTTATTTTTTTGTAAGTAAAGTTTTCTTGCTATTATAATACTAGTATTCTAAAAGTATAGAATACCTCCTTTTTGTAACCTAATTACCAAACCCTCCCAGTTTTTTCTTAACATCAGCAGCAGCTTCTTGTGCTTGCTTAGTTAAGTCCACTATGGATATGCTACATCAAAGATGAAACACTTGTCAAACAATACTTTTTGGGATTAAAAATGAATGGTGGAAGGGAGAGGAAACTCTTAGGTGTATATTCAATACTCCTTATTTATCAATGATTATATAGTATTTGCTTTATTTTACAAGTGAGAAAGGATTCTATCTGTCTTACAACTTTTTCCTCTGAAATAAATAAAAATCCCCCGCATAAATACGGGGGATTTTATTATATCACTCAGTTAACTATTGATCAAAATTAGTCACCATAAACAACGGTCGTACATTCACCAAAACCCAGAATATTCTTAACCCTGTATTCAACATGCTTGACTTTAGTGATTTTGCCATTGCGCATAGCTGCTTCTAAACTTGAGTCGCCAGAAGCAACAAGACCAAGAACAGTAGTTGCCGTTGCTTCTCCAACTTTGGTGTAGCTTAAATCTCCGTTAGTAGCTACGCTAATAGGTGCCGTAACTTCAGTGTAAAGCATACCATGTGGTAAATATGATGCACAGCCTACTACCGTAAAACAAATTGCGCTTATCAAAACAATACTAGCAAAACGCATACCCACCTCCTTTTATTTAATGAGATTCCATATTACTCTATACTACTTTCCTGTCAAGATTAAAATGACTTTTACCGGGTTTTCTATTATCCTCTGCTTTCACCTTGGATAAACACAAAGCACTGCTATTTGTTTTTATCGCTCCATTTGCCTTTTTTCTTAATTTTCTCGGTTGTCTTTTCTGCCTTTTTTTGAGATTTTTTGGTCTCTTTTTCGGCTTGTTTTTTTGCTTTTTTAGCCTTCTTCTCTATACGCTTTAGAGTTCTCTCAACTTTACGTTCTTCCAATATTTTAGTTTTTTCTTCTTTAGATTTACCAACCGTAACAAACCAATCACCAATACGATTAAATACCGCATTTTCACT
>CAZWIR010000106.1:0-3667 GCA_964634315.1 uncultured Planctomycetia bacterium | reverse complement strand
ATCAAATAAAATTACACCGCATTGCTCTTAATCGAATATACCGCCAAACTGACAAGGAATTTATTGATCTTCTCGGCAGAATACGCCTAAATAAATGCAATTCGCAAGACATCAGTATGCTGAATGCAAGAGTGAATGCCGGAAATATCAAAGATGACTGCGTTACTTTAACCACAACCAACAAAGACGCTGAAAAAATAAATAATAGGTTTCTCGAAAAAATCGATTCAAAACAATATTACTATCCCGCGGCAATAACAGACAAATACAAATCAAGCATGTACCCTACCGAAGCATTGTTATCACTTAAAAAAGGAGCTCGGGTAATATTGTTAAATAACGACAAAGAAAAAAGATGGGTTAACGGAACTCTTGCCGAGGTCGCAGCAGTTACAAAGGAGTCGGTTAAAATTCGTATTGAAGATGAAGTATATGTTTTAGAAAGATTTACCTGGGAAAAGATACACTATACCTTTGATGATTTCACCCAAGAAATAAAGCAAGAAGTGGACGGATCTTTTAAACAATACCCTTTAAAGTTAGCCTGGGCAATCACAATTCACAAAAGCCAGGGGCAAACCTTTGAAAAGATAATTATCGATATCGGCCATGGCGCATTTAGTCCCGGACAACTCTATGTTGCCTTAAGCCGTTGCCGAAGCTTAGAGGGGATAACTTTAGATAAACCGCTTAGTTTAGATGATATTATCATCGATGAAAATGTTTACAAATTCTCTGATCAGTAAAAACAGCCAAAACTGTTTAGGCCGGGCCTAGACATAAAAAAGGAGGTTTACGTGGGAAAAATCAATGTAAAAGCACTAGGCTTATCACTGGGTATAACCTGGGGTGTAGGTGCGTTTCTTCTGGGTATATTATCTATGTATTTTAACTGGGGCACACCCTGCGTAGAGTTATTATCAGCAATGTATATTGGCTATGATTCGACAATTAAAGGAAGCTTAATCGGCGCTGCCTGGGGCTTTGTAGATGCCGGTATCTGGGGAGTTCTAATTGCTTGGATCTATAATAAATTTTCAAAGTAAGTTAGCCACCTCCACACCGGGTGTGGGGGTAAGGTGTTTATGTCGGGTGTTTTGCCTTACTGCCGAAGCTTTAGCATAGGTAGGGCCGAGTCTAAACATTCCTGGTTGAGGCTAAGTCTCAACCGCCCATCATTGAAACTTGTATTTTTTTGTTGAAAAATCTATATATTGCAGTATACTCCTACTATTAATCGTAAATACATAGGTATGACAATGTAATCACACCTCGTAGGTGTAATAAGGAGGTCAGTACGATGAAAAAAGGTCTATTAATTGCTTTAGGTATTATTTTGTTACTGGGATTCATGCTTTCGGGACGCTATAACGGCTTGGTAACCTCACGAGAAGCAGTGGATGAGAAGTGGGCCCAGGTAGAAAATGTTTATCAACGCAGGCTTGATTTAATTCCCAACTTGATTGCAACGGTTAAGGGATATGCCGCCCATGAAAAACAAACGTTGACAGACGTTATTGAAGCCCGAAACAAAGCTTTACAGACAAAGATAGATGTTGGCTCTTTGAACAACGAAGCAAAGTTTGAAGCATTCTCCAAAGCCCAGGATAAACTTTCTTCGGTATTGTCTCGTCTAATGGTAGTAGTAGAAAGATACCCTGACTTAAAAGCTAGCCAGAATTTTCTGGCTTTGCAAAGCCAGCTTGAAGGTACAGAAAACAGAATTGCTGTAGAACGCAAACGATACAATGAAGCAGTAAGAAGCTACAACACTACAATCAGAAGGTTTCCCACAAACATGATAGCTTCAGCCTTTGGTTTTAATAAGGTTACCTATTTCAAGTCGGCTCCAGAAGCTGCGACAGTTCCTAAAGTAGAATTTTAAACAGTCTTAGCCAAATATCATGAAAAATATAACAAAAATTACTGTTCTCGGATTTTTTATATTATTTGCTGTTTCCAGCTACGCTGCATTTAAGACACCTAACCGTCCACAAAACTATGTAAATGACTACGCCGGAATTCTAAGTCCTTCTCAAAAAGGAGCCTTAAATAGTTTTTTGAAAGGTTACGATACCCAAACCACCAACCAGATTTTTATCGGTATTTTCGATTCTCTTGGAGGAGGGAGCCTTGAAGATATATCTATTAGCATAGCTGAGAAATGGAAACCGGGAGTAAAAAGCAAAGACAACGGCATCCTGCTACTAATGTTTCTAAAAGATCGAAAAACAAGAATTGAGGTCGGCTACGGGCTCGAACCTTTGCTGACTGATGCTTTGGCAAACGCGGTTATTATCAATGAGATATCGCCATTTTTTCGAAAAGGCGATTATTATGGTGGTATATCCGGTGCTGTATTAAAAATAACAAAGATCTTATCCGAGGGCTTTTCACCGGAAGAATTACAGCAGTATACTTATCGGACACAGAGGCAAAAACGCAACCCAATAGTCTCTTTAATAATGTTAATCGCCTTTATTGTTCTTGCAATACGTCATCCCTTTCTTGCACTGCTTTTATTTTCCGGAGGATTTTCTTCCGGTGGGCGAAGCAGCGGCGGTGGTGGATTTTTTGGTGGAGGCGGCGGTTCTTTTGGCGGAGGCGGAGCATCAGGTGGCTGGTAAGAGTTTACTAATAATACCAAAGAGGTGAGTATGGAGAGAAAATTACATCCTAAAAGATTTTTTACTAAAGAGGAAGATTCCCAAATTATCCGGGCTATTCAAAAAGCCGAGAAAGCTACTTCCGGAGAATTGAGAATTCACCTCACCAAACAAATAAAGAAAGACCCGATGCGGGAAGCAATAAGAATATTTAAACTTTTGAGAATGCACAAAACAAAGCAACGCAATGGATGCCTCATTCTCATTGGCTTAAAAAACAAAAAAGTTGTAGTTATCGGCGATAAAGGAATTAATGACATAGTGCGCAACAACTTCTGGAATGATATAATAGAAGTGATGGTAGAAGGTTTTAAAAATGACCGCTATGTAGAAGGATTAGAGAAAGGAATTCTGATGATAGGGGAAAAATTAAAACAATACTTTCCTTACGCAACCGACGACGTAAACGAACTATCTGATGAGATAAGTAAAGAAGAACTATAAAAAAAGAGGACAAAAAAAGTATATGCATAAAAAAACACAAGAAATTACGAAATTAGTACTAAAAGCCGCGCAAAAAGCTCGGGCAGAAACTAATGCCGCACCTGAACCAGCTCTTACTAAATCCATTGACTGGCCTACCCAATGTATTGTAGGTCCGGGGCTTGAAGGTGCAATTGCTTGCGAGAGTAAAATCGGCTACGTAAATGGGACAAAAGGATGGCTTATTTATTATGGGTACGACATATTTGATCTATGTGCACATTCTACGTATGAAGAGGTCAGCTATTTACTTTTACATGGCAACCTTCCAACATCATCACAACTAAAAGCATTTAATAAAGAGCTCAGAGTGTGCCGCAAGGTACCTGAAACCCTACGTTTGTTATTAAATTTTCCTATTGAAAAAATGAGTCCCATGGCAGCGTTACGGCTTGGTGTTAATCTTATGCGTCAGGAATTTACTTCTATAGATCAAAACGATTATGAATTTAATAAAACAAACGTAATTAGTACAGACGAAGATTCCATTCCCATGGAAACCGTACCCCGAGGAGAAA
>CAZWIR010000105.1:0-3675 GCA_964634315.1 uncultured Planctomycetia bacterium | reverse complement strand
CACCATTTAGTATCGGCTCATCGATCCTAGGAGCACTCTTAATTGTTTGATCAAGAACAATTGCCAAGATCTCTCCAACATTATCTCCTGTAACCTTACCAAACTTCTTCGAGCCTTCAGGGGTAAATTTCAAGATTGGTTCAGAACCGCCATAGGAATTGAACCCTAAGTAACTTTCAGAAAGGTCAGAACCCACAATAACCGGATCTTTATGAAGCAAAAGCTGAGCGTCCTCATAGTCCTTAAACTCATAGCCTTCGGGAATCTGGCCGGCCTTAGCCTGAGATATCTTTTCAGCATCCGTCTCGACTAATTTAAATTCTAACTTCCCGACCTCTTTTAACCGATCAATTATTCCTCGATCGATAACACCGGGAACTTGGACTAGAATAGAATTATTACCCTGCACTTGGATAGAGGTTTCCTTAACCCCGTAAGCATCAATTCGAGTACGAATTTTCTCTACCGCTGCTCCAATTGCATCAGGAATTTTTTCAGCAGAAATAGATGAGGTATCAGCTCGTAAGAGAACATACATTCCGCCCTTTAAGTCGAGGCCTAAATTTATATTCTTCTCTAACGGAAAGACGTAAAGAATACTCAAAGCCACCAACCCTAGAATAACAACAAGTCTTAACTTTAGATCTGCGCGTTTAATCATTATCGAGCCTTTCGAACATGAGCAATAGAATTCTTCTCAGCTTCTACCTTTGTGTTCTCATCAATCCTTATAACGAAGGTCTTATCCTTTATGCTAACAATCGTCCCGAAAAGGCCACCGGTAGTAACGATCTCATCATTCTTCTTTAAACCTGCAACCATCGCTTGATGTTCTTTTTGCTTCTTCTGTTGAGGCCTTATAATTAAAAAGTAGAAAACAATAAAAATAAAAATTAAAGGTATAAAATTTAAAATTCCTGCGTTAGGTGTTGCTTGCATTTTAGCCTCCTATTTTTGGGATTTGTTTAATTTCTGATTAGGACTTGGACTGTGTAGCTAAACTTTTCTTTTTATAGCGCTTAAACAAAGTAGCCACCGTCTCAGTTGGTTGCGCACCTTTTTTTATCCAAGCTTCATATTTTGAAATTTCAAACTTCAGAAGTTTGTGCGAAGGATCATAATATCCCAGTTGAACAACAAACTTAGATTCCCGTGCGCTCTTTGCTTCAGTCACCACAATTTTGTAGTGATATCTTCCTTTAACAGATTTTCCTGGCCTACGTAGTCTAATTTTCAGCATTCTCTTTCCTCCTATTCGTCATAATCGTCAGCAAAAATATATTCCGGTCTTAATAAAGGTTTATAGGACGGGATAATACAGGTTCCTACTTCATACGTCCCAACAAACATTCTTCCCATAAAATAAGTAAACCCTTTAAGAGGACCCCAAAATATTCCGGCAATCTCGCCGCTTAGTTCATTGCCCTCTGCTGCTTTTACTTTCATCATTTGCCTAGGTATTTCTAGCCACCCCAAGGAAACATTAGCTAAACCCCGGGCAAGTTTACTCAAAGGATTATAGTCCCGAGCATATACCGGGAGAAGACATAGTTGAAAAATAATTAGTAAAAGACATATTTTCTTATACATTTTCTACCTCCTTTTAGAATTAGCTATTTTCTTCTGGAAGACCCAACTGCAAATTCAAGGGCTAACATTTGGGCCTTAGCTTTATTAACGGTTTCCTTATACTCACTCAAAGGAACAGAATCGGCAACTATACCTGCTCCAGCCTGAATATAGGCCTGATCACCCTTAAATACTATCGTTCTAATTATTATACACGTATCTAGGCTCTTTGTGAAGGAAAAATATCCTACGGACCCAGCATAGATACCTCTCTTTTCCGGCTCTAACTCATTAATTATCTGCATTGCCCGCACTTTAGGTGCACCACTGACTGTTCCAGCCGGGAAACAGCTGATCAAAGAAGAAAAAATATTCTCTCTAGAGTTTAATTTTGCTCTTACCTCACTGACAATATGCATCACATGAGAAAACATCTCGACATCCATAAAAGTAGAAACATTAACCGTTGCTTTCTCGGCAATCCTCCCTAAATCATTTCGAGCTAAATCAACTAGCATGAGATGCTCAGCCTTTTCCTTGGGATCAGACAGCAAGGATTTCTTCAATTTCTTGTCTTCAATCTTACTCTTGCCTCTTTTCCTTGTACCAGCAATCGGCCGAGTAATTAATTCATTATGCTCACATCTTAAGAGCATTTCCGGGGAAGAGCCAGCAATTTTCGTCTTCCCAAAATTTAGATAAAACATATAAGGAGAAGGGTTGAGTATCCGTAAATACCTATAAACCATAAAAGGGTCATCTTTAAACTTAGTAAAAAATCTCTGCGAAATAACCGTTTGAATTACTTCTCCCTCTTTTATATATTTTTTAGCTTTTTTAACAGCTGTAAGAAAATCCTTTTTCTTAAAATTAGATTCCATCTTAAGTTTAGATGATAAAAACATTAAATCCGGCAATTGACGCGTAGAAATAATCTCCTTACAAATTTTTATTAAGGTTTTTCGCTCTTTAAGGTAAAGCTTATCTCCCCCGACTTTACCCTCAATAGCAACAAAAGAAAGAACTTCGACCTGTTTCATTGAATGGTCAAAAATTACCAGAAACTTAGGAAGGACAAAGTAAGAATCATAGCTACCTAAGGAATCTGGTAAATTCTTACCTATCGGTTCATAGAATCTTACAGCATCATAACCAAGATAACCAACAAAGCCTCCAAAAAAACGTAAATTCTCCTTAGGAGCTACCTTATAACAGCTGATTATACTTTTTAGCTCTAGACATGGATCTTTTTTTGTTAAAAAAGATCTTGATCGTTTATCTTTGACATAAATTCGTTTACCTTTGCTTTTGAATGTGACTATTGGTTTAAAGCCTAAGAATGAGAAACGACAAATCTTCTCTTGACCCTCTACAGACTCTAGAAGAAAACTCTCCCCCTCTATCGCCCGCTCAAGGCTACGATAGACAGAAAGAGGGGTAAGGCAATCTAAAGAAAATTTACAGGAAAAAACAATTAAGTTATTCTTCTTTGACAATTTTTGAAATTGCCCTAAGGTTGGACTTATCCTGTTAAACGCGGCTTCTTTTTTTATCATATATTTCTAAACTAGCCTTCGAAAAAAACAACTCCACTCGCCAGTATGACAAGCAACACCCTTCTGATTTACCCGTATTAGTAAAGTGTCTTTGTCACAATCATAATACACTTTTTTTACCTTCTGAATATGTCCGCTAGTTTCACCCTTACGCCAAAGAGTCTTTCGGGAACGCGAATAAAAGCAAGTTCTTCCCTCTTTTAGGGTGATTTTTAGAGATTCTTTATTCATATAGGCGACCATTAGGACATCTCCACTCTTATCATCCTGAACAATTGCCGGAATAAGCCCTTTTTGGTCAAACTTTAGCTTAGGAAACTTCACAACCTTTTTAGTTTTTTTATCCTTCATCTTCGCACCTTAACTCCTTTTTTACTAAGATAGTCTTTTATTCTTTTAATCCTAATCTCTCGATAGTGAAATATTGAAGCTGCTAAGCCAGCAGTAGCCTTAGTCTTTTTGAAAACATCAAGAAAATCTTTGAGTTTGCCTGCTCCTCCAGAGGCAATCACCGGTATTTTTACCGCCTCGGATATTGCTTTAGTTAATT
>CAZWIR010000104.1:0-3682 GCA_964634315.1 uncultured Planctomycetia bacterium | reverse complement strand
AGATATGCATATTGTAATCCTTGCCGCTGGTTACGGAACAAGACTCTATCCTTTGACCAAAAGAATAGCTAAACCTCTGGTTACGGTAAATAACAAACCAATGATTAATTATTTGGTCGACAAGATAAAAAATCTGGCCGATAGTTTTTCTGTGGATGAGGTAAGGGTTGTTGTTAACAATAAGTTTTATAAGAGTTTCTTAGCTTGGAAAAACAAGTATAAAGTAAGGGTAAAAATTCTTAACGATGGCTCAAACAGTCCCGACGATAGATTGGGAGCGATAAAGGATATGAAATTTGCTATCGGTAAGACAAAAGCAGATTGGTTAGTCTTAGGAGGCGATAATTTATTTCAGGACGATCTGTTAGGATTTATTAAATTTGCAAAAAAAAAGAAACCTTACCCTTCCATAGGCCTTTATGACGTTGAATACAAAAAAATGGCTACACGTTTTGGTGTAGTAAAACTTAATAAAGAAAAGGAGATATCTAAATTTCAAGAAAAACCCAAAAAACCGCTCTCTACCTTAGCAGCATCGTGTGTTTATTTTTTTCCTAAACAATCTTTACATCTATTTGACTCATTCATTAGCCATAACGGAAGCGTTGATGCTTCGGGAAAATATATAGCCTGGTTATCTAAGGAGTCAAAGGTTTTTGGATACACTTTAGGTGGGAAATGGATTGATATTGGGCATTTTGATTCTTTGAAGCAGGCTGAGCGAGAGTTCAAATAAAGGAGGAGCATGTCATTAAAGCAATTAAGAAAGAAGATTGACCATATAGACGAAGGAATACTTAGCCTTCTTAATCAGAGAGCTTTGAAAGCTATCACGATTAGCAAGGTAAAGAAAAAGAAAAGATTAAGTACTTATGCTCCCGACAGGGAGGAAAGCATGATAGCTCGGTTGAAGAAAGTCAACAAAGGACCCTTCTCAGCTCAAGATGTGAAAGATGTTTTTCGTGAGATACTTTCTATATGCAGGGCTAAGAGGGCAACTATGAAGATAGCTTACTTAGGACCGGAGGCTACATTCACGCAGATAGCAGCAATAAAAAAGTTCGGTAAGTCATTAGACTATATTGAATGTAGCAGTATAGCTGACGTTTTTACCGAAGTTGAGCGAGGTAGAGCAGACTATGGTGTAGTTCCTATTGAAAACTCTACTGAAGGTGCTGTGAACCATACTTTGGACATGTTTGTAGATTCTGATCTTAAGATATGTTCAGAGATGTATTTGCCTGTAAGGCACAATCTTTTGAGTAAACACACTAAGATTTCTGTCATAAAGAGAATCTACTCTCATGAACAAGTGTTTGCTCAGTGTCGCAAATGGCTTGAGAAGAATCTCCCTAATGCTAAATTGACTCCTTGTGCGAGCACAACTCAGGCAGCAATGTTTGCTGCTTCAGGAAAGAACAGAGCCGCTATAGCCAGTAAAGTAGCAGCAGAAGAGTATAAACTAAACCTATTGGCTAGTTCAATTGAGGACTCAGCGCATAATATTACCCGTTTCTTGATAATCGGGACCAAGGAGATTAAGCCGACCAAACACGATAAGACATCTATAGTATTCTCGATGAAAGATAGGGCTGGTGCTTTGCATAATGTTCTTGTGCCTTTTAAGAAGAGCAATATAAATCTTACTAAGATAGAGTCCAGACCTTCTAAGAAGAAAGCATGGAAGTACTACTTTTTCGTAGATATGGAGGGGCATAAGAATTCTCCTTCAGTTAAGAAGGTCTTAGAGGCGCTAGGAAAAGAGTGCCTTTTTGTGAAAGTTCTTGGTGCTTATCCCAAAGAGAGCTAATTATAAATAAAAGAATGAAGGAAGAAGCAATGTTTAGAAAAGAACTAAAGAAAATAAATGCTTATAAGCCGGGCAAACCGATTGAAGAGGTGAAGCGAAGCTTAAAACTAGATGAGGTCTATAAACTCGCCTCTAATGAGATTCCATTCCCTCCTTCCTATATCCGCAAAGCAATCGCAGAGGAAGTTAAAAACATCAGCCGGTATCCAGAAAGTAGCAGCTTTTATCTAAGGAAAGCTCTAGCTAAGAAACTAAAGGTTAAAGGGGACCAAATTGTTTTTGGAAATGGTTCAGATGAGCTAATAACTTTAGCCTTGAAGGCGTTAATTTCTAAGGGCGATGAAGTTGTAGTTGCTTATCCTACCTTTTTAATTTATGAGATTCAAGCTAAAATTGCTGGAGCTAAAGTGATAAAAGTTCCTTTGAAAAACTTGCGTTATTCTCTTAGTGAAATAGCTAAGGGAGTTAGTAAAAAAACCAAGATTATTTTTATTGCTAATCCTGATAACCCTACTGGGACATACTTAAGCGAAAAGGAAGTTAAGGATTTTTTAGCTAAGATTCCTAAGCGGGTATTGGTTTTTTTTGATGAGGCTTATTTTGAATTTGCACCAGGTGATTTCCCCCAGACACTAAAACTTCTTAAAAAACGCGGCAATATTATAGTGACTCGTACTTTTTCTAAAGCCTATGGCTTAGCTGGATTACGTATTGGCTATGGTGTTACGACTAAAGAATTAGCTGGAATTTTGAATAAGATTCGCGAACCTTTTAATATAAATAGATTTGCTCAAGTAGCAGCCTTAGCAGCTTTAAAAAATAAGGAATTTTTAAAAAAAGTAACTGCTCACATCAGAAATGAGAAGAAGTATTTTTATCAAGAATTAAAAAGGTGTAAGTTATCATTTACTGAAAGTGCAACTAACTTTGTTCTTGTTGATTTCAAGAGGGACAGCTCAAAACTCTGTGATTATCTTTTAAAGCGAGGGGTTATTATAAGAGGATTAAAAGGCTGGGGATTGAAGAATTTCTTTCGGGTAACTGTAGGTTTATCTTGCGAAAATAAAAAGTTTATAAAGTGTTTGCAGAGTTATTTAAAGAGTAATTAGGGAGATAAAAAATGATTATTGTTTTTAAGAAGGGTGCAACGAAGAATCAGATAGATAATCTTATTAAAAGAGTTGAGAAATTGGGTTTAAAAGCAATGGTTTCTCGGGGTAAAGAGCGTACTATTATAGGCGTTATCGGGCCCGAAGATGTTGTGAGATTACACCCCTTAGATGTTTTTCCCGGAGTAGATAAGGTAATACCTGTATTGGCGCCTTATAAATTAGTATCCCGAGAATTTAAAGCAGGAAACAGCGTTATAAAGATAAAAGAAGGGGTAGAGGTTGGTTCCGGGAAAATAGCAATTATTGCTGGCCCTTGTTCTATTGAAAGTGAAAAACAGATAAATGAGACAGCTAAAAAGGTAAAAGAAGCCGGAGCAAGTATTCTAAGAGGAGGTGCTTTTAAACCGCGTAGTTCTCCTTATACTTTTCAAGGCTTAGGTGAAAAAGGTTTAAAAATGCTCAAAAATGTATCCGAGAAATTTGATATACCTACGGCTACCGAAGTTATGGATACTAGAGATGTGGCTTTAGTGGCGCGGTATACTGATATCTTGCAGATCGGTGCTCGCAATATGCAGAATTTTAATCTTCTCAAAGAAGTCGGCCAGACTAAAAAACCAATTATTTTAAAAAGAGGCTTAAGCGCTACTATAAAAGAATTGTTAATGAGTGCAGAGTATATCTTATCTGAAGGTAATTTCAATGTGATTTTATGTGAACGGGGAATAAGGACTTTCGAAGAGTTTACCCGTAATACTTT
>CAZWIR010000103.1:2362-3700 GCA_964634315.1 uncultured Planctomycetia bacterium | reverse complement strand
TTAGCGTTTCTAAATTATCGCTCGGATAGCTAAAAGTGTCAAAAGATAATATTAGAATTAGTCTTTGTGGCGAGAGTAGATAACTTTACCTTTTTTAATCGTATGCTCGATTGTTCCTTCTAGTTCTTGGCCTAAAAATGGGGTATTCTTAGATTTAGAAGCCAAGTTTTCTTCTTCCACTTTCCACTTACCTTCTAGATCAACAATAACTAAATCAGCTACGTAGTCTTTTGCAATCTTGCCACACTTATCTAACCTAGAGATAGCTGCTGGCTGAGTTGAAAGTTTATTGGCTAAGTCTTTTAAATCAAGAACCTTCTCCTTAACCAAGAGATAGGTTAGAGAAAAGGCCAACTCTAACCCAATAAAACCAAAAGGCGCAAGCTCAAAGGGTAGTTCCTTCTCAGCTAGGGAATGGGGAGCGTGGTCAGTAGCAATACAGTCAATAGTCCCCTCTCTCAAGGCCTTCTTTATAGCTGCAAGATCTTTTTTATCTCCTAGGGGAGGATTAACTTTTAAGTTTCCCGGGAAACCTTCTCTCTCTACGTCATCAACGGTTAAAGTAAAGTAGTGAGGACAGGTTTCAGCAGTAACCTTAACCCCTTCCTTCTTAGCTCTTCTTATTACCTCTAAACTTTTTGAGCAACTTATATGGGCCAGATGGATTCTAACATCTAAATATTTAGCTAGTTCAATGTCGCGAGCAACAATTAAACTCTCAGCAATATCGGGAATACCTGAAATTCCGTATTTAGAAGAAATGAAACTTTCGCGCATATTGCCCCCATAAGATAGCTGACTATCCTCGCAATGAGAGATAACCAAAAGGTCAAACATTTTGGCGTATTCATAGGCTCGCCGCAAAATTAGAGTATCATCTACCGAAAAACCATCGTCACTTAAAGCAATGCAGCCGGCTCTTTTTAAAGCCCCAAATTCAGTTAATTCTTTACCCTCTCTATTTCTGGTTATCGCTCCTATCGGATAGATATCTACAAGACCAATGCTTTGGCTTTTTTCACATATCCACTTAGCTAAACCTTCATTGTCTATTGCCGGATCAGTATTAGGCATGCAAAAAATTGTAGTAAAGCCTCCTTTAGCGGCAGCAGTAGCCCCACTTAAAAGATCTTCTTCATCTTCTCTGCCGGGAGTGCGCAGATGAGTGTGTAAGTCGATGAATCCAGGAAAAACGTATTTACCTTTAGCGTCTATTTCTTTATCAGCTTCTTTAATGTCTTTGCCAATACCAGTGATCTTCCCATTCTCAATAAGTAAATTAGCCTGAATAATTTCATCAGCATTTACCAGGGAAGCATTTTTTATTATAAGTTTCAT
>CAZWIR010000103.1:0-2262 GCA_964634315.1 uncultured Planctomycetia bacterium | reverse complement strand
TTCATATTTTTCTCTTTTTTGTTCCTACTAAATATAATACTGCCATCCTTATAGCCAAGCCGTTTTCGGCCTGCTTTAAAATTAAAGGGTGCACCCTTTCCTTTAAGGAAGAACTTATTTCAATATCCCAGTTTACTGGCCCAGGATGCATAACTAAACAGTCCTTTTTTGCTTTTTTTAACCTCGCAGGTGTTAAACCAAACCTTTTGACATACTCTCGCATGGTAGAAAAGAAAGTTATACCTTGCCTCTCCTTTTGAATTCGAAGCATCATAATAACGTCAGCTGAAGGTATTTCTTTATCCAAATCATTAGACACCTTAACCCCTAATTTTTCAAACTCATAAGGGATAAGCGTCGTCGGCCCACAAACAGTTACCTTGGAAGAGAATTTTTGAAAACCAAAGATATTCGAACGCGCTACTCGAGAATGAGCTATATCACCAACTACTAAAACATTTAAATTCTCTAAAGTTCCTTTCCTCTCTTTTACGGTAAACATATCTAAGAGGGCTTGAGTAGGGTGTTCATTGCAACCATCACCAGCGTTTATAATCGAGGCTTGAGTATACTTTGTAAAAGACTCCAGGCATACCCCCACACCTATTCTCATTATCATAATATCAGGATGATAAGATTCTAAATTTTTTATAGTGTCAACTATGGTCTCACCCTTAGTTAAGCTGCTTGTAGAAGATGAAAGGTTTACTACGTCAGCGCTTAGGCGCTTAGCAGCTAACTCAAAAGAAGTCCTGGTCCGAGTGGAGTCCTCAAAGAAAATATTAACAATTGTTTTCCCTCGTAAAGCCGGAACTTTTTTAACCTCTCTTTTAGATATCTCTTTAAAAGAATCGGCTAAAGAAAGTATGGTTTCAAGCTCTAAACGGCTAAAATTCTTAATACCTAGAATGTGCTTTTTTTGCCATTCTTCCATATTAGTCGCTGCCCCTTATTACTGTTACCTCGTCAATACTGTCACTTTCCTTTAACTTCACTTCGACAACTTCCTGACGAGAGGTAGGAATATTCTTGCCTACATAATCGGCTCTTATTGGCAACTCCCTAAATCCTCTGTCTACCAAAACTAAGAACTCTACTCGTTTCGGCCTTCCAAAATCCATTATCTCATTTAAAGCTGCCCGGACAGTTCTGCCGGTGTAAAGAACATCATCAATAAGAATTACCACTTTATCACTTAAGTCAAAAGCGAGGCTGGTTTCTCTTACTGTCGGTGTAGGACCAATAGCAGTTAAGTCATCTCGATAAAGAGTGATGTCTAAAACCCCTAGGGGGATGTCTCTACCTTCTATTTCTTTTATTATTGCTTGGATTCTTCTAGCTAAATGCACTCCTCGAGTCTGAATGCCAACAAGAGCTAGTCCTTCGGAAGAAGAGATCTTCTCTAAAATTTGGTGGGTAAGACGGTAGAGTGTCTTCTTAATGTCCTCTTGGGAAAGTATTTTCTTTTTTCCCTTAGGGTTACTCATAATGACTACCTCTAAAATAAAAAAACCGTTCCAGCTTTTTGCTACAACGGCCCACTTTTTGAGATTCTTTACGGTTTCTCATAATATGTCCTTGTCGGCCTCACCGGACCGCCCTTAAAGGCTACATAATATATACCCTATTTGAGATATTTTGTCAAGAAAAATCTACAGCTATAACAAATTCGCCCTTAGGATCTTTTGCGCTAAAATGATCTACTGCCCTATCTATCTCAGCCTCAAGGACTTCCTCAAATTTCTTGGTCATCTCACGAGCAATAAATACTCGCGCACTTCCTGAAACTTGTTTTATTAATCTTAGCGACTTCAAAACCCGATAAGGAGATTCAAAGAATACCAGAGTAACCCCCCATTCTCTTGTTCTTTCTAGTAATTTCTTCTGAGCACTTGCTTTCCTCGGCATATACCCTAAAAAAGCAAACTTATCATGAGGTATTGAGGATAAAGCCAAACAATTAATAATGCTATTTGGGCCGGGCAAAGAAGTAACCGCCACTCCTTCTTCTCGACAAGCCTTTATTAATCTATACCCCGGATCTGATATAGTTGGTGTTCCGGCGCTTGAAACAAGAGCAACATCTTTTCCTTTTTTCAGCTCCTCAACAACCAGAGGTATTTTTTTTATTTCATTATGCTCGTAGAAACTAATTAAATCTTTTTTTATGTTTAGGCGTTTTAATAATAACCCTGTCTTTCTGGTATCTTCAGCTAAAATAAATTCGACTTCTCCCAAGATACGTAATGCTCTTAGGGTGAT
>CAZWIR010000102.1:0-3748 GCA_964634315.1 uncultured Planctomycetia bacterium | reverse complement strand
ATTACCCCCAGTCTCATAGAATATATGAGCCCTGGTGCTCACCAACCAGAAGTTTACACGCTATAGTTTTTGATGTAACTGGGATGATTCTTCACTCAAACACCAATTCCTAAACTCATCCAAAAAGTTGCGAAAATCGTCGCTTCCGGGATAATTAGAGATAATTAGGGACAGACACCTATTTTCTTTGAAAAGGGGTAATTAGCAGACGTCCTATTTAGGTACACATTATTTTTTTTGCTAGTACCCTTTTTAAACCAAAAAAGCAACTCCTATCATAAAAAGTTGCCCTATAAATTTATCCCTATTTTTACACCCACCCACTACTCCTTTGTAGTACGTAACTAACTGATACGCATGCATCAGAATCTATATAATACCCTTTTTAATCATTTTTGACAATAAAAATAAGGCGGTTTGCCGGGAGATCCTTCATCTTATGCTAATTCTTATAAACGAACTCCGCCCCTGCTTATCAACACAGGTAATTTTATACTTTCCTTTCTCCATTGTCCAGAAGAGTTTTTCGCCTATGTCGCTGGCTCTGAAGAAGTTATCATTTATGAACCAATAAAGCTTATCAGCATCGAATGAGCCGTTTGCTACCAAGGTAAGTTTTTGCTCAAAATTATCCGGCCCGGAGATAAAATATTCGCATTTATGCAGGGGCGATACAATTTTAGGACGGTTTTTATCAAGGTTAACTATTCTTTTAGGCGCAACCATATATTCAGGAGGCTCCAGATATTCAGGGTTATGCTGCCTTATCCAGGATTGCAGCTTATCGGGCCAGATTACAAATACCTCTTCGATATAATCTCTACCCTGCTTGGCGTAATCATCAAGGGATAACTCGGTCTTTATGTCTATAGCAATCTTCTTATGAAAGGTGCATTTTTTAGCAATACTTTTATTCTTTAGGAATAAATCTTTTACGCTATGATCACAGAACTCATCAACCGGCTCACCACTTAAAGAGCAAACCTGCCTTTCTCCGACCTGATCAGGCTTTGCATACCAAGGTGAAAATTTCTTAGAGTATAGCCGATCAAATATATGTACAGCTATTGGCGTTGCTGCCTCTATTCCTACCAAAGCTTTTGAAGGCTTAGCTGAAAAATTTCCCAGCCAAACTCCTACCGTATATTCAGGATTATAGGATATTGTCCAAGCATCCCTGTGCCCGAATGAAGTTCCGGTTTTAAAAGCTATTTTCGGGTGAATTTTATCATCCCTGTAAATACCTATAGACTCAAGACGGGTTGAGTCAGCTAAAATATCAGAAATTATATATGCGGCACCTTCTGAAATAACACGCTTAGATGTTTTATTGGACTTATCCTCCTCAATTAATTGATAAGGTTCATACACTCCTCCTCTTGCTAAAGTTGCATAAGCATTGGTTAGTTCAAGAAGGTTTACCTCACCTGAACCCAGTGTCAATGAAAGACCATAATTTTCAGGAAGCTTATTTATGGTAGATATCCCGATGTCTTTTAAAAAGAAGTAAAGACTTCTGTAGCCGACCTTAGCCAAAGCTTCTACTGCCGGAATATTCAATGAGTCAACCAAAGCCTCTCTTAGTATAACCGGGCCGCGGTATTTCTTATCATAATCGCGGGGTGTATAGCCTGAGTATTGAACCGGCACATCAGCAAAAATCATTCTTGGGGTATATAAGCCTTTATCAATACCTAAGGCATAAGTAAACGGCTTTAAAGCTGAACCAGGGCAACGCAGGCTTGTTGCACCGTTAATCTGCCCGGAATCTTTAAATGAGAAGAAATCATTTGAGCCGACTAAAGCCCGGACCTTTCCGGATTCATTTTCAATAACAACTATTGCTCCATTGGTTATGCCTTGAGAACGCAGATTTCTGATAGTATCGTTTAGGGTAGTTTCAGCAAGGTGCTGGATATTTGAATCAAGGGTGGTAATTATACTATGCTTTTGAGGGTATTTATTCTTAATCTGGCGGGCAAAATGCGGTGTTTTAAAGGGAAAGGTAAAGGTTCCGGCAACAACCGGTTCATTCTTTGCCCTTTTAAATTGAGCTTGATTAATATATCCGTTGTTAAACATACTTGAAAGCACCTGATCTCTTCTTATTTTTGCTCTCTTTGGATAACGGTCAGGCCGCAGCCGTGAAGGCGCCTGGGGCAGGCCGGCTAAGAGAGCACACTCTGATAAGTTTAAATCCTCGGGGTATTTTTTAAAGTAGCGCAAAGATGCAGCTTTTACACCGAGAATGTTTCCTCCGTATGGGGCTAACTCAAAATAAAGTTTTAAGATATCTTGTTTTGAGTAAAGTGCCTCAAGTCGGATTGTATGGACAACTTCAACAATTTTATTCCATAGGGTGCGTTTCTTTGGTAAGAGCAGCCGCATAACCTGCATGCTTATGGTTGATGCCCCGGAAATAACCCTTTTACTTGTTAAGTTCTGTTTGGCAGCCCGAAAAACTGCCATCACATCAATGCCGGGATGTTCCATGAAGCGTTTATCCTCTATTGCCAGGGTTGCTTTGATAAAATTAGGGTTAATTTCATCTAGGCCAGCTTCAAGCAGCCAGGAGTCTTCTTTCCCTAAAAAAGCCCGCAGAAGATTACCGTCCTTATCAAAAACAGTCTTTGAATACTTAATTGCGCTTATTTCCTGATAAGGAAAAGGATAAGCTTTAAGCATTGCCAGGTAAAAGGCAATAGAAATAACAATGCCTATACCGGCACCTATGCCTAAGCGCTTAAGCCAACTCTTTAATTTTCCTTTAGCCACTCTTCTATTCTCCTACTATAATTTCACCGGCTCCATTAACACTTACAATGCTGGGATCATACATGCAGGATGCGCTGATTGGCGGCAACTTAAACTTACCCTTAGTAACTGCTCTGACAATATAACGGTAGTGAAGATTTTTAGTTCTTGGTAGATCAGTAAATAAAAGTAAGCGGTCATCTCTTATATCAATATGATCAGGTTCAAAAAAACCGTTTATTGCTGAAGGTGCATTTTCTCTGGTGGCAATACGGGCATTTTCTATTTCAAAACCGGCAGGCAGTAAATCCTCAACTATGATATTTTTATATATTACGTCAGCATCAATAGAAATATCAACAACTACAACCTGCCCCTGCTTTATCTTTTTAAGCTTAAGTGGTTTTCCCTCACGGGTAAAGAACTCTCGTCTTACCTTTATTCCCTTGTCCTTCTCCTCTACTTCTCCTTTCTCAGGGACTCCTTCGGAGCTCCAGTAGTAGTAAGCAGTTCCTTTTCCTTTAAGGGAAACCTTAGTCGGCTTATCTCCTAAATCAATATTTTTTATTCTTGCTCCGCTTGCATTATCAAATTCGGCAATTAAAGCACTACCTACAGATATGCTTCCGGAATAACTTGCCTCCTGCTTGGCAATAAACCGGGTATATTTGCCTAAAGCACAGAGTGCAGCCGCATTATCCTGGGTTGTACCCCAATTTCCCTTCTTCATCGAGTTGGCAAGGCGTTTAACCAGAACCGGAACCATGGTATTATCAGGATCTAAATCCATGCAGATTGAAAGCGCGATTGCATTTTGCTTGACATAAGAGTCAAGGCCATCTCCGGTCTCGCGTTCAATTGCTTTGTCAGGAAAACCCTGTCCCAAGATCTCTAAAACCGCATCCTTATCGCCTAAGGCAGCTAAGCTGGCAGCAAGGTAAAAACGTGAATCACTAGATAGCTCACTCTTTCTCTCCTGAAGCCTGCGTATCCA
>CAZWIR010000101.1:0-3767 GCA_964634315.1 uncultured Planctomycetia bacterium | reverse complement strand
GCTGGAAGATCTTGGTGAGCTCGACAGTCTTCTAGATGAGGGCGCTTACAGAGAGTTCGTTAGTAAAGAAACTTACTGATGCGATAAAATTTATAATTTACAATTATAATTATGCCTTATATTCTTAACACAAAAGAAGATGTCAAGGAAATGCTAAGAGCTATTGGAGCTAGCTCCCTAGAGGAACTTTATTCTTTATTACCGTCTAAGGTAAAGCTAGATGTTCCTCTTAATCTACCTACCTCTAAGAGTGAACAAGAGGTGAAGAGAATAGTAAAAGAGCTTTCTGAGAAGAATAACCCAATAGAGAAATATAATTCATTTTTGGGAGCCGGATGCTATGATCATTATATTCCTGCGGCTTTGCCATTTATCCTTTCCCGTTCCCAATTTCTTACCGCCTACACTCCTTATCAGGCAGAGTGTTCTCAAGGGATATTACAGGCTATATATGAGTACCAGAGTTTTCTGTGTCTTTTAACTGATATGGATGTTTCTAACGCTTCACTGCTTGATGGTGCTTCTGCTCTTAGTGAGGCTGTGCTTATGAGTTTGCGAATAACCAAGCGCAAGAAGGTTCTTCTTATTGGTGCTATCCATCCCGAGTATAAAGAGACTCTTTATACCTATTTAAGTGGTTTTGATTTTATTATTCAAGAGGTAGAGCCAGGAGATGATGGTCTGGTAGATAAAGAAGCTGTGAAGAGAGCTATTGATGATGACACTGCTTCTTGCTTATTTTCAAGCCCTAACTTTTTTGGCCTTGTTGAAGATGTTAATGAATTATCTGTAATAGCAAAATCAAGAGGATCTTTATCAATTATGCTCACTAACCCTTTATCTTTGGCGGTCTTTAAAGAGCCAGGAAGCTTAGGCGTAGATATTGTTTGTGGTGATGGACAGCCTTTAGGCGGTGGATTAAATTTTGGTGGGCCGTCATTTGGTTTTTTAACTGTTAAGAAAGATTACTTGCGCCAGATGCCAGGAAGAGTTGTTGGTAAAACAAAAGATCGGGAAGGGAATGAGGCTTATTGCCTTACCCTTCAAGCTAGAGAGCAACACATAAGAAGAGAAAAGGCTACTAGTAATATTTGTTCCAACCAATCTTTAAACGCAATAGCAGCGGCGATTTATCTTTCTTTAATCGGTAGAGATGGCCTAAAAGATCTAGCTTTGTATTCTTTAAGTAATACTCAGTATCTTTATCAGCGCTTAAAAGAAGTAAGAGGAGTCAGAATTCCTTATTCCCCTTGTGTTTTTAATGAGTTTGTGTGGGAAACTGAGGACGCACCACGAATAATTGAAGAACTATATAAGAAAAATATAATTGCCGGATATTATCTAGGGGTTAAGCTTGACCAATATAAAAATAGCATTTTAAGTTGCTGTACAGAAAAAAAGAGTAAAGAAGAGATAGATAGTTTTGTTAACACTTTAGCCGAGATACTTCATGGATAAAAAAGTTATATTTGATAAAGATAAAAATTTCCAGAAATCTTCTTATTTTAAAAAGCCCGAAGTCCCTTTAGCAAAAGTAGAAGATATTTTTCCTAAAAGATCACTAAGATCTAGCTTGCCTCTGCCTAATCTTGGAGAACTAGATGTTATTCGTCACTATCTGCACTTATCAGAATTAAACTTTTCTGTTGATACTAATTTTTATCCTCTTGGTTCCTGTACTATGAAGTATAATCCAAAGATTAACGAAGATTTAGCTCATTTAGACGGGTTTACTAATATTCACCCCTTTCAAGATCCACAAGACGTAGAGGGTGCTTTAGAACTAATATATAATTTGGAGGAATTGCTTTGCGAGATAACAGGCATGAAACGGTTTACTTTTCAGCCTTCTAGCGGTGCTCATGGAGAGTTAGCCGGAATGTTGATGATTCGTAAATTTCACGAGACCAAGGGTAATATAAAGACCAAGGTAATTATCCCTGACTCAGCTCATGGAACAAACCCGGCTACTGCTTCAATGTGTGGATACCAAATTCAAGTCATAGAGAGTAATTCAGATGGATTGATAGATACGGGCAAGCTAAGGGAGATCATTGATGATAGTGTAGCTGCTATTATGCTTACTAATCCTAATACCTTAGGTTTGTTTGAAGAGGACATCCTTACTATAAGTGATATTGTCCATAGCAAAGGTGGGTTTCTTTATTATGATGGAGCGAATTTTAACCCACTCTTAGGAATAACAAAGCCATCTCTTATGGGCTTTGACCTAGTTCATCTTAATCTTCACAAAACTTTTTCTACACCCCACGGTTGTGGTGGTCCCGGCGCTGGTGTGGTAGGAGTTGGTGAGGCTTTAGAAGATTTTCTCCCTGTTCCCTTAGTTAAAAAAGATCAGGATAAGTTTTGTTTTGATTATGAAGTGAGGCACTCTATCGGCCGATTAAGGAGTTTTTATGGCAACTTTGGAGTTTTGGTAAGAGCTTATGCTTACATTTTGCGTTTAGGCGGAGATGGTCTTTTAAGGGTAGCTCAAAACTCTACTTTAAGTGCTAACTATATAAAGGAAAAATTAAAGAATTATTACCAGGTGGCTTTTCCTAAGAAGTGTATGCACGAGGTAGTTTTTACTTGTCAAAGCCAGAAAGAAAGAGGTGCCTCAGCTTTCGATATCGCTAAGAGGTTAATCGATTTTGGCATTCATCCTCCGACAATGTATTTTCCTTTAATCGTTAAAGAGGCCTTAATGGTAGAGCCTACAGAAACTGAAAGTAAACAGACCTTAGATTATTTTATTCAAACTATGATTGATATTGATAAGGAAATTAGCCTAGATTGCGAGAAAGTTAAAACTTCTCCGCATTTAGCACCGGTGAAGAGAGTTGATGAGGTAAAAGCAGCAAGATTTCCGAATTTAAAATGGGAAAAACCTGGCGTCTGATTTTAGACCAAAAGTGTGATGGTTATTACAATATGGCTGTTGATGAAGCCATATTGCTAGGTTATTCATCTTCTAAAATACCTACCTTACGACTATACGGATGGGATAAGCCGTTTATTTCCTTGGGGTATAATCAGAATTTTCGAGAGGTTTTAAACTCCCAAAACGAAATTCCTTTTGTTAGAAGGATAACTGGCGGTTCAGCAATTCTGCACCATAAAGAGCTTACCTATAGTTTGGTTTGTTCCTTGGAAGATTTAAACCTACCAAAAGCAGTTAAAGTTTCCTACAAGATAATTTGCTCTTTTCTTAAACATTTTTATGGTCAATTAGGACTAAAAGCATATTTTGCTAATGATTTAAAGTCTGAGGACCAAGAAAGCATAAAAGGCTTAGGTAAATATAATAATTTTTGTTTTTCAAGTTGGCAACACTTTGATCTTTTAGTTGAAGGTAGAAAGATTGGCGGTAGCGCTCAGCGGCGCAGAAAAAACATTATCTTCCAGCATGGCAGTATTCCTCAAGAGATAAATTCAGCTTGGATCAAAAGAACAATAAAGAGCTCAGGAGACCTTAAAGGACGGGCAACTTCCTTAGAAGAAGTTTTGGGTAAATCTTTAAGTTTTGAGTTGTTAAGTTCACTTTTGTATTCAAGTTTTAAGCTTACCTTTGGGACCGAATTCAACCGAAAGAAACTTTTACCGATAGAGGAAGAAAAGGTTGCTTCTCTTCTTAAAGCGAAGTACAAAACAAAAGAGTGGAATAACTATAAAATATTTAAAAATGCCTAAAATTAAACCTAAACCTTCCTGGTTGAACAAAAAAATAGCTCTTGGTTCTTGCCATAAAGTAAAGAGCATATTAA
>CAZWIR010000100.1:0-3813 GCA_964634315.1 uncultured Planctomycetia bacterium | reverse complement strand
GCTCACTGAGGATAAAACATTTAAAGCTTTATTTTATGTTTGGCTTTGCTCAAGAGGAAAGGGAAGATTTAATTGCAATTGGAGAATTCATCAATCGGTTGAGCCGCCTTAGCGGGCTGGCTATAAATGTGAGTCTGAATATCTTTATACCCAAACCATTTTCCTGTTGGGAAAATGTCAGCATGGATGATAGGCAAACTTTAAATTCAAAAAGAAAAATTATCCTCAGACACATCCCTAAGCGACGGAACATTAAAATCTCAATCTCATCAATAGAAAGAAGCATGTTTGAAGCTGTCTTATCTCGAGGTTCAAGAAAGGTATCAGCAGTAATTTACCGAGCCTTTACCAAAGGTGCTAAATTTGACGGCTACAGAGAGAAATTTTCTTGGAAAATTTGGGAAGAATCCTTCAAGGAAGAAGGAATCGATTATAATCTTTACTTAAGGGCAGATACAGATAATTTTCCCTGGTCATTTATTAAAAGTTCTCACTCTAATTTGAGTAAAAAACATGAATGAAGTAAGATTCTCTTTAAAGCTAACTCTTTATAAAAAAGGCGATATGATCTACTACTCGCAGTTAGATATTTTTCACCTCCTAGGGAAAGCTTTAAGAAGGTCTGATCTCCCACTTTACTTTACAAAAGGGTTTAGCCCTCACGTTAAGATTAGTTTTCCCTTTGCTTTAAAGCTAGGTGTTGAAGGTAAGGTTGAGGCGATTCTTTATTTTATAGAAGAAATATCAGAGTCTAAACTTCAGCAAGCTCTCACACCAGAACTTCCTCAGGGATTAGATATCCTTAAAATCGAAAAAATATAATTATAGTTGAATTAGAAAACCGAAGATTGTGGAAGCTTAGCGCATTAAAAATTTTGTTTTTGTCTTTTTAGCCTTAAAAAATTTACTGGTGAACTTTTTAGCAAGATCCTTGTCGTATTTCCTACAAGAAAAAATATTAATATAGGCAGTACCCCAGAAGTCTGAAAAATGACCGGTTACAGAGCTGGTCTCGATTAGCTGAACCAGAGAATACCCTTTAGTATAAGCGGCTTTTTCACCAAAGTAAGGAAGCAGGGTTTTACCATACTTCTTCATCTTTATCAATTTACATAGTTTATCAATATATTCTTGCAACTTCTTCTTAGAAGATATTATACTCTTATCACATCCATAAAGGTCTATGACTAACTCGTAACCAAATATTTTCTTTGTCATTTAATCACCTCCTTTAAAATACTCGACAAAGTCGAGGATTTCAAACCCCGAGTATTCCCGAGGGGTCGAATTAATATTTTTTCGTTTTTGGAAAAGAGAAAAGGGTAGGGAGCGCAAAAAAACTCGCCAGAATGGCGAATTATTGCGCAATTCATACAATCGTCAGTCAGAGGGAATCTTTCCGTCACCATCCTTGTTTCTTATTTCTTTTGTTTTGTATAGCATAAAAGCTAATCGTTCAACCAATTTTCTTTATTATTACACAATTTTACGCTTTTGCAAGAGATTTATAGCTAAAAAGCTGAAACTCCAACTTCTTGAATTATCGTTGGCAGTCCGATTTTATTAAGCAAGTTTATGAATGGATCCGGATCTAACTCTTCAACATTAACCATAGTTGCCACATCCCATACTCCTTGAGCAATTAGCATAGCAGCAGCTACCGGTGGAACACCGGCAGTATAGCAGATAGCTTGCGACTCTACCTCTTTAAAGCACTCAGCATGATCGCAGGTATTATAGATAAAAATCTCCTTATTCTTACCATCTTTTTGACCTTTAATAAGGTTACCGATACAGGTTTTTCCGGTATAATTAGGTGCCAGTGAAAGAGGATCAGGAAGAACAGCTTTTAAGACCTTTAACGGTACTACTTGGACTCCTTCAGCAGTCGTTACCGGTATTACTGAAGTTAGGCCAAGCTTAGCCAGTACGGTAAAAATATTTATGTAGTGCTCACTAAAACCCATCCAGAAACGGATGCTGTTAGCATCAATATTCTTTGAAAGGGAGTGAATCTCGTCGTGACCGCTTAAATAGATAGTTTGTTTACCGACAACCGGAAAATCATAAGTTTTCTTTATGCTGTGGATATCATCTTTGACCCATTTCTTATCAATCCAACTCCAAACCTTTACAAATTCTCTAAAATTTATCTCAGGATCAAAGTTAGTTGCAAAATACTTACCGTGATCTCCGGCATTAACATCCATCATGTCAATGGTATCAATTGTATCAAAGTGATGTTTAGCTGCTAAAGCGCAATAAGCATTTACAACTCCCGGGTCAAAGCCTACACCTAAAATAGCGGTAATCCCTTTCTGCTTACACTCATCACGACGTTTCCATTCATAATTCCCATACCAAGGTGGATCCTCGCAGGGTTTATCCTGTTCCTCGTGCACAGCAGTATCCATGTAGGCTACACCAGCTCCAATACAAGCTTCCAGGAGCGATTTATTCACATAGGCTGTTGCCAAATTAATTACTATCTGCGAATTTGTCTCTTCTATTAGCTTTACTGTTGCCGGGATATCGAAAATATCTACTTGAGCTGAATATAGTTTTTTGCTAGCATCTTTTAGACTTTCCTTTCTTCTAATGCTTTTGATTATTGCATCGCATTTCTCCTGCTTTCTCGATGCAATACAAATATCGCCTAAAATATCATTATTTTGCGCACACTTGTGTGCGGCTACGTGAGCAACTCCACCAGCACCAAAAATTATTACATTTTTTTTCATAACATTGCCCCCTTACGATAAACTCTCTAAAAAATCTTTATACTTAAAACGTCGGATTAAATCCAACGATCCATTTTTTCTCTTTATGACAATTGAAGGCATTGAAAGTCCATTGAACCAATTCTTTTTAACCATTGTATAACCAGCGACGTCACTAATTTTAATAATAGTTCCGACTTTTAGCCGAGATTTAAATCGATAAGTGCCGAATACATCCCCAGCTAGACATGAGCGCCCGGTAATCATGTATTTGAACTTACCTTTGCCGGACTTATTAATCTTAGCCTGAGTTTGATAAACTAATAAATCTAACATGTGTGCTTCGGTAGAGGAATCAACAATCGCAATATCTGCTTGATTACGAACAATATCTAATACCTTAGTTACCAGTTCAGCTGACTGAGCTACAATTGCCTCTCCCGGTTCTAGGTAAACTTTTACCTTAAATTTATCACTAAAATCCTTTAATAATTTAGTGAATTTTTTTATTGGATAACCTTTTTTCGTAAAGCAAATTCCACCACCCAAACTAACCCATTTTACTTCTTTTAACAAATCTGTGTAGACTCGACTAATAAAATCAATACTCGAAGAAAAATTAATAAAATTATCGTTTTCACAATTAAAATGAAACATTAAACCGCTGATCGATGCCTTAACGCTTGAAAGAAGCTTTTTATCGACTACTCCCAACCTTGAAAATTTACGCGCCGGGTCAGCTAAATCAAAATGCGAAAAGCTGATTTGGGGATTTATTCGCAAGCCTATCTCCAGAGAACCGGCAACATTTTGGTATCTCTTTAATTGGGATATTGAGTTAAAGATAATCTTATCGGCATATTGGCTAACTTGTTTTACCTCATCCTGAGTGAAAGCCACACTATAAGCGTGAACTTCCTTTCCAAGCTTCTCTCTCCCCAGACGAGCCTCATACAATGAACTACTGGTTGAGCCGTCAATATAGTCTCTCATCAGAGGGAAAACTGACCAGGTTGAGAAGCATTTTAGAGCTAACAAGCACTTAGCCCCCGAATGATCCCTAATATACTTTATAAGTTTTAGGTTTTTCAAT
>CAZWIR010000099.1:0-3814 GCA_964634315.1 uncultured Planctomycetia bacterium | reverse complement strand
ACTGGGGAATTATTTTCTTTACCTCTTCACATTCCATCAAAAATATTATATCAAAGACAAGGGATATTACAAGACGATAATTCCCATGATTTTAAAAAAGATGCAAAAATGAAGCTTTAGGACGGATACCGTGCATAGAAACTCTGGCATAATTTTCAGTCACTGTGGTCAACAAAGAAAGAATCTCAAAGCTTTTACTCTTTTTCACCTGATAAAGAGCTAAAGCACTATCCTTGCCCCACTCCAGCAAAATAATATTTTTTCTTTCATTCGTGGTTTTAAAAATAACTGTAACCTAAAACTCCCAGGTTATTCCTGCCTCAAAGGTTCTCCCGGGAGAAGGATAGTAAGCCATTCCCTGAGAACCAATTATCCCGTAAGCAGAGTATTCTCTATTAAACATATTTTCGACTACAAACCAAAGCTTGGCATTCTTTATCTGGTAATTAATCGTGGTGTTAAATACAGTATATGACTTAAGTTTGGGGTTAATATTTCTCTGGTCATTTATTGCATATCGAGAGCCTACATAATTAAAAGATACTCCCCAGTTAAGCCGCTCTATAAACCTGAATTGAATCCCACCGGAAAGCTGAGTCTTAGGAACAAGTGGCACCTGATTACCGGCATATGACCCGCCTTTAAAGAAAGATTCTTGCGTTGTATATGCGAAGAATGGCCGTAATTTATTATCCAATAAATTGAAATTGGCCTCAAGCTCAAAACCATAATGACGTATTTTTGGTTTATAGTTATCATTTTTAAATGTGTTTGGATCATAGTAAATCTCACTTTTTACATCCATCAAAAATATACCGGATCCTAATTCTAACCACTTAAAAGAATTATGTTTTATACCTAACTCATAGTTATTTGCCTCTTGCGCCTTCAGGCCACTGTTTAATCCGCCATATTCAAATCCTCCACATAAATATTTATTTTGGTAATACTCCTCAGTGTTGGGCATCCTGTAAGATTTTACATATTCAAAATATATCTGGAAAGTATCATCGTATTTATAACCCAGCCCTAAATTTAGAGCTTTGTTTTTTATATCTTTTGTATCGTAATTAGCAACCTGCTGTTTTTGATTAAAAGTGTAATCGGCCCATTCAAACCTGCCACCAACATCAAACAATATTTCATCATACAACTCAAGATTATCGTGGACGTATATCCCGAGTGTTTCCTTGTAGATATCCGCTTCATCCTGTTGAGCACCTACTCGATTTCCACTTAGTATGTCATCTTTTGCACGAAAATAATCTACACCTAAAATAAATTTATTCAGGGTATTGGCTAAAGCAAAATCAACTTCTAACTTTGGCCTAAATTCACATGTTGAGATATGGTGCACTGTCTCGTACTCAGACAAATTCGAATATACACTTAGTCCTTTACTACGACGTTCTCTAAAAGAAGTGAAAAATGATAGCATCACGTCGCTTTCTGAGATAGAAAAAGACAGTTTGGGTATCATCATAGTAAAATACTCCGAACTAGAACCTCTATCATCAGGGTGCGTTGTTCCTCTTCTGCCCACGCTTTCAATTTCAAAAGGATAAAGCGCACCAGGCATTCCGTAGCGATCGCGGTGATAGCCTGAAGAAAATTCAATCTCAAATGTATCGCTGGGATAAAAATTTATTTTCCCGAAATAATTATTCTCCCAATAATTATTATTAGCTCGATATCCTGAGGTCTCCTGATGAGAATAAGCTAAAAAACAATCTAATAATTCATTACCAATAGTTAAATTGCTAAAAACCCTCTTATATTTATAGCTTCCAAAAGCATTTCCCAAACTAACTTTTATTTCTTCTCCTAATCCTTTTCTAGTAATTATATTAATAATTCCACCGGATGCATTATCACCGTACAAAACTGTTGACGGCCCCCTAACTATTTCTATCTTTTCAATTGAGTCTACATCAATCTGGCCCCAGTCTACCCCTGAGAGATCTATCTGATTAGTTCTTCTACCATCGACAAGAACTAATACGTTGGACGAACTTGCCTCTCCGAACCCTCTCATGTCTACCAAGTTACCCTTAGCATTCCCTAGCTGTTCTGTAACCATGATACCACTTTTGTTTTTAAACAGTTGAGGAAGATAATTTACGCCACTAGCCTCTATCTCTTCTCTAGTAATAACCGCTATTCCTCTATTTACATCAAATATAGTCGCCTCTGACCTATAAGGCGTAACTACGATTTTCTCTAAGTCAATTACCTCACCAGCAAAACAAAATTGAATATGGAGAAATAACAAAAAAAATATTAATAGCTTCTTCATAAAATCTCCTTAAATATTGCTATGGCTAACTTTACACTTGAGGTTCAACCTCAAGTGTAAAGCTATCTGCATTAGATGTTGCTGGCTCATTTATTCATCCCTTTTTTTTCATAAAACTTTTGACATTATCAAATAATCCTTCGACTTCGTACTTCACAGCACGCCCTTCGGTCACTCAGGACTAATTCGTCTACAGTCCGCCTTTGGCGGACTAAGTCTCATTAAAAAAACCCCGACGTATCAGTCGGGGTGCACCCTGTTTTCTTAGCCCGGAAAATAAAAAAATTTAGGTTATTATTCCACGTAAAACCTAAAACTAATTATTATCGGCAGGTCTTCTGACTTCCTTACTCTCCTAACGGCCTTCCCATTCGCCTAAACGAATAGTGGCACAGAGTGTTAAAAGAATTTTCTTGGCCTAAACCAAGAACAAGGTTACAGCACCGGGAGTGTCTCCGATTTACACGGAATTCCCTATTAAGCTTGTAGCACCGAAACAATTAAAAATTATTTTAGTAAAAGAGCAAACGCAACTTTTCTGTTGGTTACTCTCTTAGCAATAGCATTATAAGCTAGCGTCAGCAGAGTAACATAGGATAGAGTTGCTATCAATGTCATCCTAAAGAAAGGTATACCGGCAACATAACATTGGGTAAGACCAGCTAAAGTCGGTGGATACCAACCGATTGCCCATACGCCAAAATTTGTAACCAGATAAAACAAAATAGCTGAGAATGAAGCAAATACCAAATTATTCTTAAGACTTACTCTCTTTCTTAGCTTCCAGCCTAATAATGTAATTAGTAAAATGCTTCCTCCGGTAAATAAAACAATAGAATTTATGCCGATTATTAGCTCCGATATAATGTAGAGTGTTATCGGGAACCAAATAGCATATTTCTTATTAAGATATGCCCCCGCGAATAAACTAATCGCTAGAATCGGAGTAAAATTCGGCACATGAGGAATTAATCGTGTAACGAGGCCAAAGATAAATAAAGCTATAATTAACATAACGTTTAACGTTATCAAAAAATACTATTTTTGTCAAGCACTCTTATATTTTTAAATCATGCCCCCACCCTGAGTCGAACAGGGATCCCAGCCTTAGGAGGGCCGTGCTCTGTCCATTTGAGCTATAGGGGCTAAAATATTTTAATATTTGATTAAGGAGATTACTGGGTATTTCTTTAACTTATTCCGCCCTTCTAGAAAAGTCAACTCAATAAGAAAAGCAATCGCTACAATCCTTCCTTTTAATTTCTCAACTAGCTTCACTGAAGCTAAAGCAGTTCCTCCGGTAGCTAATAAATCATCTAGAATTAGAACTTTAGAACCGGAAGGAAAAGCATCACGATGAATCTCTAATGAATCTTTACCATACTCCAAGGAATAAGTATAACAATAAGTTTTCCCGGGAAGTTTACCAGGCTTTCTCACTGGAACAAATCCGCAATTTAAGCGATAAGCTAAGGCTGAACCAAAAATAAAACCCCGGGATTCTGCAGCCACAATATA
>CAZWIR010000098.1:0-3838 GCA_964634315.1 uncultured Planctomycetia bacterium | reverse complement strand
AACTACAAGAATTTATCTACCGCTTCCACGGCCAACCGACTAAAGCGGCTCAGGTTCGAGCAAAAAAAAAGATTATTGAAAAAATGGAAAAAATAAACGTGCCTTCGCTTCGCCGGGAAAGTATCAGAAATTTTGCCTTTCCCTCTATTCAAAAAAGCGGACACCAAATTATCGACTTAAGGAAAATATCTAAATCCTACGGCGATATAAAAGTTTATGAAGATTTTTATTTTGAGATAAGTCGGAAAGAGAAGGCAGTGCTAGTCGGTGAAAACGGGGCCGGAAAATCTACTCTACTCAAAATATTAGCCGGAGTACTCGATGTTAATAGTGGCAAGCGTACTCTTGGCCACAATGTAACTATCGGCTACTTCTCACAAAGAAGGATGGAAGTCTTAAATTCAGAAAATACAGTTTACAATGAAGCATATCTCTCTGCTGCCGGCAGCCTTCCCACCGACAGAATAAGAACAATCTTAAGCTTATTCTTATTCACCGGAGATGATGTTGAAAAAAAGGTAAGCATCTTATCCGGTGGCGAAAAGAGCCGTTTGATTTTAGCAAAGCTGCTGATTAACCCTCCGAATTTTCTTCTTCTTGATGAACCAACAATCCACTTAGATATTGATGCTGTAGAAGCCTTAATTAAAGCCCTTAATGCTTACCAGGGAACCTTGGTATTTATAAGCCATGACATACATTTTGTTCGCTCAGTCGCCAATACTGTCTTTGATGTTAAAGCCGGGCAGGTGAGAAAATTTCCCGGTAACTTTGATTATTATTGGGAAAGGGTTAAGAGTGGTGGTATAGACATGGGAACTGACGAAGAAAAAAATAAATCAAAATCAAAGGAAGATAAATCAAAAAAAGATAAGAAAACTGAGCCAGTGGTTGAAAAAACAGTTATTAATCCCAAGAAACATAACTTTAAAACCGCCAAAATTATAAAAACTTTGAGAAAGGAAAAGGAAAAACTTGAGCTTGAAAATTATGCTAAAACTCGCAGCCTAAATAATCCTAAAGGATTCCACGATGAGAATACAGACTTAGCTTATCGTAAGCGCTTAAAAGAGATAGAGAGGCGGCTTAAAGAAATAGCCGAGGAGATCCCTAAGTTAAAAGAATCGTTTATTAAGACAGCTTGAACTAACCTTTTTAAATAGTATAATAGGTTTATGAAATTTATATTCTTTCTATTTCGAATATTCTTATTTTACTTCATCTTAAAAATTATTTTTAGGGCTTTTCTGTTTTTTTTCCTATCCTCAAAATCCGCCAAGCAAAGAAAATCAAAACAGACTCGATCTAATAAAAATGTTATTGACGCCAAATATAAAGAACTCTAAATAAAGGGGTTAAATCCCTTAAAATGGGTATGTTTAGAAGTAAGAAAAGAAAAACTATTCAGTATGAATTTGCACAAGACTTGCAAGAAAAAGCCGAGGAGATATCTCAAAGATTATTCCCCCATATCAAATTAGGATTTTTTAAATGTTTCCGAAGCTCGGGTTCAGCTTCCCGGCGTACTATCGCTCGTTGTCATGGATTAGCCAAGATAATGCAGAAAACCATTGGCTGCTCAGCTCATTATGCGATTGAATTTATCTCCGAGAGATTTGACAGACTTTCCCGGGAAGAGCAAATTAAAGTAATCATCCATGAGTTAATGCATATCCCTCAAAATTTCGGTGGAGGATTTAAGCATCACAACTATGTTAATAGCCAAAGTGTAGAAAGAATGTATAAAAACTATAAAAATACAGACAAGAAACAATGAAATATATTATTCATATGAGTGACTTGCATCTCGGGTATGGAAATTTTGACCAACGGTTTGGAGTCATTTGCAGCAATTTAATAGCTCAAAAAGGAAAACAAGCCTCCGATTGTATCATTATTATCACCGGTGATTTGGTTGATGACGCTAATAACAGCGCTAATTACCCCAAGGTAAAGAGATGGTTGGAATACTTAAAAGCTGCTGGGTTTAGACACATTTTAGTTGTGCCGGGAAACCATGATTATGGGACTGGTCGGCATGGTAAAAAGAAATTTGTAAAGTCGTTTCGCCAAAGTTTTTATCAAGATGAGCTAGACTATCCTCGAAAAGACATTATAGATAATATCGCTTTTATCGGGCTCGATTCAACAGCTGATGAGTTGCACTTTTTTGATAAACTATTTTCCGAAGGCGAACTAGGCTCGGTTCAGCTACAACGACTAGATAACATTTTAAACGCAGAGGATGTACGGCGTTGCAGAAAACGAGTAATTTATTGTCATCATCATCCTTTTGATTGGCGACCATTACATCAACTTAAGGACTCAGGTAAACTTAAAAAAGTGCTAACTCGCGCCATTAGTAGCGGCATTTCTATTGATGCTCTTCTTTATGGCCACAATCATCAAGGTAGGTCTGCCAATGGCCAGTGGGGAATCGCCCGTTGTTATGACGGAGGAACTGTTACTCTTAGAAGACGATTCCAATGCTTGGAATGGATTCCTTTGTTAAAAGTAAGATCTTCAATCCGTTTAATCAATATCGAAGATGAAGATACATCCAGCGACCATGTCTTATCGTTGTAATAAGAAAAAAACTTAAATATGAGTAAAAAAACATCTAAAAAAGAATGCATAAACTGCAAGGGCTTTTGTTGTGAAAATCTGGCTCTGACAATAGGCCGTCCCGAGAATAAGCAGGAGGTTGAAGACTTAAAATGGCAGCTTCATTTTGATACGGTAAAAGTCTATATTCGTCATACGCGCTGGCACCTTTGGATAAAGGGTAAATGTATGTATCTCTCCCGTAGCGGACGCTGCAAAATATACGACCAAAGGCCGGATAGATGCCGAGCTCATAATCCGCCGGACTGTGAACGTTTTGGAAAATTTTATGATACTATTATGTCCACACCGGATGAACTTGAAAAATATTTAAAGTCAAAAAAGGAAGCTAAACTAAAGAAATCTAAGTTAAAAAGAAAAAAGAAATAAGGAGTATTAAAAAATGAGTAGTTTATTCAGCCGCATTATTAAAGGTTAGGCTTACTAGAAATTGCGGACTGTTCTAAAGGTATATTTTTCTTCTTTTTTATCTTTTATTCTCCTGCGATTATGATTACCATCAAGCCAGCTAAGCGGTATCCAACCAGATTCACGTTCATATAATGTTCTAAATACCATAACTTTAGCTCTTCCTTCATTAAATTCTACGTCCAAAACTAAAGCACTGGAACCATTTGGAATTCGGAAAACATTATAGTTTTTTAAAAAATTACTAAAGTAATCCTGGTCTCTGTATTTCATAACAGCTATCATCTCATCACAAGTTGACTGATCCAAAGCTATACCAATAACTTCCCAATCCACCGGACCGTTAATTTTAACCTCTTTTCCGTCTAGTTCATAATATTGACAAAAACCATTAAGCGTACCCGTAAGACAGATTACTAGAGCTAATAGTGGCGTTACTAAATACTTCTTCATTATTGGCCTCCTTTATTTAACTCGAAACCCTTTACCAGTAAAGGATACCACACTGAATGGGTCAAAACCAAGCTAAATAAGGTATTTTTACTTATTTCTGAAATGCTTAGGCTTTGTCAGTGTATTTTTTGTGATATAATAATATACTTAATTTATAGATGTGCCAATGAAATACAAAATAATTCTAGCTTCAGCCTCAAAAAGGCGCTCAAAAATACTTAAAGAGTGTGGGATAAAGCATCAGATCGTAATAAGCCGCGTCAGTGAAAAGCTCGACACTAAAAAGAGTCCCAAAATAAATGCTCTACTTAACGCCCAAGCTAAAGGGAAAAAAGTAGCCTCTAAATACAAA
>CAZWIR010000097.1:0-3873 GCA_964634315.1 uncultured Planctomycetia bacterium | reverse complement strand
TTCATAGCCAGGCCGGAAAAATCGTTGATGATGCGCATCGTATTGCTCGAGAAAGAGGTGGCAATATTATTTCCATCATCAAAAAGCTGGTTAACGATTTGAAAAAGAAGTAAGAGAAAAAAACAGGGTCAAGTATTTGGCAAGAAACATCCAAAATTGAATACTTCCAAAAACGAAAGTATTGTGGTAGAATACTTCAACATATATGAATTTCAGTATTATTGATCTGGGATACTCTCAATATATCACTGATGGCTGATATTTGGTTTACAATGGATATCTGCTAAATTTCCTTTATTTCTCACCCTCAACATATTGTATAGTTTCCAATTTGACACATACTCATATTTACGATAATTCAAATTCTATCATCCAACCTAATTCCAATATTTTTCAAACTGTATAAACATTAAATGGGGGCACAAAAATGCAATGCCCGAAGTGCCAGTTTGAGAATCGCGAAGGAGTAGATTTCTGTGAAGAATGCGGAGCGAAACTTGAATTAGAATGCCCAAACTGTGAGGCCAAAATTCCTCTTGGGAGAAAATTTTGCGGTAAATGCGGATATGCTTTAAGCGAATCCGCAGAAACCGCATCCCTCAAAGAAAGCGAACACGACAGCCAAATTCCTGAAGCACCACCCAAAGAGACCTTACAGACTAAGATTGCAGATGAAGGTGAACGAAAACACGTTACAGTCCTTTTCTCCGACCTTACAGGATATACCGCTATGTCCGAAAAGCTGGACCCGGAAGAAGTCAAAGAGGTCACAAGTCGGATCTTTGGCGAAATTTCCAAAATAGTGGCCAATTACGATGGATTTGTTGAAAAGTATGCCGGAGATGCGGTAATGGCAATATTCGGAGTACCCCAGGCCCATGAGGATGACTCGATTAGGGCTATCAAAGCTGCCCGAGAAATCCATCAATTGTTGGATACGATCAGCCCAGAGGTTGAAAAAAGAATAGGCCAATCCATATCGATGCATACGGGCATCAATACCGGCTTGGTGGTGACCGGTGAAGTCGACATGGAGCGAGGAACTCATGGCATAGCCGGAGACACCATCAACTTAGCATCACGCCTGAGCAATCTTGCCGAACCCGGTGAAATTTTGGTCGATGTGAATACCTGCCGTCAGGTCGAGGGACATTTCATATGTGAATACAGGGAAACAACCATCGTCAAGGGCAAAGCCGATCCGGTGGATGTTCATCAGGTAGTGTCTCAACGGGATAAACCACTTACCATCCGTCGGCTCTCCGGACTAAGAGCGGATCTGGTCGGCCGAGAAGTGGAGATGGCTGAATTGTCCGAAGCGGTCGAAAATTTGCAACAAGGCAAAGGCCGGGTTTTTTCGATCTGCGGTGCCGCCGGTACGGGCAAAAGCCGACTGGTTGAGGATTTTAAGACCCAACTTGATCTTGAACGGATTCAATGGATCGAAGGACATGCATATGCGTATTCTCAAAACATACCCTATTTCCCGCTGGTTGATCTTCTAAATCGATTGTTGAATATTGAAGAAAAAGACCCACCGGAGAAAGTGAGGGAAAAAGTCGAGTCCGGACTTGGATCTCTTGTCACCAACCAGCAAGATGTCATCCCTTATGTGGGTCATCTTTATTCGCTGAACTACCCTGAGGTCAATGATATCAGCCCCGAGCATTGGAAATCCCGTCTGCAAGAAGCCATCTTGACGGTTCTTTCCACTCTGGCAGATAAAGCGCCGACTGTTTTTTTTCTGGAGGATTTGCACTGGGCCGATCCCTCCTTTGTGGTGCTGCTGCGACGCGCATGTTTAGAGCTCAGGCAACCTGCGATTGTGCTGTGTGCGTATAGACCGACCTTTAGTCTTTTCACGGGTCATCAGGCAAACAATATCAGCCAATATTATCATGATATTCAGCTGCAAAATTTATCACTTTCAGTCGCCCAGAATATGCTGGCATCATTGTTGAAAACCGAAACCATCCCCCCCGATCTAAAGCGCTGGGTCAACAGCAAAGCAGAAGGAAATCCTTTTTATCTGGAAGAGCTGGTCAACTCCCTGATCGAATCTGACACACTGGCCCGGGATAACGGCAACTGGAAACTCACTCGTTCACTTACAGAATCGGATATCCCCTCTTCGTTGCATGGCTTGATTTCTGGCAGGCTCGACCGGCTGAAAAAGCAAACAAAGCGCATTCTACAAGAGGCTTCGGTGATCGGCCGTGATTTTCTTTACGAAATCCTAAAAAGGATAACAGAGCTTGAAGAGCGCATCGATAGGGAACTCAGCCAGCTGGAGCGGCTCGATCTGATCAGAACCCGCTCTTTGCAACCGGATATAGAGTATATGTTCAAACACGCCCTTACCCAGGAGATTGTTTACAACGGTCTACTTAAAAAACAACGCCGGGAAATCCATGAACATGTTGCGCTGGCTATGGAAATTGTCTTTAAGGACAGGCTGGCGGAATTCAATGAGACCCTGGCCTATCATTATGCCCGGGGACAGTCGGATACCAAAGCGGTGTATTATCTTGTAAAATCGGGGGAAAAGAGTCTGGCAAGATACGCAGTGGAAGAAGCCCATCAGTACTTCAAAAAAGCGTATGACATTCTCGCATCAAAAGAAGAGATGTCTGAAGAAGAAAAAATCATCCTTATCGACATTCTTAACAGTTGGGGCTACGCCTATTATTACCTCGGTGAAAATAGCGAATTTGTCGATCTTTTCCGTACTCATCAAATTCTGGCAGAATCTCTGGACGACAAGGGAAGAGCCGGGATGTTCTATGTGTGGTTAGGTGTTGCCCTTTTCATGGCCGGAAATTCCAAGGATTCCTATGAATATCTATCCAAAGGTTTGGAGTTCGGCGAGAATGCCGGCCACCAAAAAGTAGTGGGATATGCCTGCACCTGGCTGACATGGACATGCGCAGAACTGGGGCTTTTCGCTGAAGGTATTGACTTTGGTGAGAGGGCCCAAAAGATAGCTGAGTCGTTTACTTCCGATCAATATCTTTTTTTCAAATCTCTCGGTGGACTTTGCTACATTAATTTTTGCAAGGGGGATACGAACAGGATTTTTGAGGGTGCAAAACGTCTTCTGGAATACGGTGAAAGAAACGCGAACAATAGAAGCAAGGTGATTGGGCATTGGATGGAAGGATTTGGTCACATTGCTGCCGGAGATATGAAATCATCCCAAAAAAGTAGTGAAAAAGCAATCGAAGTCGCGTTGGATCCTGCCTATGCTCAATTTCCAAAATCAACATTAGGCATGGCTTATTTTTTTGGCGGTCAACTTCAGCAAGCTGAAAATGTTTTTAAATCCTCTTTAAATTTCTGTGAAAACCACGGTTTGGGACAATTGTCTGTAGTCTGCCAGGCATTCCTGGCTACAATCTTGATTGCCAAAGGAGATATGAAACAAGGGACAGAGCTGTTGGAAAAGGCGCAAGAAACCTTTATTAGAAACCAGAGGAGAGTGTGGTATGCCTTCTCCGAGCATATTCTTGGAGAAATGAATTCACAAATAGCCATAGGACCAAAACCTTCCTTATCCATCATGGCCAAAAACATCGGCTTTTTAGTAAAAAACGTTCCATTTGCAGGCAAAAAAGCCGAAGAACATTTTAATAAGGCGATTGAATTATTTCAAGAAATCGGTGCGAAAAGCTTTCTTGGTCAAACTTACCTGAGCCTGGGTCTGCTATACAAAGCGAGCAAGAGAACCGACCAGGCCAGGCAATGCATATTGAAAGCAATTAATATATTCCAGGAATGTGAGTCTGAAGTCTATATTAAACAAGCAAATGAGGTTCTTGATTCTTTGGTATAAAAGCCGTTTTTGTCATTTTTTATATCCGTGTCAACATTTTG
>CAZWIR010000096.1:0-3888 GCA_964634315.1 uncultured Planctomycetia bacterium | reverse complement strand
CTTTAGATTATCCGGTAAGATTGGTAAATTCTATTAATCCTCATCGCATTGAAGGCCAGAAGACAGCTTCTTTTGAGGTGTGTGACTTTCTCGGTCTCGCTCCTGACTTTCATTGCTTGCCAGTAGGTAATGCTGGTAATATAACTGCTTATTGGAAAGGTTATAAAGAGTACTATTCTTATAAAAAGATAAAATTTTTACCGCGGATGTGTGGTTTTCAGGCAAAAGGTTCAGCCCCAATTGTAAAAGGCCATCCAATAAGTAAGCCCAAGACAATTGCCACTGCCATTAAAATTGGCAACCCGGCAAGCTGGAAACAAGCTGTAGCAGCCCGCAAGGAATCCAAGGGATTAATTGAAGCAGTAAGTGATAGCCAGATACTCGCTGCCTATAAGTTTTTAGCCGGAGAAGAAGGAGTTTTTGTTGAGCCAGCATCGGCAGCTTCGGTAGCGGGATTATTTATGCTAAAAAAATGCGGATTTTTTAAGAAATTTAAAAATAAAAAGAAGAAGGTAGTTATTGTTTGTACTCTTACCGGACATGGTCTCAAAGACCCTAATATTGCTATTAAAAGCGTAAAACATCCTCCCGTTGTCAAGTCTGACATTAAGACAGTATTAAAAATAGCAGGAATCTAAAAAATGCGCGGTTTTCAAGAGAAAGTTTCTCATACTTTAGAGAAAATCATAAAGAAGGATTATGGTCTTTCCTTAGAGCACCCTTTATGGGAATTGCCCCAGAAGCAGGAGTTTGGAGATTTATCTTCAATGGTAGCTTTAAAGCTTGCTTCGCATCTTAAAAAGGATCCTTTAGAGATTGCTGCCCAGATAAAAACTTCATTAGAGAAAGAGCTCTCTAAGGATGTAGACAAGATAGAGATTTTAAGGCCGGGTTTTATAAATATATTCATTTCACCAAAAACTCTTATTCATTCCTTAAATAAAGTTCTTAAAAATAAAGATAAATTTTTTCGTAGCCAAATTAAGAGAAAAGTGTTAATCGAGTTTTTAAGTGCAAATCCTACTGGTCCGCTTTCAGTTGCTCATGGTCGTCAAGCTGTAGTTGGCGATGCGATTGCTAATGTATTCGAGTTTTTTGGCAACGATGTTAAAAGGGAGTATTATTTAAATGATGAAGGTCGCCAAATCGATCTTTTGATTGCTTCAGTAGAGGCAAGAGCTGCGGAGCTTAAGGGAGAGAAAATTAGTTTTCCTGAAAATGGATACAAGGGTGAGTATATAAAGGGTATTGCTGAAGAATTGTTAAAGTCAGACGGTGAAGATTCCCGAAAATTCATACTAAAACATATTGTTGCCTTAATTAAAAAAGATCTTCATTCTCTAGGTATAAAATTTGATAATTGGTTTAGTCAGAAAAAATTGATTAGTGGCAAGAAGGTCGACGATGCCATCGAGACCTTAAGGAAAAAAGGCCTAATTTACGAAAAGGATGACGCTTTATGGTTTTCTTCAACTAAGTTTGGTGATGATAAGGATAGAGTTATTAAGAAGGCAGACGGAGAACTTACCTATTTTGCTTCTGATATTGCTTACCATAAAGATAAGATTGATCGTAAGTTTAATAAGTTGATAAATTTATGGGGACCAGATCATCACGGGTATATCAAGAGGGTAAAATCGGCGATAAAAGCTTTAAAACATGATCAGGACATCTTAAAGATAATCATAATCCAATTAGTAACATTAAAAACAAAAGAGAGAATGTCAAAGAGGGCCGGAACAATGATTTTGCTTTCGGACTTAATTAAGGATGTTGGCTCTGATGCAACAAGATTTTATTATCTCACTCGCAGAAATTCTTCACACCTTGAGTTTGACATTGATCTTGCTAAGGAAGTTTCTTTCAACAACCCTTTGTACTATATCCAGTATGTTTGCGCTCGTATTGAAAGTATCTTTAGAAAGATTAAGAGGGTTTCGGTCAAGAGTAACTTTAGCAAACACTTAAAAGATCCTGAAGAATTAGCACTTCTTAGAGCATTGCTGCAGTTTTCCCATTGTCTTGAAAAAGCTTATTTTTCACAAGAGCCGGTTTCTATTATTGAATTCTTGAAAGATTTAGCCGCTAGTTTTCATAAGTTTTATGAGAAAAAAAGAGTATTAGACGAAGATAAAAATGTATTTCAAGCAAGAATAAATTTAGTTAGCGCTGTAAGAATAGTTTTCCATTGCGGCCTATCTCTCCTTGGCATTAAGCCTGTTGAGAGAATGTAATTAACCCACCATTTTAAAATGCGAAGACATTTGTGGAAAGTAAAAGAATTAAATCCTAAGGCTAAAGAGTTGGCCAAAGCTTACAATATATCTACTTTTCTAGCCCAGGTTTTCCTTAATCGCGGGATAAAAAAAGAAGATTTTGCGAGCATTCTTGACCCTAAGTTTGCTAATCTTCATTGTCCATCTTTGCTGCCTGATATTGAAAAGGCTGTAGATAGGATTAAACAAGCTGTTCAGAGAAAAGAAAAGGTAATGGTCTTTGGTGACTATGATGTTGATGGAATCACTTCTTTAGCTATTTTCCATGAATTTGCCAGAGAATTTCCCAAAATATTTTCTTTTTATATCCCTCATCGCATACAAGAAGGCTATGGTTTGAGCAAAGAGGCTATTACTAAGGCAAATGAGGAGAAGGTGAGCTTAATTATTACTTTTGATTGTGGTACTGGGGCAACAGAAGAAATAGAATTAGCAAAGTCGCTTAAGATAGATGTTATTGTAGTCGACCATCATTTGATTGGAAAAAATTCAATTGAACCATTTGCTTTTATCAATCCTAGACGTAAGGATTCAAAGTATCCTTTTAAGGATTTAAGTGCTGGAGCTTTATCTTTTAAGTTATTACAGGCCTTAACAGATTCCTTGCCTGAGGGAGTATTAGATTTAGTTGCGTTGTCTTTAGTCTGCGATGTTGTTCCTTTAAAAGGTGAGAATAGAGCATTACTAAAGAGAGGGCTAAAAGCACTTAGGCAAAGCTCACGGTTAGCTATAAAGGCTCTTTGTAAGGCTGGCAGCGTAAAACAGGAGAATATAGATACCTTTCATATTGGTTATATTCTTGGTCCAAGAATTAATGCTTCAGGTCGAGTTGCTCATGCCCAAGAATCTTTAGAGTTATTCTTAACTGAAGATGAGAATAGGGCTCAGGAGCTAGCTTCTAAACTGAGTGAGTATAATAAATTACGAAGATCTATAGAAGCGCAGATTTTAAAAGAAGCTGAACAAAGCATTAGAGATAATGGCTGCGATGAATATGCAATTGTTGTTTCTGGAGATGATTGGCATCCGGGCGTATTAGGCATTGTAGCTTCTCGTTTAGCCGATAAGTATTATCGGCCTTCTTTTGTATTTTCTTTTAATCAAGATTCTGGAAAAGGCTCTGCTCGCTCTATTGAGAGTGTACATTTAATAGAAGTTTTAGATAAGTGTGCTGATTCTTTGCTTGTCTATGGCGGCCATAGCCGAGCAGCCGGTGTAGAAATCAAAAGAGAGGAGTTAGAGAATTTCAGGGAAAAGATAAACGCTTCGATAAAAGATGATTTATCTCCGCAGGATTTTATCCCTACTATTGAGGTAGATGCTCGTCTAGATTTTAGTAATATAGATATGGGGCTTGCTGAGAACTTAGAGAAGCTAAAACCTTATGGAGAGGGTAATTCCAAACCTCTTTTTACTGCTTGTAATATCTCGAAAAAAGGTGTGCCTAAAAAAATCAGTTCCTTCTATTCCTTGTGGCTTGAAGACAATGGCAGAACTTACGAAGCTATTTGTTATGATAAGGATATTTTAGAGATTATCGATTATGCCGATAACTTTGACATAGTATTTTCCCTTCAGGTTAACTACTACCACAATACTCCTAAATTAATTA
>CAZWIR010000095.1:0-3892 GCA_964634315.1 uncultured Planctomycetia bacterium | reverse complement strand
CCTCAACTATTCCGACAACTGGAGATTTAGGTTTTTGGAATAAGACAGGAACAGACTTATCAACAGCACACGCTAATGATACTGTTTTTTTAGGCACTGGTGGATTAACCTTTGGAACTAACTCAAACACCACTACTTCTGCTCTTAATATAAGTAACTATGTACTGGCAGGAACAGCATCTAGTTTTAATACAGGAATTTGGTTAAATCCTATGGTTAGTCCAACGGAAGCGTGTAGTGGTTCATTTTCTGGTCTTGCAGGATATGTTTCAGTAACAGGTTCTCTTGTTACTGGAAAGTCTGTCGGTTTAATTTTTGGAAATTACACAGTAGGAACTGCTGGAAATGCTACTATGGATTTAAAAGGTATTGAAACTTGGGCAACTGGTGGGTGGATTCCGGCTATAACAGGTAAAGATGCTATGGGGATTCACGTTCAATCAACTATGAATGGTTCTGATGATAAAGGTATAGCCACTGGTTTTGGTTGGGGAAATTACACTTTTGATAATATATATACAATCAAAGCTGAATCAGGCGGTAAAGTTGCTGGAACAATAGGCAATGAATATGTAATGTGGATAGGAAAGCCAACAATAGCAACTACTAATTATCAATTATATTTAGAAGGTAACGGAGTAGGTTCAGGTATTTGGTTTGACGGAGCTGAAAGATTATATAGCGATGGAACTAATCTAACATCAGCCGCACCTATGCTTGCTTTAGATAAGATTAAATTCACCCAAACAGACGGCAATGAATACATAGATAGTCTTGCTGACGGGTATATGGATTTAGGTGCTACGACAGGCATAAGGCTTAATGACCCAACAACCGTAACAGGGCTATTAACTACTGACGAGGTAATAATTAGCGATGTGATTGCAGCAGGAACAGAAGTAGGAACAGCTTTATTTATTGGTAGCGATGGAAAACTTTGCACGACAGGACACTGTAACTAAGGATGTGACAAATGCGGAAAACAATATTAGTTCTAATATCTTTAGCGTTATTGGTTTTTAGCGGCTGGTATCTATCTAGCGCGGCAGCGGCAGACCCTTATCATACCCTGAAGAAAGGCGTAACCTTAAAAGGAGGAGTAACTCTTTCTGTGCCCGTCGCCTGGTCTTGCGGTAGCGACCTGGAAAAAGCTCATACTGCTGGGGATGTAGCTCCGGTTACAAAAACCGTAACTTATGGTACCGTAACCTCGTCTCTCTCCGGCGCCAGTAAGTGCTGGATTACCCAAAACCTTGGCGCTGACAATCAGTCAAGCTCACAGGGTTATTCTACCGAAGCTTCGGCAGGTTGGTATTGGCAGTTTAATCTTAAGCAGGGATATAAGCATGATGGCTCAACCCTTACTCCAAGTTGGACTGTAACGAGTATTGATCAAGACAGTGATTGGACTTCAGCTAACGATCCTTGCACAATATTGCTTGGAACTGGTTGGCGCCTACCTACTTCTGCTGAGTGGGCTACTGCTTATAGCGGATGGGGTAGTAATATGTATGCTGCTTTCGCCTCTGTTTTGGTAATCCATAACGCCGGTTGTCTTGACTACAGCGATGGCGATCTTGACTCTAGCGGCCAAATCTTTGTCTATTGGAGCAGTACGCAGTCCGATGTAAATACTGCCTTTGGCCAGTGCCTTTTCTACGTCGAGGAGTTCCAGAGCGGTGTGTACCAGATAAATAAGGCCACTGGTGCGTCTGTCCGTTGTCTTAAGGATTGACAATTTAATTATTTGACAGACCATCCTTGCACACCCGGTGTGCAAGGATGGTAAATAGGTGATTTTATTTGTTACCGAATTCGTGACGAGAAAAGGTAAATTTAAAAATGATAAAAAAAGTTTTTCGATTGTTTAGCTTAGCCGTAATAGTTGGGGCCTTTACAGCTGTTTCGGTTTTTGGCAGTCCGGCACAGAAACAAGATACAAACCAACGCCGTCTCACTGTTTATCTGCGGGGAGTATTCGAGGCAAAAGTTTCTTTAATTCCTTTTGAAGGGTTAAAGGCCGTTTACTCTAAACCGGTCGGAGAAGTATCGGATGTAAAAAATGACGAAACCGCTGTCATAGAAGTACCCGCTCAATACCTTCCGGGAGAATTTGTGCTTAGGATTGACTATCGGGTTAAAGAAGCTGACAACCCTTATCCGGCCGAGAGAATTATCTACATCAATAAACAAGATGTGGAGTTGGTCGTAAATCCGCCTTATATAAATAATGACCAAAAAACTAAATTCAACAAAGGTGAAAAGGAAAATACAGCCTACCGCGCGTTCATGGAAAAAAATAGCAAAAAACGTATGACTGTAGATTTGCTCAGACAGTTTCTGTTAAGTTATGACCGTCCTAAGTCAAAACTTTACAGACAGGGAGTTAAAGAGTTCAAACGGCGCAGAGTGGAACATAATACATGGCTGGGTAATCAGACTAGGGCGCATCGCGAGCTTTATGTCAGTAATCTATTTCAGTTTCAGTATATACCGGCAATAGCATGGAAGGGCAGTGAGCGTGAGCATATCGGCCAGGTATTGAAAAACTATTTTGACGGGATTGATTTTAGCAACCCGGTTATCGTCCGTTTACGCGAGCTGCATAGGTTTATGGATGGCTATATGAAGCTATATGGTATGCAAATCACAACCGAGGAACTGCGCGATTCACTCTTTGTTCAGGCCGGACGCCTTGCCTGTAAAAAGGCATCTCAAGGGCATCCTAAAGTTTACGGTTGGATGGTGGACTATTTTTATACCGGTTATGAAACTTATGGCATAGAGGCTGGAATGATTATGCTCCAAGAGCATATTAATAATCCCAATTGTTTAACTTCAAAGAAACAACAGATAGCTAAGCGCTTGGAGGGTATGATAAAATTAATTCCCGGAGCTTTATCTCCCAATTTTTTTAACAGCGATAGTGAAGGCAATGATTTTGAGTTTCATAAATGGAGAGGTAAAGCCAGGTATAAACTACTTTTGTTTTGGTCAGCCTATTGTGAGTCCTGTCACCAATTAGTAAAAGAGCTTAAACAATGGTATAGCGAATCGGCAAACAAAGAAAAGATTGATATCATCGGAGTCAGTTTGGATGAAACCGAAGCCGAAGTGCAGAAATGGGAAAGTATAATAGGCGGATTTCCTGAGTGGAAACATATCCATGTCAATGGCGGAGTAAATAGCCCGGTTGCTAATGATTATGCTATATTAAGCATACCGGTTATGTTTTTAATAGAGAGTGAAAGCAATACCATTATCTCTGTCCCCGATAATTTTAATCAGTTAATAAAAGACCTCTAAGAAAGGTCAACTCCCTTTTCGGAAATTTTCCGGGGACGGTTTTCCCTCTATTGAATCTACCCACTCTGTTGCATGTTTACACCCGGCTTAACCAGAATATGCCTTAAGAATAATGAATGAACTAAAACTTATTAAGAGTTGCCTTCAAAAAGAGAAAAAAGCCTGGGATGTATTCGTCCAGAAGTATTCAAAGTTAATTTACTGGGCTATACGAAAACGCTTAAACGCAAGCGGCTTTAAATTTAACCAAGATAATATTGACGGAATTTTTCAAGAGGTATTTCTCTCAATTCTCGAAGGCGATAAACTCCGCCAATTAAAAGATGCCAAGATAATTCCAGGCTGGTTGGCAATGATTGCTTCCAATAAAACGGTTGACTTTATACGCCGTGTGATTCGTGAAGATAAAAGGCTGGTTGTTGATATGCCGGTACTAAAAGACGATAATTTTAGGCAAGAACTGCAGCAAAGAGATTTGTTTGATTTAATCGGCAACAGTATAAATAGTTTATCTGCTAAAGCCAAGATTGTTATCTCTTTTAATCTTCTCCAGGGCCGGACCCATAAAGAGATTGCTAATATTATG
>CAZWIR010000094.1:0-3911 GCA_964634315.1 uncultured Planctomycetia bacterium | reverse complement strand
TAAATAGCACTGAGATTTTGATATGACTGAAGCAGAGTCGGATCTAGTGATATTGCTTTTTTATAGTATTTGATTGCTTTGTCATATTGTTTGGTTTTTGTATAAGTAAAACCAAGATTGTGAAACCCTTCAGCATAATTAGGATTAAGCTCGGTAGCATGTCTAAATGACCAGGCTGCCATTTCTAAATCCCCTTCGATAGAGTAAATATCTCCCATATTATTATGAGCCTTTGAGCTTTCCGGTGAGACCTTTACTGTTGCTTGCCAGAAGGTTGCCCGGTCTTTCCAATCTTGGTTACGAATAATTGTTCGGATTGAAAAAACGCCAATTAGCAACATTACTACAATAAGGACTATATTCTTTGCTTTTGGGGTCTGGCTGTATTTTTTTATCAAAAAAGCAATAAGCATAAAAAATCCTATAGAAGGAATATAAAGGTATCGCTCGGCCAGAGTCCAGCTTATTAAAACCGGACTGTAAGTCGGAGCCAGGAATAAGACGAATATACCTAAACCAAAAAAGAGTTTCTTTGACCGTTTAAATAGACGCGGCAGAAAGAAGAGAGCTATAAATAATACAAACAACTCAACAAAGAGTAACTGTTGAGTAATCCTTGCCGGCTCATGATAAAGAGTTAGTTGAGCTGGCCAAAGAAGTAGCTGTAGATGAGCAAAGAAAGAGTAAGCGAATTTGTAAATCGGATTATTGGTTCCGATTATCAGCGGAGTACGTAGTATTTCTATCCGATCAGATATTGCTACACTTTCTTTAATGATCCAAGCTGTGACGATTAAGATGTAAGGTATCCAGTATTTCCAATGTTTTTTTACCTTACCAAAAATAACATCGTAAGTAATGATCATTAAAGGGTAGAGTCCGACATACCAATGAGTATGAAAAGGGTCACAAAGTATAACAGAAAAAATATAGGCTAAGGGTTTGAGTTTATCTTCTCTAGTAGCTCGACGGTAAAGTATGAAAGAGGCAAGAATAAGGGCAGCTGAAAGAGAATAAGTCTTTCCGGAAATCCAGGTAACTGTTTCAGTATGTATTGGATGACAGGCAAAAAGAAGAGTGGCTAGAAAAGCAGCCCAGGAGCCAAAAAAGCTTGATAGAATAAAAAAAACTAAAATAGAGCATATTCCGTGAAGGATAATATTGATTATATGATAAGAAGAGGTATTTAATCCGGATATTTTATAGCTAGTCCAGTTAGCAAGGTCAGCTAAGCTGTGGACACTAGAAAAGCTACTTATGTTAGGATTGTCTCGGATTGTGGCAATATCATCAGAGATAAACCCGCCACTAATCGAATTAGCGTATACTACTGCGCATAAAATTAAAATTGCTAATATAAATTTGGGTTTTTCCATCTTCACTCTTCTTAAAACTAATTATTAACGACAAGTTCCCGGATTCTTTCAATTCGCTTATTCAAAGTATTTACTACAGCTCGCGAAGAAACTGTTGCCCCGGTGATTGCTTTTATCTGACTTTTACTTTTTATGTCACCCTTTGTGTAACTTATCTCTTCGTTAATATTTAAATTCTTAAATTGCTCCTTAAAAGGGGCTTCTTGAATTTTTGCGCCAAGTCCTGGTGTCTCCAATGATTCTACAACTTCAATTCCTTTTAAGTAGGACAGAGACTTATCACTAACGACTAGCATCTTTATTTTACCTTGATAGCCTTGACCTGATGCGATGAAGCCATAGCCGATTAAGTTTTTCTTTTGATCGAATAGTTTATATATTGTCTCCTCCTCAATGGTGATTGTCTCTATTTCTGCTGCTTCCGGGGCTAGAGTAGTCAAAGCTTCTTCTATCCGCTTTTCCTTGTTTTTCTCAATTTTAGTATTAGCCAAGCCGTAAACAACTGAGAGCAAGAGTGCACAAATAAGGCAAACCGAAGTTAGTACAGAGGTTATCTTAACTACTTCTCTCATACCCCGAATCTCCTCGGTTTTGTATAGCGGTTAATTAAAGGTGTTAGGGCGTTCATAAAAAGAATTGAATACATAACACCCTCAGGCAAGCCACTAAAGTACCTTATTATCATTATCAGTAGGCCGCAACCAATACCAAAGATATACCTTCCTCTTTTAGTAGTTGGGGTGGTAACTGGATCAGTAGCCATAAAAAAAGCTCCTAATAATAAACCCCCGCCGAATAAATGAAACCAGACTGATCCCCAGTTAGGGTTAATGATAAAAAATATTGCAGAAGTAACAGTTGTAGTCAACAGTAAACTTAAAGGAATACGCCAACCAGCAACTTTTCTTATTAAAAGATATACTCCTCCGATGATTAAACAGATTGCCGAGGTTTCACCTAAGCTTCCTGAAATCTTGCCAAAGAATAAGGCTGTAGTCGGCGTTATTACTTGGCTAAATTTTCTTAAGACCAATGGTGTAGCCGAGCTTATCGCATCGACTGAACTCGGGTTTATAAAGGTAGTAAGTATTTTAGGGTAAGCAGCCATAAGAAAGGCCCTGCCGACTAAGGCGGGATTAAAGATATTTGCCCCTAATCCGCCAAAGATATGCTTTCCTACGCTAATGGCAACTATTGAACCTAAACTGGCAACGTACCAAGGCACTGAAGGCGGAAGAGTCATAGCTAGAAGCAAGCCAGTTAAAGCTGCACTGTAGTCATTTAGCGTCGAAGGTTTTTTACCCAGAAGCAAAATTATTCGTTCGGCGATCATCGCACTAAGGATACAATTTGCAATAAGGATAACAGCTCTTATTCCGAAGAAGTGTATCGAGGCAGCTATTGCCGGGAAAAGAGCAATTATTACCTGTTTCATTAGAAAAGGTGTATTTACCTTTGATTTTAAATGAGGAGGATTACTTACTGTTAAGTTCATATTTTTTTCCGGTTTTTATATAGTGGACAATTGGTATTTTTGCCGGACAACCATAGCTACAGCACCCGCATTCAATACAGTCAACAATATTAAATTCAGACAGTGAAGCATATTCCCCCTTTTTAACTCGTTTTACATATTCTAAAGGCAAAAGACCCATTGGGCAGGTATCAACGCAGCGATTACAGCGTAAGCAGGGCTCTTCCTGCGCGTCGTCAACTTGATCGCTCAAAAATAAAAATCCGCCGGCGTTTTTGAGAATCGGATAGTCTAAGCTATTGAGAGCAATTCCCATCATTGGACCGCCACAGATAATCTTTTTTGGTTCTTTTCCAAATTCTAAAATTTTTCTATCAACTAGCTCTTGGAGGGTTGTTCCAATTTTTACCCAAATATTTTTCGGGGTTACTAAGGCATCACCGCAGAAACTAACCAGTCTTTCAACCAAAGGCTTATCCAGATAAACTGCTTCATAGATTGCAAAGCAAGTAGCAACATTGTGGACTAAAACGCCAACATCAAAAGGGAGTCCTTTTGGCGGAACTTTTTTCTTGATTATAAGTTGAATAAGTTGCTTTTCTCCTCCTTGAGGGTAGGCAGTATCTAAGACAAAAGATCGTATTGGTGGTAAACCAAACTTTTTGGTATTGATAAGGAGATTAACTTTTTTTATTGCTTCCGGTTTATTTTTCTCAATTGCAAAGATTATTTCCTTAGGGTTAATCAATTTAGAGATTAGTCTAATTCCTTTGAATATTTTATTAATATCCTCTATCATTAAGCGATAGTCACAGGCTAGGTAGGGTTCACATTCACAGCCATTAATTATCAAAGTATCAATTTTTTTGGGAGGGTTTAGCTTCACATGAGTTGGAAAAGCAGCTCCCCCCATACCGACTAGGCCGCAATCAGCAATAGTTTTTAATATTTTTTCCTGAGTTAATAGTTCAATGTCCTTGTCTTTGCGGGGTGAGTATTCCTTTTTCTCATCCTGACATTGAATAATGATTGCCGGGGCTTTTTTCAGGGTTGGATGATAC
>CAZWIR010000093.1:0-4000 GCA_964634315.1 uncultured Planctomycetia bacterium | reverse complement strand
AATGTCATCTATATCTCTCTTTCCAGCCTTTACTGTAAGCAAGGTCTTAATGATTCCTATTATAGTTGTTAAGTCTAAGGTTCTTTTGTTTAAGCTGAAATTAGTGCCAAGCTTCTTATTAAGCAGATACCTACCTACCTTGCCTAAATCATATCGGCGAGGATCAAGAAACATCCTTCGAAAGACCTCTTTAGCAGCATCTAAGGTAATCGGTTCGGTAGGACGCATTTTCTTGTAAAAATCTAAATAAGCTTCCTCCTTAGATGTTGTCGAATCCTTTTTAACTGTATTGACTAATTCTGGATACGGCTTATCAGAGAAATGGCTATAAATATCATCATTAGTAGAAAGACCTAAAATACGCAAAATTTGAGTTCCAGGAAAAGTCTTTCTGCGATCAACAATCACAGTAATGGTATCATTTATGTCAGTTCGGAATTCCAACCAATATCCACGGTAAGGAATTATCCGGGCAAAATAAAGGCGTTTACCTGTAGGATGAGATTCCTCTTCAAAGAATACACCGGGAGAACGCTGTAACTGACTGATGATAGCTCTCTCATCACCATTAATGATAAAAGAAGCTGTATCAGTCATAAGAGGGATATCCCCTAAATAAATTTCCTGCTCTTTTACCTCAAGAGAAGGATCAGCTAATCTTAAACGTACTCTTAAGGGTGCCGCATAAGTCTGAGACCTTCTTTTACACTCATCTACACTATAACGCGGCCGGCTTAAGTTGTAAGAGACGAACTCCAGGCGATATTGCTTATCGGGACTTTCCATAGGAAAAATTTCCTGCAAAACTTCCTCCAAACCTATGTTCTTCCTCTTCTCTGGTAAAACATCAATCTGCAAAAAATCTTTATAAGAGCGAAATTGATGTTCAAGAAGATGGGGCATATCAAAGCTCTTTTTAATTTTAGCAAAAGTAAGCTTTTTGGCTTTTTTCAAGTTATCCTCCTATAATGAGCACATCACTTATGGACAACCGCTCAAAACGGTCAAAAACACAAGTAATAGGTGCGAATTATTTCACCTCTACAGTAGCTCCGGTAGCTTCAATTTTCTTCTTAATCTCTTCAGCTTCTTCCTTGGTGACATTTTCCTTAATCGCCTTAGGTGCAGAGTCAACTAAGTCCTTTGCTTCCTTCAACCCTAGTTCAGTAATTGCTCTAACCTCTTTGATAACTGCTATTTTATTGGAACCTATGCCAGTTAAAGTTACAGTAAAGGAAGTTTGCTCTTCTTCCTCTTCTGCGGCTCCAGCTGCAGCTACAGCAACTGCAGGAGCAGCAGCGGTTACTCCGAACTTATCTTCACAAGCCTTTACTAGCTCGGAAAGCTCAAGAACGGTCATTTCCTCTACTACCTTCATAATATCTTCAACCTTAGACATAATTACCTCCTTATCCTTTTTTCTGCTCTTTAGTTTTTTTTATTTCTTCAACAACCCAAACAAACTTTAAAATAATCTGATTCAATGTATTAAGAAAACCGGACAAAGGTGAAGCGAAGACTGAAACCACCGTACCAATAAGCACTTCCCGAGAAGGAAGTTTTGCTAAGACGCCTAATTCCTTTGGACTAACCCTTTTATCCTTAATAATTCCACCTTTTAACTGCAGGGTTTCAGTCTCTTTAGTAAACTCAACAAGAATTTTGCAAGCTTTGACTACATCGTCGTCTTTTACGATAACGACGCCAGTCTCTGCTTCTAGCAAACTATTCACATCTTCCCAGCCTAATTCATTTAATGCTCTCTTAAACAAAGAGTTCTTAGCTACAAAAACGTTAGCGCCAGAATCACGAAGATTGTTACGTAATTTATTAAATGGAAAAGCTCCAACCTTATTAAAGCCAACGAAAAAACACCCTTCGGTGTCTTTAACCCCTTGCTTTAACCCTTCAACAATTTTTTCGCGGGTTAATAAACCTATTTTTTTTGTTTGTTTAGCCATAACTTTCTATCTCACAAAATGGTCTGTTGATCTACAAGCTAAACTTTACTGCCGGCCCCATGGTCGCCGATAAGCAAAGGTTTCCTACAAAATCACCCTTAACCGCTGAAGGCTTTGCAGATATAAGAGCCTTAACAAAAGCCTTCACGTTCTCTAATAGTTCTTGAGAACTAAATGATAACTTACCTACACCAACATGGATACAACCCAGTTTATCCATACGAAAATCAATTTTTCCTCTCTTTGCCTCTGAAATTGCATGAGTTATATTTTCAGTTACTGTTCCGGTTTTAGGGGAAGGCATCAGTCCACGCGGGCCTAAAAATTTTCCTAGTTTACTTACTGAGCGCATCATCGAAGGCGCAGATATACAACAATCAAAGTCAGTCCACCCTTCTTTAAGAATTTTATCAATAGTCTCCTGGGAACCAATATAGTCTGCCCCAGCCTCTTTAGCATCTTTCTCTTTTTCAGGCTCGCAGAAAACTAAAACCTTAGCCTGTTTACCAGTACCATGAGGCAATACTACAGAACCCCTAACCATCTGATCAGATTGTTTAGGGTCTGCACCCAACTTGCCACTAATCTCTAGCATCTCATCAAACTTAAGCTTAGGCATAGATTTTAAAAGCTCAATCGCTTCGGTCAAAGAATAAGTTTTATTCTCCTCGACCATTTTTTTAGCTTCTAGATATCTCTTGCTATGTGCCATAAATATCTCCCTTAACCTTGAACTACTTTTAACCCACAACTTCTAGCTGTACCCTCAACTATTCGAGCAGCAGCTTCTAAATCTTTTGTATTTAAATCTACTATTTTCTCTTTAGCTATTTGCATAACCGCGCTCTTAGTTACTTCACCGATAATTTCCTTACCAGGTAAAGAACTGGCTTTGGCTAAATTAGCCGCTCGTTTAAGAAGAAAAGAAACAGGCGGACTTTTGACAATAAAGTCAAAGGAACGGTCTTCGTAAACGCTGATTATAACTGGTAATATTATTCCTTCTTTTTGTTTTGTACTCTCGTTGAAAGCCTTACAAAACTGCATGATATTCACACCATGTTGGCCTAATGCCGGACCAACCGGTGGTGCTGGATTTGCTGCGCCAGCAGGAATTTGTAACTTTATTTGATTTACCGGTTTTTTCTTTTTCTTTTTAGCCATAGTTTATTTAGATTTTTTCTACTTGCCAAAATTCAAGCTCAACTGGAGTAGTTCTCCCAAAAATTGAAACATTCACCTTAACTTTACCCTTGTCAGGATGAATATCCTCAACCACACCGTTAAAATTAACAAAAGGTCCTTCAACCACGCGAATGCTTTCACCTTTCTCAAAGCTTACCTTTGGTGCAGGTTTAGCCTTACTCTCTTCGGCCTTTACTAAAATTCTATCGACCTCTTCCTGAGATATAGGAGAAGGCTTTCTTCGCGGACCAATGAAAGCTGTAATACCAGGAGTGTTACGTACAAAAAGCCAGGTATCATCATTCATGTCCATATGTATAAGGATATACCCCGGGAAAAACTTCCGCTCAAGAACTTTCTTTTTGCCTAGCTTTACCTCAGTGATCTGCTCTTTAGGGATAACAACCTGATCAATCAACTCAACAAAACTGCTAGCACTTATCCTTGCATCAAGATTCACTTTCGCCTTATCTTCGGCTCCGCTTAAAGTATGCAAAATATACCACTTCTTCATAATATAGCTAACTAGTTTTTAAGGGTGTACTACTTCAATAGGATTTGAACTAATCTTGACAAACCTAAATCCACGAAAGCAATATAGGCGGTTAGAAGACTGGTAACAATCATTACGACAGTTGCTGCGGCTATTAATTCCTGCCGCGAAGACCAGCTTACCTTCTTTAGTTCCTCTCTTACCTCTTTTAAAAATCTTGGTAATCCCTTTATTTTTTTGATCATCCTTCTATAGTTCTCTCTAACCCGAAATTTTCAGCAGGCGAGACAGGAGTTGAACCTGTAACCCCCGGTTTTGGAGACCGGTGCTCTGCCAATTGAGCCACTCGCCTAATTTAGCG
>CAZWIR010000092.1:0-4178 GCA_964634315.1 uncultured Planctomycetia bacterium | reverse complement strand
AAAGCCATTGATTCTGTAGCTAGCCAAACTAAGAAAAAGTAATTTTTTACTCCTTCAAACTTAAGAGCCTATCGTCAGACTTTAACGATAATATATTCTTTTTTCCAACAAATTATGCTAAAATACACCCACGTACACCCCCGGGGTGTCCGTAAAAGGAGTTAACGTATGCAGCGAAAAGAAAAATTAGCAGTAGGAGAAATTTATCATATTTTCAGCAAAAGCATTGCTGATTTTAAAATATTCAATAGCAATGGTAATGTTTTGAGAATGAAATATATGTTGAAATATTATCAGGTTGTAGATATACCGTGTAGGTTTTCTAAATTTATGGAACTTAAAAATATTCAAAAACAAGGATTTATCGAATATTTTAATTTTGTTTCCAAAGAAAAAGAAAAAATAGTTAAAATAATTGCTTATTGTATTATGCCTACGCACATACATTTAATTTTAAAACAATTAAAAGAAAATGGAATATCAAATTTTATGGGGAATATTCTTAATAGCTATAGCCGATATTTTAATACTAAGTACAAAAGAAAAGGGCCTTTGTGGGAAGGCAGATTTAAAAATATATCAGTTAAGACAGATGAGCAGTTGCTTCATTTGACCAGATACATACATTTGAATCCCGTAACTGCACGTTTAATTGATAAACCGGAGAATTGGCAGGCGTCTTCTTATAATGAATATCTGGAAAATAGTAGCATTAATGAACGTATTTGTGAATATGATAAGATTTTGCAAATCGATCGAGTTTCTTACAAGAGTTTTGTAAAAGATAGGATTTCTTACCAGCGTGAATTAAATAAGATAAAGAAAATGCTTTGTGAGTAACATTTTTCCAGGTACACCCCGGGGGTGTACTTAAAGGGGGGTTATGGAACGGTATGATGTAATTGTTGTTGGGGCTGGGCATGCTGGGATTGAGGCTAGTAATGCTGCAGCTAATCTTGGTTGCTCTGTGCTTTTATTGACCTTAGATATTAATTCTATAGGTAAATTATCCTGCAACCCGGCTGTAGGAGGAGTATCTAAGGGCAATTTAGTCAGGGAAGTGGATGCTTTAGGAGGATTAATAGGCAAAATTGCTGATAAATGCGCTTTGAGCTATCGAGTTTTAAATAGAAGCAAGGGCAAAGCAGTTTGGTCTACCCGGGCCCAAGTAGATATGTTTTCTTATCCTGAAGTTGCTAGAAAATTTTTAGAGAAGAATAAAAATATCGATATTGTTCAAGCTAAGGTTGAAGAAATTCTGATAAAAAATAAAAAAATATATGGAATTAAAACTAACCGACAAGAAGTTTTTCAATGTAAAAGTGTTGCTATCTGTGCCGGGACATTCCTAAAGAGTAAGATTCATATTGGTATGGATAGTTTCTCCGGAGGAAGACTAGGTGAAAATTCAAGTGACCAGTTATTCAAAAGCCTAAAGAAAGCTGGTATTAAATCTAGACATTTTAAGACTGGTACTTGCGCCCGTTTAGATAAACGGACAATTGATTTTTCAAAGATGAAAGAGCAAAAGTCTGAAAAAGATGTTTTGCCTTTTTCATTATCTAATAAAAGCCTACCTAAGAAAAGTTTAAGTTGCTTTATAACTTATACTAATAAGAAGACTCATAAAATAATACGCGATAATTTAAAGTATTCACCACTTTACACTGGGAAGATAGCTTCAAGAGGGGTAAGGTATTGCCCTTCCTTAGAGGATAAGGTAGTAAAATTTCCTGAGCGAGATAGGCATCAAATTTTCATCGAACCGGAAGGAAGAAATTCTATAAGGATTTATCCTAACGGGATTTCAACATCTTTACCGTTAGATGTTCAGGCAAAATTTATTCATAGCATAGAAGGGTTAAAGCAGGCAGTAATCTTATCACCTGGTTATGGTATAGAACATGGTGTAATTGATTCCCGTCAACTTTATCCGACCCTTGAAGCTAAGAAGATTAGTGGACTTTATTTTGCTGGCCAGGTGAATGGAACTACTGGCTATGAAGAAGCAGCAGCTCAAGGATTAATTGTCGGGATAAATATTGCATTGGGAATTAAGAAAAGTAAGCCTTTTATTCTAAGAAGAGAGCAGGCTTATATTGGAGTTCTTATTGATGATTTGACTACTAAAGGAACAGATGAGCCATATCGAATGTTTACTTCTCGTAGTGAATTCCGTTTAAGTTTGCGAGAGAGTAACGCTGATTTACGATTAGCTCCATATGGACGAAAGCTAGGCTGCTTAAGTGAGAGTGACTACAAGTTAGTTTTAGATAAGAAAAACACTATTGATAGAGTAATAAAAAATATGAAAAATAAGAGGATTGTTGTTGGAGGTAAAAGTATATCTTTGTTTGATTTCTTGAAGCGGCCAAAAATTACCTTTGGGGATATTGAAAAACAGACTCAAGAAAAAATCAAAAATCTAGGAGTGCGCTGGGAGGTTGAAATACAGGCAAAGTATGAGGGTTTCTTGCGCAGGGAATTGGTTTGGCAGAAAGAATTAAAAAATCTAGATAAGATAAAAATACCTAAAGTTGATTATGGAGAAGTCCCTTCTTTGTCTAGAGAAGTGGCTGAGAAGTTAACAAAGTTTAAACCGGGTTCGTTAGGGCAGGCTTTAAAGATAAGCGGTATTACTCCGGCGGCAATCTTAAGTGTTTATAACTTTATAAGGAAAACACGAAAGCATTAAATGATTTTATTCTACGCCTTACTTTTGAAAAATTAGCAGACTACGCTCGGCCAAGACGGAGCTATTTTTCTCAGCTAATTTGCAGAGCAAAATTCTGTTAAACACTCCATTATCTTTTAAGTTAATTTAAGATAATCGCCAATAAAATCAGCGAATTTATCAGTTGCATTAAGTGGGGAAAGTATATCTGAGATACCTTTTAGCTCCTTTTTTAGGTCAGAATATTTGTCACTATTTCCTAAATATCCTAAGGCTAGTGAAGCTATTTTTTCAGGAGTAGCTTGTTTTTGAAGAAGTTCATCAACAATTTTGCGTCCGGATAATATATTCACCATACCAACAAAATCAATTTTTACCATTTTTTTTAAAATGTACCAACTTAAAGGGTTAAGTTTATAAATTATAAGATAAGGCACTCCTAATATAGCTAGCTCAACCGTAGCTGTACCAGAAGAGGCGATAATAAACTCTGACTCTTTAATCACTTTATAAGAGTGGTCGATTATATCGATATTGGGTGAAAACTTTTCATAAAATTCTTTTTCTAAATTCGGCGGTCTAATTATTCTAAATTGATAGCCATCTAATTTTCTTTCAATGATCTTTTTTGTCTCAATCATTATTGGAAGATGTCGTTTTACTTCATTCTTTCTTGAGCCGGGTAGGAAAGAGATAACTTTATTTGGCTTGGTATCTTCTTCTTTAATTATTTCCAAGAGTGGGTGGCCAAAGTATAAAACGTCCATATTTTCATTTTTGTAGAAGGCTTCTTCAAATTTAAAGAGTACTATCATCCTATCGACATATTTTTTGATTGTTTCTACTCTTTTTTTTCTCCAAGCCCAAACTTGAGGGCTAACATAGTAAAAGAGAGGAAATTTTTTGTTAAGATCTTTGGCTAAGCGTAAGTTAAAGTCAGGAAAATCTATTAAAATTATTAGATCCGGTTTAAGTTCAAGTATGGTTTTTTTAGTTTTTTTAAAGATTTTAAGAAGTTTTCCTAAAGATGAAAGAACTTCAACTAGACCACATACTGAATGGGATAGAAGGTTAATCATTTGTTGGGAGTGTTTGGCAAGTTTCTCTCCACCAAAAGAGTAAATTTCAAGATTTGGGAATTTACTCTTTAGCCGTTGGCTCAGGAGGCCTCCATAGAGGTCACCTGATTTATCTCCAGCAACAATAACTATCTTTTTCATCTTATTTCCCGATTATTTTTTCTATTTTGCAGGCGAGCTCCAAGGCGTCCTTTGCGGCTTCAGCATATCCTGTACTAGATTTATTTTTGGTGACTAAGTGTACAAAATCAGCAATTTCTTTTTTTAAAGGTTCTTCCTTATTTATTGGAAGAAATTTTCTGATAATTTTAGTCTTTATTTTTTTATATATTTCTACTGTTTGTTGGGCATAATCTAAGGAGATATAAGTGTTAGGCATGAATATTCTTATTTTCCTCTCCCTTTTTTGAGATATTCGAGAAGAG
>CAZWIR010000091.1:0-4182 GCA_964634315.1 uncultured Planctomycetia bacterium | reverse complement strand
GATAATAATATTCAGTGGAGTTAAAGTCAATCCTCTCACTCTCAAAGTCTGTCGGCCCAAATTTTCTCTCTAAATAGTTTTTTGTGTTTTGATAGATTTCCTCAGTTGTGAAGATAAACCCGCAGATAAATTTTACTGGTAAGGGAAAGCGGGTATTAAGCATAGTAAGGAAGATTTAAGTTACGCTTTTAGAAAAGGATTTACAAAGATACGAAGTATTTTTCGGCTACGATCGCTTAAATCGCTAAAATACATTGCTGCCCGATAAGGGTGTTGTTCGTTTTCAGTAGCGATTTCACAACGAACGATAATTCCGGTGCAGTTAATCTTTTCAATAATTTTACTTTTATTTTTCTTGATTGGGATTAGGAGAACGACATTTAGCTTAGTCATTAACTCTAAAGGCCTGCTAACTGGAAAATAGGCTCCACTAGTACTAATATTGTTGGTTTCAGTAAGGACGTCAAAGTCACTAATAGATAGCTTTATTGGCAGGATTTTTTCTACGCGCGGAGATTGTCGTTTTTCTTTCATTAACTTTGCGCAGACTCTTTCTTCGCCAGGTGAGCCTTGAAGCAAGATTTATTACAGTAATAGTCATTATTTCTGTAATACCAATCTACCCTTCTTAGGGATTTATTGCAATTGAGACAATTTTTTCTTTTTTCTTCTGCTTTTGACATCTTAAGCGCCAAATATTCGGTTTAGGAATTGAAATAATTTTTTCTTAGAATTTTCATTGGTTTCTATAAACTTGAGTCCGGTAGCGTATCTTTCTGATAGCCGTTCTTTGTTGCTCCAGGCTACTTTTGCCTTCAAACTCAACAGGCTATCAATAAGGTTTATGTTAACCTTTACAGTGTCGTTTTTAGGAAGAAAAGTGTTACTTATAATTTTTACCCCGCCAAGGCTTAAATCCTTGCTCACAGTATAAAAATAATTTTTGGCTGGGACTGGTTTGCACTCAACCGGAAACGACACACCTACTCTGGGAAATTCTCTTTTATTATTCATAATTAAAACGTTTACACTTTAACTTTATACTAGAATATAACATATATTATTAGCTTTGTCAACGTGAGGTGAAAATTTTAAGGGTTTTTTTGATATTCTGGGAAGAAATTCCGTCAACGACCTCTACTTTTCCAATTTTTCGTAGAATTACCATTCGGATTTTCCCTGAAATAAACTTTTTGTCATAAGTTAATGATTTGTAAAGGGTTAGAGCATTAAATTTGATTTTAGTCGGCAAGGAAAATAACTTGATGATTTCTTCTATCTGATCAACCTCTTTCACAGAGCATTTTTTAAGAACCTTGGAAAGATGAGCCGCGTAAAGCATTCCCAGAGAAATGGCTTCTCCGTGAGATAACTTTTTATATTGCAGTGAACTTTCAAGGGCGTGCCCAAGGGTGTGTCCAAAGTTAAGAATTGTTCGCAATCCCTTTTTCTCTCGTTCATCAGCAGCTACTATTTTAGCTTTTATGTTTACACAGACCGAAATTAATTTTAAAATGCAGGTTGAGTTAAGTTTTAGGATTTTTTTATGGTTTGTTTTAAGAAAATTAAAAAATTCCTTATCCTTTATTGCCCCATATTTTATAGCCTCAGCTAAACCCTGTTTAATTTCCCGTACAGGGAGAGTTTTTAAGAATCCAGGGTCAATGAATACAGCTTTAGGTTGATAGAAGGCGCCGAGGATGTTTTTAGCCTCTTTTAGATCAATTGCAGTTTTGCCGCCAATGCTAGAGTCGATTTGCCCCAGAAGTGTGGTTGGAATCTGAATATAGGGTATTCCACGTTTATAAATTGAAGCTAGAAAACCACCTAAATCGCCAACAGTTCCTCCACCGAGGCAGACTATAAATAGCTTTCGGTCTAAGCTGTCAACTTTTACAGCCTCGCCTATTACCTTAGTCAGCCATTCTTTGGATTTAGCAGCTTCGCCATCGGCAACCGTAATTATCTTATAGCTTTTGTTTCCAAAAATCTTATTTATTCCCTTTCGATGGAGAGAAAGGATCTTGGGTGAGGTGATAATTAACCCAAAATTACCAAGTTTAAGCCCTTTTATCTGTTTAGGTATTTTTTTTAGAAGGTTATAGCCGATGTGTATTTTATAAGGATTCTTTTTCAATTTAACACTTATTGTTTTCATTGTTTTTCCCCTATAGGCTTATTCCTAATAAACCAAATAGTATTAATGACACTAATGGTAAGATGAACCATCTAAAGAAACCACTGATAAAAAGCAGGGCCAGAATAAGAAAAATATAAGGTTCTAGTTTACGGTAATTATTGGTAGCCTTCTTAGACAGAAAGGGAAGTAAGAGCTTAGAACCATCTAAGGGAGGTATCGGAACAAGATTAAATATTGCCAAGATTAAATTTACCATTATTCCTAAGACAATTGCTTCAGTAAATAAGGGAAAGCCCATTCGAAGCAATAGAGACAAAACTATAGCAATCAGGATATTCATCAATGGCCCGGCTAAGCCTACTAAGGCAATGTCTTTTTTGGGATTTTTAAAGTGATAGGGATTTATTGGTACTGGTTTAGCATATCCAAAAGTAAAAGGTTGGCCAATGATTCGGGTTGATATGACTAAAAGAATAATCGGAAGGATGATTGTTCCAAAAGGGTCAATATGGACCAAGGGATTTAAGCTTAATCGACCAGATTGCTTAGGAGTAGGGTCCCCTAACTTAGAAGCTACCCAGCCGTGGGCATATTCATGAAAAGTTATTGATACAAAAAGAATTAGAATAAGAATTGGCATTATTATTTGCCTTAATCAAATTGGGGCTTTGCTTCTATTTAGTAGGTTTCTTTTTATCTTCTGTAGGTTTCTGAGCCTGTTCAGGAGTTCCTTCTGCTCCTTCAGCAGCACCTTCTTCAGCATCTTTAGCTTTTTCTTTCTTTAAGGCTTTCAGCTTTACAATTTTTATTTTTGGAAGACCCAATACCGGGTCATCTTCAGTCCACTTCCCTTGTTCTTTTAACCACTTTAGCCTTTCAGTGCGTTTCATTACTGAACGAGAACCGCCTAATTCTTTTGCTCTTTTTAATGACGGATGTAAACCCATTATAACCTCCTTACAAACTCTTTTTAAAAATACAGTCTCGGTACCTTTTTTTTAGGTCGTTAAAACTGCTTCTGGCTTCTCTTTCACTTTCAAAGCCACCAACATAAATTACAACGTAATCTCCCTTTTTCATAATTCTTACCGGATAACCATTCTCTTCTAGTCTTTCGACCTCTGCCTGGGCTGAGTTTTCCTTCTTAAAGCTCGCTACTTGCACGTGATAGCGCTTTCTATCTTCGACAACCTTTTCTTTTGGTCGCTGAATAGCTTCAGCTTTCTTATTTATACTCTTATTTTTAGTTGTTGTTGTATTCTGGTTTTGGATACCAGGGTTAGCTATTTCCTTCTTGATTCCTTCTATTTTCCGAGTAATCCTTTTGCCTTTTTCTACCCCTAGAGAGAAGGATATAGTAAAGAGGAGAATAGTAATTACACCTAATAAAATAAGGGTATCTAGAGGCAGGATAACCTTTGGTCGATTGCCACCCTTCTCATTGTCCTTATGATGGCTAAAAAGATAAAGTTGTTTCCCCCTCATGGGTATATTATAAAGGATTTTTGGAAAAAATCAAGTGCTCCAGGGGCGAAATTCTTACTTTTTAGGGGGTGATTTTAGATGTTTTCGTATAGCTTTTCTTTTTAAAATTCTCAAGAAAATATCAACAATCTTAGGGTCGAATTGCTTACTTTTTTGCATCTTAAGTTCTGCCTCGATTTCTTCCAGAGGCTTTCTTTTTCGATAGGGCCGGCCAAAAAACATAGCATCAAAAGAGTCGAGAACTGAGAGAATACGTGAACCTAAAGGTATTTTATCCTTTTTGAGCTTTGAAGGGTAGCCTTGGCCATCATATCTTTCATGATGGTGTAGGATTATCGGGATAGCTGGCTTTAAAATCTCCAGGTTTTTAATCAACTCTACCCCTTTTCGAGGATGCTTGGCCATTAATTTGAATTCTTCATCAGTCAGCGGTTTTTGTTTTCGAAGTAGCCTAGAAGGAACCTGCATCTTCCCAGCGTCGTGTAAGAGTGAGGCATTTATTAGAGCCTTAGTTTCAATTTCGGATAAGTGCATTGCCTTGCCCATAACTTTAATCA
>CAZWIR010000090.1:0-4211 GCA_964634315.1 uncultured Planctomycetia bacterium | reverse complement strand
CAAAACATCATTACCTGCACTATCTGCCACTACTAATATTTTATCAACTCCCGGCATATTCAAAGTATTAATCACTGTACTGTCTAGCCTTAATTGGGCATCTCGGATATCTTTTCTAAAATCCCATATGTCTCCGCTAAAAATATTACCTATCCAATGATGCTCAACTACTTTTACCCCACCCAACTTTAAAATTCTTGCAAGAGGTCCCTCTTCAAGAGACTTATCTCCAGGCTCTCGTTCAGTATCTGACCTAAAACCCAACCAATCATCAACTCCCGAGATAAATAGCACAGCATCTACTTTTGACACAACCTCTGCTACCGATGACTCAACATTATTCAAGGAAAGTGCTGCAACTTGACGATTCCAACTATCAGAATCATGTTTTAAAACATCAACTAAAGGATTTACTAACTGAGAATTTTCATGTACTCTAATCCCTAAATGAGATATTGCGCTTCTACGCACAAACAAAGAATCATCTTTTAAGACTGGCGTAAGTAAATTATCTATAAAGGGTTGCTCTAATTTACCCAACGACTCAACTGTTGCACCCCTTATCTGCCAGGATTTGTCGTTAAGAAGCGGTTTAATATCTTCAACTATATTAGGATACTGGGTAATTTTATTTCCTAAACCACTTACAGCAATGCTACGCATTAAAGTATCGCGTTCATAATCCAAAGCAATGGAAGTTAGAGGTGCTAGGGTAGCAGGTGAATCTATGCGGCCTAGGGCAAGAGCTGATGCCTGGCCTAAGCCTAAATTATCACTATATAAATTATCTTTGATTACGCTTATCGCTTCAGGCTTATTAATATTCCCCCAACCAAGCCCAAGAGTAGCTGCTGAACGAACTAATGGGTCAGAATCTATCTTAGCTATTTTAATGAATGCCTCACTTATCGAAGCTATATCGGCTATTTTGCCGCTTAAACCCTCTACTGCAGCTAAGCGCACCATTTGGCTATCATCTTCTAAGTAAGGTATTATCTCTTCTAGGGGAGCATCAGGAACTCTAACAAATGACTGAATAGCTGTAGCGCGAATAATATCATTATCTTGCTTAATCATCCGATTCAATTCAACAAGTGCTCTTCTATCTTCAGTAAGCCCTAAGGAAAATGTCGCTACTTGCTTGACAGAAACATCCGAGGTATCCAAATAAGGCTTTATCATATCAACAGCATATTCGCTCTTTGACTGGCCTAAGTTAAGTAAAATTCTTTTTGTTACGTAAGGGTTACTTTCTTTTAGTATTTGTTCAATTGGTTCCCTCAGGTGAGAATAATCCTCAATGCGAGAAGATAAAGCAATTGCTGTTACCTGCCGCATCCCTAATTCTTTATCACTCATAATTTTAGCTATAGCAGCTACTGCTCGTGGTTCCTCACTCTCCTTTAAACTATCTATACAAGCTAACTTTAGATTATTATCTCTCGCTTTATTTAAAATCTCAATAGTTAAATCGGTTATTTGGGAATTTTCTTTACCACCGGTTATTTGACTTAAAGCAACTACTCCTCTTACTTTAGTTTCTTGAAATTTATGCTTTCTAATAGCAGCCTCTATATAAGGTAAGGCTTTCAAATCACCTAATTTACCTAAACTGGTGATTGCTTCATTCATTATTATCTTATTTTTATCTTCCGTTGCAGCAGCAAGCATATCAAAGGCTCCAACTTCTCTTCTTTCGCCCAAAGCCCAAATCGCCATAGCCCGTACATTCTCATCCTTATCGGCAGCAACATTTATGAGTGGCTCGATTATTTTTTCATCTTGAAATTTGTTTAAACAACGGACTGCATAAATACGGACAGATGAATTGTATTCTTTTGAATCTGACAAAATATTAATAAGGTAATCTATTGCTTGAGGTTCTCCTAGTTCGGCAAGAGAAAGGGCCGAAAGCATGGTTACATGTTTTCTTATTCTCTGTTGATCCTGTGCCGATATTCCTCCGTAAGGTCCTGTGTAAAAACCGAGGTCATTTAATTCATACTTCCCAGTTAAACCTCTTTTTAAAACATCTTTTGCTAATGGATTATTCATCCTCGCAAGTGCTCTTGCAGCATGAAAAGAAAAATCGAAACGATTACTTCTCAATAATCGTTCATAGCTTTCGTATAATTCTTTTTTAGTTACACCTAGAGATTTTAAAACACCTTCCGGCTCTAAATATACTGGCTTATCTAAGCCACAATCTATCAAGCCATCTATTATCTTTTTCCTTGTTTCATTGTCCAAATTAGGCAAAGTAACTAATAATTCAGGATAATTTTTGTATGCGTATTTGTAGCAATAGCTAGCTGATGCATAATCTTTTTTTACAAGAACTTCTTCTGCTATTCTCACGTAACTTTGTGCTAACCGTTCATTTATATTCATGCATCCACTATATAAAGATAAACCTAACAAAAACAATATAATTATCCCCTTACGTAGAAACGATTTTGTCTGGTTTAGGCCCGGCCTAAACATACGGCCTAAACAAACCAGGCCAACTACTGCCAAAATAGCCAATGCTATAAACCCAGGCGGTGAAAGTAACCCCGCCAAAAGCACTTCTGGTGAATTATTTATACCAAGCACAGTCAATATCGGCAGACAACTAGCCATAGGAGTATCTCCAGCAGATTCATCTGGCACAGCCTCAATAGAATTTTTATTGGGAATATTAGAAAAAAAGGCAGGCGAGGGAACCCCACCAGCCACGGAAGAGGTAGAACCCTCTAAAACCTGCCCTTTTATATTATTATACCGCTTTAGATTGCCAAGGTACACCCTACAATTATCACTGTTACTTATTTTAAAATTAGCAATAATATCTTCTAGTTCTTCACGGGCGGTAGCGACGTTGTTGTTTAAAATATCCCTGCCCCTTTTTGATAACCTTTGGTTTTGATACAAATCTAAATAGTAAGCCTCAAAGTCATGTAAGAATTTATCAACAGACGCAACTACTTCTTTTTCATTTAATGATTTCTTAATTTCCTGGATACATCTATTAAGCATTAACCTCGATTTATTTTTAAAAGACTTAACTTTTAATAACCTAGGGGAATTAAAATAAAGATACTCGAATGCACCGAAGATATTTCTTCTGCTACAGCCAAGAATTAAACGCGCATCTGTTTTTACAGCATCAAGATTTGTTAATTGGGAAATTTGTTTTTTGTTGTCGCTATCCAAAGTCTTTTTCGCGATAATGTTTTTATCCTTACCGCCATTATCAGTAATTAAATCTTTAACTTTTTCTCTAAGAATTTCTGTTGCTTTTTGACGTGCTACTTTCCCTTTTCTTTCTGTCATAAATATATTAGAAAAATCTATTGCTTCTCCTATATTTACTTTTAAAGGGTGAAAAAATCTATTAATTTTTGGTAATTGTTTACGCGGCCAAGCTAAAAAAGTGCCGATAATACCAGCTGGAATTACTCTTACTTTTGACGTTAAAGCAAGCCAAACAACACCGCGTTTAAACTCAAGCAAATTACCATCACGAGTTCTTGTTCCTTCCGGAAACATACCGACTATTCTTTTCTCTGTAATAAGCTTTTTAACCTCTTTTAAGGTATCCTTTGGTTTAGGATTATAACGGTCAATTTTAATACCTAATCCGCTTAAGCGATAAAACCAACTCCAAGAATCATAATAATCTTCCGCCACCAACCAAGTAATTCTTCTTGGAAAAGTTGCAATCATAAGTAAAACAATATCTAAAATACTGCTGTGGTTCGCTACAACAATAAAACCTCCTTTTGAAGGTATATTTTTCCCACCTCTTATTTTAAATAAATATAGAATCTTTGTTATTGGAACAATAGCTGCGGCGAACAAAAGATATAACCCATATCTTGCGTAATCTTTGGCTTTCTCTTTATTTATTTCTTTTAGGAATCCGCTAACCCCTCCGCCTAGCTTGCTTGCTAGCTTTCTAGTTCTGCTATCTTCTGATGATTTAACTAATCTTACTACCAGTTCTTCAACTTCTTTGTGATTTAGGCCGCCTTTAGCAGCTAAAAGTTCATGGATTATCTCATTAAGAGAAGCTTCTTTTCTTAAGAAAACATAGCGGGTTCCAGTAAAAGGATTAGTGAGGTTAAATGAAGGTTTATTAAAGCTTGGTGGTCCGCGACGAATAATAACATTTTCTAAAAACTTAGCTTTTTCAATATTAGTACCTGTTGTTATATCACTAATAGCTC
>CAZWIR010000089.1:0-4326 GCA_964634315.1 uncultured Planctomycetia bacterium | reverse complement strand
ACTTACATCTTTTGGGAAAACGAGAACCTGAAATCTATGGAAATTTTACCCTACATCAGATTGATGAAGAATTAAAGCTTAGGGCTTCACAAAAAGCCTTAGCACTTGAGGTCTTCCAGTCTAATTCTGAAGGAGAAATAGTAGACAAGCTGACCAATACCAAGCATGACCTTTTAATTATAAACCCTGCTGCCTACACCCATACCTCTGTAGCTATACGCGATGCCCTACTAGGGGTAAATAAGCCTACCATAGAAGTACATCTTTCTAATATCTACAAGCGCGAGGAATTCCGCAAAAAATCTCTAATTAGCGACGTAGTATTAGGAGTTATTGCTGGTTTTGGCAAGGAAAGTTATTTTCTAGCCCTTGATGCGGCAATTACCTATCTTAAGAATAAGACTTCGGAAGTAAAGTGAAAATAAGAATTAGCAATTGCACAAAAAAGCTTAAAGGGCTTAATCTCGATGCTATCCTAATTGCTGATCCAGTCAATATTCTTTACCTTACTGGTTTCTCAGCTGCAGATGGCTATCTACTCTTAACTCAAGACAAAAAGATGATCTATTTTACCAACTTCCTGTATAAGGAAGCTGCAAAGAAGATAGGCGCCTGGGAAGTGATCATTAGCAGCAACAAGCGCAATATTTTTACCCTTATAGCTGAAAAAGTTACAAAATTAAACTTAAGCACTCTTGGTTTTGAAGCTAAAAAACTGCCTTACCTGGAGCATAAAACCATAAAAGATTACTTATCACCCACGGCAGTCGACCTTATTGAAACTAATGGCTTAGTTGAAGAGGTTAGGATGATTAAGGATAAAAAGGAAATCTCTCTTATGAAAAAGTCAATTCAAGTGAGTAAGGAAGCTTTTGAGTTCGCCAAAGAGATATTTGACCCTGCAATGAGCGAAAAAGACCTAAGAATTGAAATTGAGAGGTTCCTGCGGCTTAAGGGTGATATAGACCTTGCTTTTCCAACTATTGTTGCCTCAGGTAAAAATACAGCTTTTCCCCATCATCAGTCCAGCAATAAGAAATTAAGTAATGAAATTCTCCTAATTGACTTAGGCTCAAAATATTGTGAATATTGCGCTGACTTGACAAGGCTGTTTTTCTGGAGTAAAATGCCTACTCTTTTACGGAAAATATACGATGCTATAAGAAAAGCTCAGGAAATAAGCATAAAAAAAATAAGGGATGGCGTCAAGGCTTCTGCAGTAGATAAGGTAGCTCGTGAGATCATTGACAAAAAAGGCTGGGGTAAGTATTTTGGTCATGGCTTAGGCCATGGAGTCGGTCTTTGTGTCCACGAACCCCCGATGATCGGACCGAATTGCAATCTAATATTAAAAGAAGGTATGGTTGTAACTATAGAGCCCGCTATATATTTAAACAATAAATTCGGGGTGCGTCTAGAAGAGATGGTTCTGGTGAAAAAGAAAAAAGGAGAAATTTTAAGTGGGAATTTCCATCGGTGAATTAAAGCCGTCAATGACTATTACCTATAATGGCGAACTATACACCATCCTTGATTACCAACATGTGAAGGTAGGAAGAGGCTCAGCTTCTTGTCGAGTTAAACTCAAGAATTTCAAAACTGGTCAAAACCGTGAGTGTAGCTTGCGAGATTCTGACAATGTTGAGATAGCTTTTGTTGAAAAGAGAAAATTGCAATATCTCTATACCTCAGATATTCATTATCATTTTCTGGATTTAGAAACCTACGAGGACTTAGTTTTAGATGAATCTCGGATAAACGACATATCAGATTGGTTTAAGGATAATTTAGAATTAACTGGTCTTTATTACAAAGATAAATTAATCGGCTTAGAAGTGCCGTTATCTCTAGAATTAAAAGTAGTTGAAACTATGCCCGGATATCGGGGCAATACTGTAAAATCCGGAACTAAAACTGCTAAACTTGAAACTGGTTTAGTAATTAATGTTCCGCTTTTTATCAATAATGGAGACATCCTAAAAGTTGACACTCGGACTAGAGGATACTTGGGAAGAAAATAAATTAGGAGGATTTTTATGGAGATAAAAAAGCTAAAAGAATTCATCAAGTTCATGGACGATAATAACCTCAATGAGCTAGAAATCGAAGAAGACGGAAAGCGGATTCGTTTAAAAAAGAATTCTTCTGGTCAACCAGTGGTTATCTCTCAAACACCAGCTCCAACGGCAACCGAGAGCTCAACGAGTGAATCAAACACTCTAGAAATAAAGTCACCGATGGTTGGAACTTTTTACGCAGCACCTTCACCGGGAGCAAAGCCTTATGTTACAGTCGGTACAAAAATAAAGCCTGACGATGTGGTTTGCATTGTCGAGGCTATGAAGCTAATGAATGAGATCAAAGCTGAAGTCGGTGGCAAGGTTGTTCAAGTTTTAGTGGAAAATGCTGACTCGATAGAGTTTGGTCAGACCCTATTTACGGTTGAACCAGCTTAATACTATTATGTTTTCTAAAGTTTTAATTGCCAATCGTGGAGAAATAGCTATTCGGATAATCCGAGCCTGCAAAGAACTAGGCCTTAAAACCGTAGCTGTTTACTCCGAAGCTGATAAAAATTCTCTGCATTTAGAATTTGCTGATCAGGCTATTTGCATTGGAAAACCATCGTCAACTGATAGTTACCTCAATATTTCTCGCTTAATTAGCGCAGCTGAAGTTACTGACTGCGACGCTATCCATCCTGGTTATGGCTTTTTAGCTGAAAATCCTGGCTTTGCTGAAGTTTGCGAATCCTGCGGTATAAAATTTATTGGTCCAACTGCTGAAAATATCCGTCTTATGGGTGATAAGGTCCAAGCAAAAAGGAGCATGCGCAAAGTAAATATTCCTTTAATCCCGGGTAGTGAAGGTGGAATTAAGGATAAAGATGAGGCTTTAAAGCTAGCTAAACAGATGGGCTACCCTTTAATCTTAAAGGCTAAAGCTGGTGGAGGCGGAAAAGGTATGCGCATTTGTCATAGCGATGTAAGGCTAGTCGGCGCCTTAATGACCGCTCAATCAGAAGCTAAAGCTGCTTTTGGTGACTCAGAAATTTATATGGAAAAATTTCTTGTAAACCCCAGGCACATCGAAGTTCAAATTGCTGCTGATAATTATGGTAATGCGATTTATCTGGGAGAAAGAGATTGTAGTATCCAACGCAAACATCAAAAAGTTATTGAGGAAACTCCATCACCAGCTGTAAATAGTCGCCTGAGAAAAAAATTGGGTGAGTTGTGCATCCGAGCAGTCAAAGCCATAAATTATCAGAATCTTGGAACAATAGAGTTTTTACTGGATAAGGATGGTAATTTTTACTTTATGGAAATGAATACAAGAATACAGGTCGAACATCCAATAACCGAGGAAGTAACCGGAATAGACTTGGTCAAATTACAGATACTTTTGGCCGCTGGTGAAAAATTAAAAATAAAACAGGATGATGTCCAAATAAAAGGCTCGGCAATTGAATGCCGAGTCAATGCTGAAGATCCCGACAAAGGTTTCATACCTTCTCCCGGGACAATAGACTTCTGCTATACCCCTGGTGGCAAGGACATTCGGGTTGATACCCACATATACTCAGGCTACAGCATTCCGCCTTATTACGATTCCCTTATTGCCAAGGTAATAGCTAAAGGTAAAAATCGTGCCGAGGCCTTAAAAAAGATGGATAGAGCTTTAGGAGAATTCTTGGTTGAACCGATAAAAACAACTGTTAACTTTTGTAAGGAAGTAATTAATAATCCTGACTTTAAAAGAGGAAAATATAATACCGGATTCTTGGAAAAGTTTTTAGAGGATCGCGGCGAATAAAAACATCCGCCTGAAGCGGATATAATTCGTCCCGCCCTAGCGGGACTCATTAGGAGGTTACAATGGGTTTTTTAACAGTCTTAATTTATATTACCTTATCCCTTACCACAGGTTTCATCCTAATTGGTCTGTCTTTAGGTATGCTCAATGTAGATACAATTACTGTTTACTTGACTAAAATCCCAGCAGACTTTCCCCTAAGATGGATTGCTGTTTTAGTCGGTTTACTACTTATACTCCTTTGCTTGCGTTATATACAAGCATCTTTTCGTCGTGCACGAAAAAATAAATCTATAACCTTTGAATCTGAGGAAGGAAAAGTAAGCATAACCTTAGTTGCCATTGAAGATATGTTGAAAAAAATGCTGGAAGAAAAAACCGAAGTCTCAAGGATAAAACCTAAAGTTATCTTAAGAAAGAAAGGCATCGAAGTAGCTGCCTGCGGTGTATTAACTACTGAGGTAAATTTAGTTGAATTTACCAAGGAAATACAAGAACAAATTAGAGAAA
>CAZWIR010000088.1:0-4340 GCA_964634315.1 uncultured Planctomycetia bacterium | reverse complement strand
TCCAGAAATATTGCCGATTGTTGACAAAATATTTTATCAACGTAATATAAAGATGGCTGCAAAAATAGAGAACTATCTGGATACTAATGATACCTATTTTGTTGTTGTCGGGGCCGGACACTTGGTTGGAGAGAAAGGTATCGTCCAACTGTTAAAGAAAAAAGGGTATTCGCTCCATCAACTATAGTTTGGAGAGCATAAAATTATTCAAAATTAATTAATCAAATGACAGAAAAAATAGCACTTATAGCATCAATAATCTTACCTTTATGGAATATACCTCTAATTGTAAGGATAATCAAAAGAAAGTCGTCTCGGGATATCAGTATGTATTGGGTAGTAGGAGTGTGGACCTGCTTTGTCCTGATGGCTCCCGATGGTTTTGTTTCAGAAGACTTAGTCTGGCGGACATTTAATATTGTAAATTTCATTTTTTTCACAATAGTATTTGTCGTTGTATTAGCTTATAGAGAAAAAAGAATGTAGGCTAAAGAAAGGGCAGATGAAGAGAATATTTCTTTTTTTTCTTCTCATTTTTATAAGTTGTTCACCACTGGAATTAAGTCGCCTTTTTGGGGCAGGCCTAAAGCCTTTTAGAGAAAAAGGTAAAATATATACCAAGGCTTTTGACAGAGACTTACCTTCCTGTTATGGAGAAATTATTCAAAAGTTAAAAGCGATGGAAGTCTCTTCTTACCGAGGGAGCCAAAGAGAAGGTTTCCTTGTGGCTAGGCATTTTGTTAAAGTTTTCCCTCAATGTAGTGCATCAACAGAGGTAGCAATATTTTTTACAGAACTAGAAAGTTCCAAGACTCAGGTAGAAATAGCGTCACTTAATTACTCACTTGCCGAATTTATAGCTTCAGAACTTTTTAATGATTTAGGAAAAGAAAAAAATATTGAAAATTAAAGGAGAGCTATGGAAGAGAAAAGAAGATTTGTGCGATTGGGTACAAACGTAAAGGTAAAATTAGCTAAAATTGGTGAAGTGCCAAAAGAGGTCTTAGATAATGCAGTAGCTTCTAAGAATATTTCTGAAAATGGGATTTGTGTTATTATGCGCGGGGAAGGAGTAAAAGCTGGCGATAAGCTTTATCTAGAAATAGAATTACCCACTAAAAAAATTATTAAGTTAAAGGGAGTGGCAATGTGGATTAATCAGTTTGAGATATTTGGTGGAAAACACGAGAAAAGGTTTGATTTGGGAATTGAGTTTTTAAAGATTCGTAAAAAAGATAAAGAAATGGTTAAAGATTTTGTATTTGCTTCTTTTCGCCAAAAAGCTATAAACCAACAGGAGTCTCTTTAGGTGAAGAAACTTTATATTTTTTTAATATTTACTTTCAGCCTTTTTGGCACATTTCTTGGTCTAGCTGAAGAAAATAGTTCGCTCACCTTTGCCCCTGGGATGGAATCTATAGAGATTGGTCCGGGAGTTTCACGGCTTGCTCCTGAAGGGATGGAAAAGTATGAACATAAAGGTCTAATAATTCTAGAGGATATTGATGAGTATATAGTAAGAAGATTCCATGAGGTTGAGAAACGTCTTGGTAAGCTTGAGGAAGAAGTAGAAAAACTAAAGAAAGTACAAAAAAAGAAGAAAAGTGAGGTGTTAAATAGTGAGTAAGAAATGGGTTACAGTTTATACATTTTTTGAGGATTTGGAAGCTCCGCAATTAGAAGCTATTCTAAAGGAAAATAATATTCCCGTTGACGTCTTTTATTATCAAGCTACCTCAGTTTTTTCAATTTTTCAGCCTTCAATTGGTAAGGGAGAAATAAAGGTCAGAGAAGATTATGTGGAGGAAGCTAAGAAAATAATTGCTGAATTCAATAGTCAGTAGTTTGACAATATAATAGGTATAGGGTAAGAATTCCTTTTAAATATTAGTAAATTCCTCTTAAAAAAATATTGTCATCTTTTGTTTCTATGCTATAATTTTCTTCTGTTTGCCAATTGCCCTACGCTGGTAAACATTTAGTTGCCGAGGTAGCTCAGGCGGTAGAGCGAGGGACTGAAAATCCCTGCGTCAGGGGTTCAACTCCCTTCCTCGGCACCATTGTTTTTTTAACAAAATACAGGTCAAATACGTGAAAAAAATAATCTTTTTTCTCCCTCTTTTTTTAATTATTTCTTTCCATAACAGCTTCCCTCTTTTTAGGCCGGTTCAAGAATTAGAAAGTAGTAATGTAAAAAGAGTCATCATCTCGCCTTTTGACTCAAAAGTTATTTGTGTTGCTTCAAAAAATTCTTTGTATAAGAGCCAAGATGCTGGCCAGAAATTTGAGAAGGTGGCAGTATTCAAAGATGAAGACGTCCAGCATATCTTCTTTGATTCTTCCCTAGCTGAGACCGTATATGTCGTTACTAGCCGCCATATCTACAGATTAAAGAATACTTTAGAGAAGCTATTTTCTTCATCTGACGAGGAGATAATTTATACCGCTGTAAAATATAGAGGTTTACTTTATATTGGGACAAGTCAAGGGCTTAGCTCTGCTTCCGAAGATGTTTTGATTTGGAGAAGAGTAAAAGCTCTAAGCGATTTCGCTATTTATTTTTTAGAACCATCCGCAGATAATTTATATCTAGCTACTGAAAGAGGTGCCTATCTCCTAAAGGATGATCAAAAAGTAGAAAGATTGTTTGTAATGAGGAAGGAAGATGCTGTCGGTGAAGAAGGTCTAGTATCTCAAATTATCAAAGTAGACGTTTTGAACAAAGGTTATCTTTGGCTTGGTACAAACCATGGCCTGTATGTCTCTGAAGACAAGGGGGATAATTGGAGAAAACTATACATATCAGGGATAGATAATCTTTCTATAAATTGTCTCGCTCAAACCAAACTAGAGGCTGGTACTATTTATTTAGGTACCACTAAAGGGCTTTTTATGGTTGATCTAAGGCGAAATAAATCCAAACAGCTTTTTGAAGGGCTATATTCTTCTTATATTTCCTGGATAGAATTTACTCCCGAAGGTAAAATTTACTTAGCGACTTCCAAAGGTTTGTTTGATAATGATTATTTTTCATCGGCTTATTCTGAAAATAATCTAGAAATGGTTTTAGGAGGAGAACCTTCAATCGGTGAAGTCCAAGAGGCAGTCTTAGTTTATAACGGGGTTCATCCGGATAAAATAAAAAAGTGGAGACAGGGGTTAAAGTATAGAGGATTTTTTCCTACTGTAAGCCTTGATTATGACAAGACAATTAGCGTATCAACAAATCCTAGTTATAAAGAGTCAGTAGTGGGCCCTTATGATTGGGGAGTTTCTCTTTCCTGGAATGTTGGAGACCTACTTTGGAATTCTTACGAAGATGACGTAGATACTCGAGCTCGTCTTAATACCCAGTTGCGCCTGGATGTCCTTGATGAAATAAACCGAGTATACTTTGAAAGAATACGTTTAAAAAGAGAGCTTACCAGTACTTCCTTATCAGAGGAAGATTTATTTAAAAAAAGATTAAGGTTAGCTGAGCTAACTGCAATTATTGATGGCTATACCGGTGGTTATTTTTCAAAACAAGTAAGGGAGAGAGATGCCAGATAGTAAACCACTGGTTCTAATTCTTTGCGGCGGAAGGTCCTTGCGGCTTTGGCCTTTATCTGAGAAGGTAAGTAAGAATTTTTTAGATATTTTTGGTTTCTCACCCTTAGAGCTTACCATAAAGAGATTTTTAAAAATTACTACTCGTGATAATATATTCTTGGTTGCTAATCAGGCAGAGAGAAAAGAGCTAGGAAAATTAAAATTGGTAAATAAGAAAAATATTTTTTTTGAACCGGCTAGTAAAAATACTGCTGCTGCAATTCTTTTGTCGCTGCATCATTTAAAAAAACATTCTCAGAAAAATTTAATTATTTCACCGGTGGACACTCTGATAAAAAAGAAAGAAGAGTTTTACCGGACTTTGAGGAAATCTTTAGTAGCAGCTGGAGATGGCGGGATATGCACTATAGGTATAAAGCCGTCTTTACCTACATCGAACTTCGGTTATATTCAAATAAAAGCTGCAGCGAAGCAGGGTGTTTTTGGAGTAAAGAAATTTATTGAAAAACCGACAGTGATCTGTGCTAAAAAGCTTATCGCCTCAGGCGATTGTTTTTACAATAGCGGAATGTTTGTTGCTTCTGTCTCTACCTTAATCGGTGAATATAAGAAATATTACTCTCACTATAAATATTTTAGTAGTCATTTTGCAGCTAAGAAAATTTCTTCTCTTTATAAGAAAATAAGTGATACTCCTTTTGATAAAGTTATAATGGAGAAGACAAAAAAGGCTAAAATGGTTAAAGGGAATTTTTCCTGGAAAGACTTTGGCTCTTGGTCAGCGATTT
>CAZWIR010000087.1:0-4344 GCA_964634315.1 uncultured Planctomycetia bacterium | reverse complement strand
GATCCAGTAGAATATAGAATTGAAGAGATAAATCAAGTTCAGGTCAAGCCGGAAATTGGTTTAACTTTTGCCAATGCCTTGAGATGTTTCTTAAGGCAAGATCCTGATATAATTTTAATAGGTGAGGTAAGAGACCTAGAGACTGCTGAGATGACCATAAGAGCGGCTCTTACCGGACATTTAGTATTTTCTACCTTGCATACCAATGATGCTATTTCTACAATTAATCGGTTAGTAGATATTGGTGTTCCTAATTATCTAGTTGTTGCGTCGCTACGGTTAATTATTGCCCAACGGTTAATAAGAAAACTCTGCGCTGATTGCAAGGAGCCTTATGAAGTTAGGCCTGAAGATATTCCACAGACTATTACTTTAAATTCCCCAGTTATTTATAAGGCTAAGGGCTGTGAGAAGTGTAATTTTATCGGCTATAAAGGAAGATCAGTAATCAATGAGGTTATCTTGGTTGATGAGGAAATTAGAGCAGCGATATACAAGGGTTTGCAGCCGTTGCAAATTATGGAACTAGCCGGTAAGAAAGGGACTTTAACTTTGCTAGAGAGTGGACTAAAAAGAGTTGAAGAGGGCATCACTTCTCTAGAGGAAGTTCTTTCTGTGGCTGCGGTATAGCTATTATGATATAATATAAATATGCCAAAATTTAAGTATACAGCAAAAACAAAAGACGGTAAAACTGAAAAAGAAGTTTTGAGTCTTCCCACAAAAGAAGATGTTGTTGCTAGGTTAAGAGCAAAAGGTTTATTGATAATATCTATAGTAGAAGTTAAGGAAAAAGGAGCCAGCTCTTCTCTTCTTACCTCGTTTTCAACTCATAAGGGCAAGCGATCTAAAATTAAGCCTCAGGATTTAGCATTTCTTGCTCGTAACCTTGCCACTACTCTTTCTAGCGGAGTTACTCTCTTAAGAAGCTTAGAGATTCTTTCTTTCCAGGCTGAGAGTATTAACCTTGAGAAAATATTAAGGCGCTGTAGTGAATATATAAAAGAAGGACTGTCTTTGAGCGAAGCGATTCTTAAATACCCTAAAGTTTTCTCTCCACTTTGGAGAGGGCTTATCGAAGTAGGGGAAGCTTCTGGTAACCTTCCCTTTGTTTTAGAAAAATTAGCGGATTATTTAGAAGTGAGAATAAATTTCGAAAGAAAAATTAAGGGGGCGCTTATTTATCCGGCTATTCTTTTTTTTGTAGCAGTTGGAGCAGTTATTATATTTTTTAAATTTATTCTTCCTCAATTTACTACCTTGTTTGAACAGTTTGACATAGAACTTCCCTTGCCTACCAGGATTATCTTTAGTATAAGTAAATTTATGGAGACGAATTTTCTCTTAGTCTTAATTAGTATGGCGGCTATTGGCTACGGATGTTCACTTTTTACAAAACGACCGGAGACTAAGAAGATTTGGGATGCTATAAAATTAAAAATACCGATTGTCGGCGATATATCATTTCTTTCTGCCCTAGAGCGTTTAACATCTACCACTTATATTCTTTTAGACAGTGGATTACCTTTAGTCTACACCTTAGAAGTTGTTGCTCGGGGGACCGGAAATTCTGTTTTAGAAAAAAATCTTCTTCAAGTAACCGAAAGGGTAAGAGACGGTGCCTCTTTATCTGATGAGTTCCGGAAATTAGAGATTTTTCCTCTTTTGATCTCAGAGATGGCTAAGATTGGTGAAGAGACTGGAAGTATGCCCCAGGTTTTTAATAAAATATCGACTCATTATCAAAAGGATCTTTCTTCACGGGTTGAACGTCTTATTGCTGCTTTTGAGCCAATCATGATTGTTCTTATTGGAATTGTTATTGGAGGAATTGTTATTGCTTTATTTCTACCTTTATTTAAGCTTTCTACCTTAGGGTAGGGTTATAGGCAAATATTTTCCATTTCGTTTGACACAGAGGCAGAGAGCGTGGTATAAAGAGGGCAGATGAGATAGATGGATGATTATAAAAGTAAGAGAGAGAAGAAGTAAAAGGGGGTGTTTTATGAGAAAAACAAAGGGTTTTACACTTATGGAATTGATAATTGTAGTAATCATTATTGCTATTTTGGCAGCTGTAGGTCTTCCACAGTTCTTTAAAGCTGCAGGAAAAGCCAAAGAATCAAAGGCAAAAAGCAATTTGGGCCATGTTCGTAAAGTAGAGTTGGCTATTGACTCAACAGAAGGTGCTTTTGATGTTTTTGGTGCCAGTCAAACCGTTAGCTTAGCTGCTGATATTGACACTGATGGAACTAATGATATTGAAATAAGCTTTTATGATGTTGATTATACTTATAGTGTAATTGGTAACGTTGCTACAGCTACGCCTGTGGCAGGAAGAGTGGGCTTGGGTACATTTACCATGAATTTAAGAACCGGTGTAACTAACTGGTAGTTTGTCGAATAGTCAGAGTAGGTATTGAATGAGAGTAAAGTTAAAAAAACAAAGAAACCGAGTGGGTTTTACCCTCCTTGAGCTTGTGATTGTCTCTGTAATCATTGCCATACTAGCAAGCCTGGGAGTGGCTTCTTACCGTAAGGTTATAGTTAAAGCCAAAGCTGCTAAAGCTAAGCATGCTATAAGCTTAATTGCTGAGGCTGAGAAGATATGGCAGCTAGATAACGGAAGTTATGCTGCTGTTGCGTCCGGTTCTGTTGATGCGACCATAGGCACTAACAAAACCGGGATTAACCTTGCTGTTGTAGATAATGACACTAATTTTAATTATTCTGTAATTGGTGTTGGTCCTGGTACCGGTACTGTTTGTGCAGTAAATTCGGTAGTTATTGGTGCTTGTGGTATGGGTAAGGCAATTACCCTTGATTTATCTACTGGGAAGTGGGTTACTGATAATTGTTATGATTAATGAATATGACTAGTAAGGGATTTACTCTATTAGAGTTGATGTTAGTGGTAGTAATTGTAGGCATAATTGCTACTTTTGCTATTCCCGGTTATTTTGGAGTTAGGCAGAGGGCAGAAGGCCGACAAGCTTCAACCCAGTTAAAATTAATTCATACTGCTGAGAAGATTAAATTTTTAGAGAATGATTTATATGTGGCTTGTGTTGATTATGTTGCTTGTAATGATTCGATTAATGGTTTGGATCTAGATTTACCTGACGATGGGTGGGATTATTTGGTTACCGTTGCTGGAGCTACCTTTACTGCTACAGCAACAGCAACAAATCCAGTTGGATGTAGTTACACTATGGATCAAGCCTCTCCGGCTATAACCTCAGCTGGTTGTGTGTATGTCCCGTAAAGATAATTAATAAAATGAAAAAGTCTGTTACCTTAACCGAAGTAATTATCGGTTCATTAATTTTGGCTGTTACTTTTTCTGGGTTGCTGGCTACTTTTATGTCCGTGAGAAAGTATGTTAAGCGGGCTAATAAACGGCTCATTGCTACTGACTTGGTAACTCAAGCACTGAATGGTTTATATCGGCATGTTAGGTATGATAGGTGGGATCTTGATGATTTAAGTGATACCGGAGCAGGGTCGGCAGATATTCCCGCTTATACAATTGATAACCAGCTTTATGAGGATCTTGCCTCACCAACACAGAATAGTTATACCGTAACTACTGTCGGAGATTATCGTCAGGTAACTTTAACCATAAATTACCCTTAAAGGTAAAAATCAATATTATCATGCGAAAGTCAGTCACTTTAGTTGAGCTTATTATCTCTACAGTATTATTAGGAGTAATTATTTTAGGGGCTATTGCTTTTCATCTTTCTAGTGAAAGATTCCTAACTTCTTCAGAGACAAAAACTCAAGTATTAAATGATTTAACCTTTATATTGCAGCATCTCCATAAGAATATTTTATTAGCTACTGGAGATATTTCTAAGCGAGGAATTAGTACTAGTGGTGTAACCATTTTAAGAATTCGCCAGGATAGAAATACTCCCAGGACTCCGGCTAACTATGCTGATGATATATGGGTAAGATATGAATTTCGTCCTAATCCTAACCATGATGTTAGATTTCGAGTAGGATCCGGTGCTTGGGAAACCCTTAGCAAATATTATGTGGGTGACGTAGGTTTTAGAATGGACCTTATCAACGGAGGGGTAAGAGTAAGAAATCTTGCTATGAGATTAGATCCTACCTCAGCAGAAGAACCGCGCACGAACCCCGAAGTAAGTACTGTTTCTACTGCTGGTGGTACTTGTACGGTATATTTTTATTCTCTTCTCCATTCCTGGCAATAGTTTTATCCCAACAATAAAAGAAATTTAAAAATGATTGTACGCGATAAAACTCAGGATTTACTTAACTATTTAGAGGATACTTCTAATGTCCAAGGTAAAGCTTCTTTGCTTTACCTTCCCC
>CAZWIR010000086.1:0-4357 GCA_964634315.1 uncultured Planctomycetia bacterium | reverse complement strand
TCTCTCTGCCCCAAGTGTAAGTAAATTGACCTTATGGACAAAATAGTTATACATAATATAACTTGGTATAGCCACACATAATCCAGCGACTGTGGTAAGAAGAGCTTCCCATATTCCGCCAGCTAAGTCAGATGGGTTAACCAACCCCATACTCACTGTCTTTTGCTCAATAATATAAAAACACTTAACCAAACCCACCACTGTTCCTAAAAGACCTAAGAGTGGTGAAACATGGGCAATTGTGCTTAAAAAATTCAAATTCTTCTCAAGCTTTGGTATTTCATACAAAGAATTGTTTTCCATTGCCTCTTTGATTACATCTTTAGGTTCCTCATAATGACTAAGGCCCGATTTTAAAATGTTAGTTGCATAAAAAGGATTTTTCTCACAAATGTCAATTGCTTCCGTTATCTTATTCTTGCGCACCAAATCTAATATTTTTGATATAACTAATAAATTATTACTTTTAATGCTGATATAAAATATCAATCTCTCTACGATAATCGCTACAGAAAAAAATGAACTCAAAATTATTGGTATAATTAACCAGCCGCTTTTTGTAATTAACTCCCACATAATACCTCCTCAATGAGACTTACATTTTTTTACTAAAAAATGTTTAGTCGAATTGATACTGAGGGAACGAAAGTTCCCGAAGTATCTTCTCCAATTAATATTATTTAACATTTACTTTTCCCCTAACTCTTCCAACCTTGCCTCGGCTATCTTAGCCTCTTTGACACCCAAATTAATTATTTTCTGGTAAGTTTTCTCGGCCTCTGCTCTTTTACCTATCTTCTCATAAACTCGAGCAATACGAAAGTAAGCTTTAACGCTATAATTTGTAGAACTGTTTTTCTCGGAATCTTCTTGGTCAGAAAATGCATAAATAGCTTTAAAATATTCCTCTATTGCATCTTGTCCTCTATCAACTTTTTCTAAGCATAATCCTAAGGTAAATCTTAACTCAGGATTATCTATATCCTCGGCAATTGCTCTCTGGAAAACCGTTATTGCCTGACGGTAATCCTTCATTTCCTTCAAGAGAAATGCCTTTTCGGCAAGAGCAATTTTAGAAATAGAAGAATCCGATTCGATAAGCTCATCATATAGTTTTAAAGCTTTTTGGAACTCTTCTTTTTGGAAAAAAACCTTTGCTAAATAAAATTTGCCTCTTAGAGCTAAAGGCGTCTGTCGCTTAGATAGTCTTTGGAAATAGCTTTGGGCTTTTTCTAGGTTGCCTCGATTCCAATAAAGATGGCCTAAAGAAAGTAAAGCTTCTTGGGCTGAAGAAGAATCCTTGTAGTCACTAATAATCTTCCTGTAATATCCTTCGGCTTCAAAATAGTTCTCCTCCTTCTCACATACCCCCCCTAAATACAAAGCTACAGAAGCAGCATACTGTGAATGAGGATACCGAGTAAGAAAATCCTTCCACACTTTTTTGGCTTTGCTAAATGAAGATAAGTTTAGATACACATTACCCATATCAATATAGGCTAACTCCGCAATTTCTTCACCCTTGAACCTATCGGCTAACCTTTGAAAGACTGAAAGAGCTTGCTCGTAATCCTCCTGGTTAAAAAGACATTTTCCATAAAGATAATTAACTTTAGAAATTAGCTCATCCCGGGGAAACTTATCAACAAAATCATCCAACAGACTTTTTGCTTCGGTATAGTCTTCTCGGGAAAAATATCCAACAGCCAAATAATATTGAACCTGAGGTATAAGTTTCGAAGAAGGAAAATTGCTCTTAAGATTCTTCAGAGCTAAAAAGGCCTTCTTAAGATCCTTATTTTTTAAAAAACACATTCCAATTTGAAATTGAACATAGTCAGCATATACCGTATTAGGTTGTGCTCTTAAAATACTGTTATAGATATCTAAAGCCTCTGTGTATTTGTCCGTTTCTTGATAGGCATCAGCAATCTGAATCTGAGAGCTCACCCTTACAACAGGATTATTAGCATATTCTAAGGTACTCTTAAATTCATCTATTGCTTTCTTGAATTTACCATTCTTTAGGTAACACCATGCCAAACCATAGTGTGCCTTATTAACACTCTCTATGTAGCGTACGCCTTTAAAATTATCAAGCAAATACTTATAAACGGAAATAGAATCGTTTAATCTACCCATCTCATAAAGAAGGTCAGCCTTATTTAAATAAGCCTCAATTAAAAACTTGCTTTTAGGATAATCTCTTATGAAAATATTAACAATTTCTAAGGCCTGGATGTAATCAGCGATCTTAGAATAATAAACTCCTTGCGAAAAAAGGCGTAATCCTTTATCCCTTATCTTGTCAATGTTACCCTTAGCTTCAACTTTGTCACCCTTTTCGATATAGGTAAGCCCTAATCCCTGATAGATTAAATCCTTAAGCTCTACATTGTGACTATCTTTTAAAGCATTTTGATAGCTGCGCAAGGCTTTGTTCCACTCATCCCTAATGTAATAACTTTCTCCAAGGTAAAAATACACTTTTGAACGAAGAATTCCATTAGGGAAGCTTTTAACATAATTCTCCCCTGAAAATATAATCTGATCGTACTTTTTCTTCTGAAGATAAATGCTTAAAATTTGCAAATAAGCGTTGCTGATTACTTCCTCTTGAGTACACTCAGTAATAATTTTATTAAAAATTTCTTCAGCTTTGTCTATTTTACCCAACTCTAGATTACAGCTTCCAGTTAAATAATAAGCTTCCCAGATAAATTTAGAGTCCGGATAATCATCTATAATCTTTTGAGTGTAGCTTAAAACTTCCTTGAAATCCTTTCCGCGAAAATAAATAATACTTAACCAATGGTAGGTTTCGCTGAGGATGTCTTCTTTCTCTTGACTCCTCTCGATCTCAGAAAAAATCTCTAAGGCTTTCGCATAGTTTTCCTTATGATAATAACATTTAGCTACATATAGTTTAGCCTCATAAAACAAAGAGCTCTTAGGAAAATCTCCTATAAATTTCTTAAAAAGTGAAAGAGAAGCATCATAAAAGTCATCGGAAAAAGCTTTAGCTGCAATATGAAATTTCTCTTCTTCCTTAATACTAGAGAAGCTCGGAGAAAATAGAAGCACTGATAATACTAAGCTTAAAATAAGAACTTTTAAAATTCTTTGCATATTATAAATTATTAACCCAACTTACTCTTTAAAAACTTTCCGGTATAAGAAGCGGTACAAACCGCAACCTCCTCCGGTGTCCCACAAACGACAACTCCTCCACCGCTATCTCCACCCTCAGGCCCTAAATCAATAATATAATCAGCACATTTTATCACATCTAAATTATGTTCTATAACTAAAACCGTATTTTTTTTATCGACTAAGCGGTGTAATACTGACAAAAGCTTTTTTATATCATCAAAATGTAAACCAGTTGTCGGCTCATCAAGGATATAAAGAGTCTTTCCTGTTGCCTTTTTCCGTAATTGAGAAGCCAGTTTAATCCTTTGTGCCTCCCCCCCAGAAAGTGTAGTCGCTGCCTGCCCCAAACCAATATAACCCAAACCAACATCTTTTAAAGTTTGTAAAATATTCTTTATCCGAGGAAAATTTACAAATAATTCGTAGGCCTCATCGACATTCATCTCTAGAACATTAGATATATTTTTACCCTTGAATTTTATTTCTAAAGTTTGCTTATTAAAACGTTTACCGGCACAAACTTCACAAGGCACGTAAACATCAGGAAGAAAGTGCATTTCTATTTTTTTAGTTCCCTCACCATTGCATTCCTGGCATCTTCCTCCAGAAACATTAAAACTAAAACGAGCCGGCCTGTAGCCCCGCATTCTTGCTTCAGGCAATTCTTGAAAAACATCTCTGATATAGGTAAATACTCCAGTATACGTTGCCGGATTAGAACGCGGTGTTCTGCCAATCGGAGATTGATCTACGATGATAACCTTATCAATGTTCTCCAGACCAACTAATTCCTTGAAATCACCAGGCTTTTCGCGTGAATTGTAAAGACTCCTGGTCAAGGCTCTATAAAGTATATCCTCTACTAAAGTTGACTTACCTGAACCAGATACTCCAGTCACACAAATAAATGTTTCTAAAGGAATTTTTATGTCTATATTTTTTAAATTATGTTCCCGGGCACCTTTTATGCCTAGAATTGGCTTATCCCTGTAAGATCTTCTATCCAAAGGTTTAATAATTGATTCGTCGCCTCTTAAATATTTAGCAGTTAAAGTGTCCTGTGCAAGTAACTGCTTTCTTTCTCCAGAATAGACAACTCTTCCTCCTTTTACTCCTGCTCCTGGCCCTAAATCAACTATCCAATCGCTAGAATGAATCATTTGCTCATCGTGCTCAACGACAATTATCGTATTGCCTAAATCTT
>CAZWIR010000085.1:1876-4391 GCA_964634315.1 uncultured Planctomycetia bacterium | reverse complement strand
GACATAGTATTTTCCCTTCAGGTTAACTACTACCACAATACTCCTAAATTAATTATCAGAGACTGCAGACTTTCTGGTGGGGAGAACTAGTTTACCGCGTTTTATGCACTTTGCGCAGACAAGAACCTTTTTTACCTTACCGTCTATAACAAGCCTTTTTGATTGAAGATTAGGAAGGAATCTTCTCTTAGTTATTCCGGTAGTTTTCAAGCCTACTCCACCTTTTTTCTTAGGTAAACCCCTTCTGGCGACAGAGTTGCCAGTCATTGCTTTTTTTCCACAAATTTCACATTTTCTGCTCATAGGCAATCTAATATACTCAAAAATCGAATATTGTCAAGATAAACCTATGAAAGTAGGCTTATCTTGATCCTGATCCCCGAAGGGGAGAAGGATCTTGTTGGGCTATATCTCTTGGCGTAATTGGTTCTCAGCATTTACGACATCGCGGTTTACTTTTCTTAAGCAATTTGATATTCTTTTCTTTAAAGAGTCATTTACTGTGCTAGACGTGCTGATTTCTTTTAATACCTGAATAGCCATTCTAAAGTATCTTACTATCTCGCCTTCGTCTATAGTGCAGTCTTGAATTATTCTTGAAAAACTGGCTCCTGAAAACCACAACCGGCAGATTTCGCTTAAATAAAAGAAGAACTTCTTGCTTGGAGGATAAATACGGAATTTCTTCTCTTGATTATGTATATCTCTTATGAATTGATCTATTTTGCGTCGCAGGGCTTTTGTCTTTTTAGTTAACTTAGGTTTTGTATCTCCTTTTCTTGGTTCATAAACTAAGGCAATTACGAATACGAATAAATCTTCTTCCTCAAGACTGTCTAGGAATCCGGCTTCAAATAGCTCGCCAATAGCAAGCTCAAAGCTATAAACTTTAGCAGCTAATTGTGCTTTTTGAGTTATTTCGGTTCCTTTGATGTAGCCAAGATTTTTAAGCAAGGATATTTTTCTTTTTAGGAGATTTAAGACTTCTTTTTTCTTCCAGGCTTGACCTTGGTAGAAATGAAAAGATTTAGGGTAGATATCATAAATTTTATCAGCCATTATTTTATAGAGATTTAGAATAGTGGCATAACAGGAGTTAAGTTGGCTTTGGATTGGTTCATACGTTCCGTAAATTATCTTTTCCAGCGAAGGTATGTCTATATGAGAAGGGTTCACACGGGAAAATACAAAACCCTCCTTATCGATTCCCCGTCGTCCGGCACGCCCAGCCATCTGATAAAAATCCCGAGTTTTTAAAAATCCGTGGTACCTTCCGTAGAATTTACTGAGAGAATGAAAGACAACTGTTTTTGCCGGCATATTTATTCCCAAGGCAAAGGTTTCAGTAGTAAAAATTAGTTTTATTAAACCGGTAGTAAAAAGCCTTTCAATAATTTCTTTTAGGGTAGGCAGAAGTCCGGCATGATGATATGCTATCCCTCTCTTAATAAGGGGCGAGAGAAAATTTACATGAGGGGAAGAGGAGATATTAAATTTATTTAGTAGATTTTCGAATATCTCTGTTATTCTATTTTTCTCAGTACTACTTAAAAAGTCAAATTGTCCGGTTTCATGAGCTAGTTCTTCACATCTTCGTCGTGAGAAAGAGAAATACACGCAAGGGTAACCCTTAAGATCGCTTATACCCTTTAACAGGCTTTTAGTTTTATTTGGTTTAGAAAATGTGTATTTTTCTTGATAAGTTGGTCTTTTTAAAGTTTTGCGCAAAAGATTAGATTGTTTTAGCTTTGAAAAATCATAAAATATCTCATTATTGGATTGGAAGAAAAAGTGCAGGGGAACAGGTCTGACCCCTTCCACTATTGATTTTAAGGGGAAACTGTGAATTTTTCGCAGCCAACCTACAAATTGGTCAATATTAGGAATAGTTGCACTTAAGGCCAATATTCTCATCTGCTTGGGCAGCAGTATTATTGCTTCTTCCCAGACAGTACCTCTTTCAATATCATCAAGGTAGTGAATTTCATCAAAGATTACCCACTCTCGATGCTTGAATTCTTCAGGGTTTACTAGAATGGCATTGCGGAAGATTTCAGTAGTCATGATTAAGATCGGAGCATTCCTGTTTATGCTTACGTCTCCGGTAAGAATGCCGGTTTTTTTAGGATATTTTTTAGAGAAGTCTCGGAATTTTTGGTTACTTAGGGCTTTTATTGGGGCAGTATAGATTACTCCTTTATTATTTTTTATACAATCTTCGATTATGTATTCAGCGATTAGGGTTTTTCCTGCTCCGGTAGGGGCACTTACAATTACCGAGTGGTTCTCTCGGCTAGCATTGATTGCTTCTTCTTGGAATTTATCTAGTTTAAACTCACTCATTGGAATATTATACCAGATATAAGAAAGATAGGGTAAGGCATTTAAAATGCCGGAGGAGGGAGTTGAACCCTCACCTTCTTTCGAAGACTGGATTTTGAATCCAGCACGTCTGCCAGTTCCATCACTCCGGCGATTAGGTAAAAATCATAACATTGTTGATTTTCTTTGTCAA
>CAZWIR010000085.1:0-1776 GCA_964634315.1 uncultured Planctomycetia bacterium | reverse complement strand
GGGGCCGTAGTTCAGCTGGGAGAACGCTACGCTGGCAGCGTAGAGGTCGAGAGTTCAAATCTCTCCGGCTCCACCAATTAAACCATAAGGATAAAAAAATAAATTGTTAAAACTTGGCGTTCACGTATCGATTGCTGGTAAGATCTATAAATCCATTGATAGGACAGTTGAACTTGGCTGCAACACAATGCAGATTTTTTCTCGTAATCCTCGTCAGTGGAGGAAGGCTCTCTTAAGTGACGAGGATGTAGAGAGATTCAAAAAAAAAGTAAAAAAGTCAAATATTAGCCCAGTAGTTATTCATATCCCTTATTTGCTTAATTTGGCTACGGTAAAGAAAAGTTTTTTCAAAGTTACGATAAAAGAATTTATCGCTGACCTCGTTGAGGCTGATAGGCTGGAAGCTGATTATCTGGTAACCCACATGGGTTCTTATAAGGGAGGAACTGAAGAAGGGGGACTTTCAAGGATAATTCAGGCCTTAAATAAAATTTTAAAAGAAACTAAAAAGGTCAAGACCAAAGTTCTCATCGAGAATACCTCAGGTAGTGGCCACTGGTTAGGCTATAAGTTTTCACATCAAAAGATTGTCTTAGATGGCTTGAATAGACCTGAATCTGTTGGTATTTGTTTAGACACTGCTCATGCTTGGGCAGCAGGGTATAAGATAAATGAACCTAGAGGTTTAAAGTCCTTGCTTGATGAGATTGATCAAGAGGTAGGCTTAGAGCGTTTAAAGGTTATTCATCTTAATGATACCCAGGAGAAATTAGGTTCTCTTCGTGATCGTCACCATGACATTGGAACCGGAGAAATTGGTCGAAAAGGTTTTAATTTAATAGTTAATCATCCTAAACTAAGGGAAGCAGCGTTTATCTTAGAGACTCCCAAGAAGCGTGAGAATGAGGATAAAGAAAATTTAGAGGCAGTAAGAGAGATATATAAAAAATGAATTATACAAAAGATTCTGATAAAAAGTGGCAAGAATATTGGAAGAGTAAGAAGACTTTTACAGTTGAGACCAATAAAGCTTCCAAAGATAAGTATTATTGTTTAGTTATGTTCCCTTATCCTTCAAGCGAGCTTCATGTAGGCCATGCTCGCAATTATGTGATTGGTGATGCTGTAGTGCGTTATAAAAAAATGCGTGGCTTATATGTCTTAAGTCCAATAGGGTGGGATGCCTTTGGCCTTCCAGCAGAAAACCAAGCTATTAAACATAAGATTCATCCTAAAGATTGGACTTCTAAGAATATTGAAAGAATAAAAGAGCAACTAGAGAGTTGGGGGATAGGCTATGATTGGTCTAGAGAAATTACTACTTGTTCCCCTGATTACTACAAGTGGACTCAGTGGATTTTTTTAAAACTTTATAAAAAAGGATTGGCTTATCGCAAACAAGCTGCGGTTAATTGGTGCAACTCCTGTAAAACAGTTTTAGCTAATGAGCAGGTTATTGATGGGAAGTGTGAACGATGTTCAACTGAAGCTTGTCTTAAGAATTTAGAGCAATGGTTTTTTAAAATAACTGATTATGCTCAAATTTTGCTTGATGACTTAGAGTTGTTGGATGAGTGGCCGAAGCCTGTTAAGACAATGCAAGATAATTGGATTGGAAGGTCAGAAGGTGTAGAGATAGACTTTTCTTTAGAAGGTTCAGAGATAAAATTAAAGTGTTTTACTACTCGAGCAGATACTATTTTAGGAGCTACTTTCCTAGCTTTAAATTGGGCTCATCCGAATATAGGAGAGTTAATCGCTGATGCACCTAACAGG
>CAZWIR010000084.1:2343-4437 GCA_964634315.1 uncultured Planctomycetia bacterium | reverse complement strand
GCACCTTCCTTTTCCAGGACTCTTTCGAACACAGCATTACAATTATTTCTCTTTACCCATCTTGATATGGTTTCCGAAACAGAGGTAAAATCAGTTACTTTTGATACGTCTTTGAATGCATCAGATCCAGCACCCCCCTCAAAAAGAATATGCGTGTCGTCCTTTGCATGAATGTGCATTATTGAAATAGATCCTGATGGGCTGCAGTTGTCATAGTTATCGGTTCCTGCAACTGCTGCTATAGCAGTAAACGTATCGGTTAAATCACAAGCAAGTCTATATGATAGCATCCCACCGTTAGACATCCCCATTGCATAAACCTTGCTCGAATCAATAGTAAATTTTGTTTTGATATCATCGATCATTTTTTTCACAAAACCAACATCATCAATATTATTATCCCGGGCATACGCACAGCAATTTCCCGCATTCCATGTGGCGAATTTTCCGGATTTCAACCTACTCGCGCCGTTAGGAAAAACCACAATAAAGCCTTCCTTTTCAGATTTTGAAATTAAGTTGTAATATTTATCGGTAGCCATATGCTCTTTATATCCCATACCGCCGTGAAAAGCGATAATCAATGGCGCGGGGATAGATTTATTATACGACCGAGGAATATGCACGAGGTAGGTTCTTGTTAGCCGGTCATGTTGTAAAGAAAAATCATAATTCCCTGGCTTAACAACCCTAACTTCCTGACTTTTTTCTCTCCAAGTTCCTTGGGCATAAATCATAGGCAGATATAAAATGACCCCTACCAACAAAAAAGAGCATACAATTACGTTAATCTTTTTCATCTTTCGCTTTTATTATTTATCATTAGTACAAAATGGACACAAGTAAAAATAGCAGAATTATTAATGTTATATCTTGTTACTAATACATTAGTTACAACAAGACAAAAATTAAGTGGAGGTGGCGGGATTCGAACCCGCGTCCTTAAAGGGTTGGAAAATAGCTCCTACATGCTTAGCCCTATGTTTAGCTTTTCCCTAGAGGCTCCAAAGGACCGGATACTCTAGAGAGCAGCTTCGATATTTTTTAAGAACAAATCCTCAAAGCAAAAAATTTGTTCCGAGTCTCAAAAATGAACCCTTAAATCCCCAGAGACCTAAAATTTAAGGGCCCTACTTAGCTAACTGCGTAAGCAGGTGTTGCAACGAAAGGTGTTGCTCTTATATTTTGTAAGCCCGGATACGTTCGGCCTTACCCCTACGACATGCAACCACTTTTCCTAGTCTCAAAGTCGAAACCAAGCACCCCCGAATTTTCAAAGAATATTTTCACTTAAAGAGTAACACAAGCCTGATTTTATTGCAAGTTGTTTAGGTCGGGCTTAAACATAAACAGAGGGATGTGTGCGCACACAAACCTCTTGATTTTCCCATATAATCATGTAACTATAGGAAAAGGGAGTTGACCCCTTTTTGTGATTGTTGCTTCCTGAATTAAGTTGACAACTGGTTGCAGCCTGTGTTATACTTTAAGCGAAAGTAAGGAAGTAAGAATGTAAGAACAAGGAGGCAAAATGGCGATAGAATACGCAAAAGTAACATCCAAGGGGCAAGTCACAATTCCTAATTTAGTGCGAAAAATGCTACGTTTACACAAAGATAGCCTTATAGCGTTCCAAATTACCAGGAATGGAATAGTAATCGTTCCGGCAAAAATGGTAGAAGAAAAAACTCCTTACACAAAAGAGGAATGGGTAAAAATAGAGAAGCTTGCTTCTGAAAAGGGCAAAACCTGCAAATCTGCAAAATCAGCGAAAAAGTATTTTGACTCTTTATGATTCATTTTAACTTTAAACCTTCGTTTAAAAAGTCTCTCAATTCCTTACCAAAAAAAGATAAAAATTTAGTTAAAGAATCATGTGCGCAACTTATAGATGTTTTGGGTAAAAGAGGCTTGCTTCGAAAAGGATTAGGACTTAAGCAACTTAGGGAAGACTGGTGGGAAATACGAAAAGGTCTAAAACAACGGATCTTGTTTAAATGGAAGAATAACGAAATAGATTTCGTATTGGCTGGAAATCACGATCAAGTTAAAAGATTTTTAAAAAAAATCTGAAACTTACTAATTAGGCATATA
>CAZWIR010000084.1:0-2243 GCA_964634315.1 uncultured Planctomycetia bacterium | reverse complement strand
TGTGTGTAGTTTTTATTCCCCATACAACTGCCGGGGTAACTATAAATGAGAATGCTGACCCCACTGTTAAGGGAGATATTATAAAAGGTTTGAAGGTTATACCCTCGAGCGGCTATCTGCATTCTGAAGGTAACTCACCTGCTCATATAAAAGCTTCAATTATCGGTTCATCAGTTACAATTTTTATTGAAAAAGGAAAACTTGCACTAGGTGTGTGGCAAGGTGTATACTTTACTGAGTTTGATGGCCCGAGACAACGTTCGATCTGGGTTAAAGTTGGGAAGTTATAATAATTGCAAAGGGGGGCTTAAGATGAGAAGAGTGACTATTGTTTCATTGGTTTTAGTTTTACTAGTATTTACAGCCGGGTGTGCAAGTATGGGTGAGAAATCAAAAAAAGGAAGCGTTGTCGGAGGATTGTTAGGAGCAGCTGCCGGCGGAATTATCGGCCATCAAAGCGGCCATGGAGTTGAGGGAGCTTTAATTGGTGGTGCAGCTGGTGCGATTGGCGGCGGTTTAATTGGCAACAGTATGGATAAAAAAGCTTTAGCAACTAATCCCGACCATATAACTGTAATTAAGATTGCTGAGATGTCAACCCAAGGTATTCCTGAAGGTGTGATCATCAGTGAGATTAAAAGAACTAAGTCAGTCTATGAGTTAAGTTCGGAAGTTATTACATACCTAAAAGAAAATAAAGTTAGCGACCGAGTTATTGATTACATGTTAACCGGTGGTTAATAGATACCTTTTGTAAAAATAAAAATACTGTGGTAGAATAGTGAAGTTTTAAAAGTATTTGTTTTAAAAAAGGGGGAATTATGGCGAAGAAGAATCATGAAACTTTGAAAGAAACTTTTGACCGGATATGGCCACAAGCAAAAAAGGAAATCGACAAGGGCGTAATCAATGCAAAAAAGATGCTGTCTCAAAGTGAGAAGTATCTTAAAAAACTTTCAGTCAAGGGTGCTGCTCAAACCAAAAAACTATCTTTATCTTTAAACAGAGAAAAAACTTACTATGATTTAGGTAAAGCTGTTTCAGCTTCACCTTCAACTAAATGGAAAACTAGCCGTAGAATATCTTCTTTGGTTAAAAAAATCAAAGATCTAGACAAAAGCATAAGCGCAATAAAATAAATTAAACTCTCAACTACTAGTTAAAAAGGAGAACTATTCTATGGAAGTCAAGGTTAATGATGGCAATTTCAAACAAGAAGTAATTGATTCCGAAATACCTGCTATTGTGGACTTTTGGGCCCCTTGGTGCGGCCCTTGTAATATGATTGCACCCCACGTAGAGGAAATAGCCAAAGAATATGTTGGTAAAATAAAGGTTTGTAAGCTGAATGTTGATGAAGCTTCTGCGATTGCCACTGAGTATGCAATCATGAGCATTCCGGCTATTATGCTGTTTAAAGATGGCAAGGTTATGGAGAAGCGAGTTGGAGTTATGAACAAACAGGAATTAGAGAAGTTTATTCATCCCTATCTCTAATTTCTCCCTAAACCTTATTAAAAAATCCTTGCTATCCTGCCTATAACTTGCTATAATTTCTACTGATTTTCATTGCTTTATCGGGCCTGTAGCTCAGTTGGTTAGAGCAGGACACTCATAATGTCTTGGTCCGGGGTTCGAATCCCTGCAGGCCCATGACTTGGCTTGCTATATAATTTTTTTTAAGAAAGAAGACTTTATATGGGTTTAAAAGACGGAATAAAAAAACTAATCCAGTTGCAAGAGATTGACACTCGAATCTATAAACTGCAAGAAGAGAAAAACGAAACTCTACCTGCCCGGTTAGAAGAAATAAAAAAAGAATTTAAAGAAATCAGTAAAAACTTTAACAGTGCTGAAGAAAAGCTAAAAAAACTGCAGCTGGAAAAGAAAGATAAAGAACTTGAGCTAGCTGCTAAGGAAGGCGGGCTGAAAAAGCTTCAAACCCAGCTCTATCAATTAAAAAGCAATAAAGAATACCAAGCTATGCTTAGCGAAATCGCATCAACTAAGGCTGATATAGCAATAGCTGAAGAAGCGATTTTAACTGTAATGGTTGGACTTGAAGACGCAAATAAAGAGTGTCTAGCACAAAAAGAGGCCTTAAGTAAAGAAGAGATAGCTTCTAAGAATGAAGAGGGAAAAATTAAATCAACTATAAAGGATGGTGAAATCGAAATTGACACTCTGAGAAATAAAAGGAAGCCTTTCGTTGAAGGAATCGATGCGAAGGTTTTAGCCACATA
>CAZWIR010000083.1:3369-4471 GCA_964634315.1 uncultured Planctomycetia bacterium | reverse complement strand
GATAGAAGCATCATAATCTGGAGTAAATCTTTTGTCTGTGTTATCCAAAACAATATCTCCCATAGCCTTCGCCATGCCACCCAAAGGTTCTATTAATACTCTTTCATATTCTAGTCTTATCGTATTATCTGTTTCATCTACATAAATAAACGAATCCGCCTCATTAATAGCAGACCCACTCTGACCTTGCAATATATCCGTACTCCCCACCAAAGAAGTGCCAATAGTGGCAAAGTTCTCAGTATTGGTGTTTCTTGACCATGACACATACAATTTTGCCCTAACTGGCCTCACACTAGCTGTTGTAATGGCGTCAAAATGGGGTCCAAATAGATAAAGAAGAATTTCCACTAGCTTGCACCCATACCACCCCCTTTAAATGTAACTTGTTTGTGACAAGCAACACACAATGTTCGACCATTTGATAATTCCCAAAGCTCCGAACAAGCTAAGGCTTTTTGTAAATTGTCTATTTTGTTCTCCTCCACAATAATCGAAAAACGTTTTTTGTGGTCAACATTAAATTCCGCTCCTCGAACCCCACACAATTGGCAAGTGTAATCATCCCTCTTAAGAATTGTCTTTGTCCATTGTTTATATTTTCTACATCTTCTTATTTGAACCATTAAAGGGGTTATGCCGCCCTTCCAATTAGGATTTTTACTCCCCATAGTTTGTGTCATAACTTTCCCACTATTCCACGCAGGACTACCACCACTTGTTGGGTTGTTCTTATGTTTCCCTGATTTCCACGCCAATTTTGCTGCGATACTTAATTTTCTTCTGTGCTCTTTAGACATGGTTTTCCCCTTGTTCCACGACTCCCTTCCTCTCATACCCCTAGAAAACAATTCTTTTCTACATTTTTCCGAACAGGTCTTTCTCCTTTGGTGCCACTTATTATCAGTTGGATAAAACTCATTTCCACATACCACACATAAATCCTTAACTCTTCTGTCTTTGTTCCATGGTGTGTGTCCTTTTTTAAATGCCATTCTATATAAAATTATATTACTTTCCTAACATTATTTCACTTCCGTTAGTATTAACTTTAAATTTTCTCTATAATCCCTACCAGACATGGGGTAATCTCTTGCACCAA
>CAZWIR010000083.1:0-3359 GCA_964634315.1 uncultured Planctomycetia bacterium | reverse complement strand
CGCCAAATTTACCAATACCCATCACATAGTTAGCACCAATATCAATAAACACATCAGTAGGGCCTACAGATAAATTATCTTCATCTATGGTAAAAGACCTAACTTTATTAAGGTTATATTCAGATAGTATTGCTCCCACCTGTGCTAAAGATAAATACTGATAAGTTAAAACATAATTCTCTTTTCTGTTAATAGTGTCTTTCGTTGTTTTCCCTTTCATGGTTATATTCTCTGAGGATTTTTCTAAAAAACTCCGCACTAAACTTTTTGGTCTTGGTAAAGTCACATCTCCTAAAGTATAAGGCATTTTAAGTTTCCATTAATTCAAATACAGTTTTGTTTTGTGCTTGTGCTGTTTGTACTAAAGCCGCATATAAATTCTTAGCTATGTTTCTCTTCTCTGTTTCAGTTCCAGCATATAAACCTATGTTGACCTGTAAATTAACTCCTCCACCGCTTCCACTACCGCCAGTTGCTACTCCTGCAGATATAACTCGTTCTCCCCCATGAGCAAGAATTGGTACCGCTGCTCCAATTGGTCCTGGGACAATTCCTCCAGTTTGTTCGCTCCTCAAACCCTGCTCTCTACCAGCAGTAAATGCTTCTCTTGCTTTTGTAAGAGCCTCTCCAGCTTTATCTATTATACTTCCAAAAAATCCAATTATCTTATCAAACCATTCTTTCACCCCTTCATATATTTCTTTAGCCTTAGATATTGCCGCATCTTTAACTTTATTCATAGCAACTTTAACCTTGCCTGGTAGCTCAAGCAAGCCATTATAGACATCTTTTACCAACTTCTTAATCCAATCCGTAAATCTAGTATACAATTCAACCACTTTAGCAATTGCCTCTTTTATAAATTCCAATATTACCCTTACACCCTCAGTCTTCATCCACTCCCACCACTTCTTTACATTTTCCACCATTGTCTTAAACCATTGCACAAGCGCTCTTCCAAACGCGGGTATTGCTTCTGAAGCCCAATTAATAAAGCTTTTTATAGTTTCAGGTATCGTGACTGTAAAAAATTCTACCCATATATTATAAATAGCAACAATCCCAGCCACAAACATCTGCGCTAATGAAACTAAGAAAGCGGGAATGGTCTCAGTAAAGAAAGTAATCATTTGTCCAATAGCAAAAGGAATGTCCACAGTTACCAGCTTTTCAAATCTACCTACCAAAAACCCTATGGCATATGGTATATCCTCAATAAAAAATTTAACAACAGCCACTTTTGCCGCCTCAAGAAACGCACTTAGTTTGCCTGGCAATTCTTGAAAGAAAGTTGTTATTCCATCAACCACAGAAGTAAAGGCATTACCTATTCCTTCTTTAATACCAGTTGCAAATTCTTTTATAGCATTGCGGGCATTTAAAATATTGGTAACTATCGCACTATCTTCAAACACATTAAATAGCTTGCCAAACGAAGCCGTAAAATCACCCTTAAAAATTAATTTAAATACACCAATCAACCCCTTAAACGCACTCTTAATGCCATCCACAGCCTTCTTGGTTTTCCCTTGTATGTCTCCCCAATTTTTCTTCCACGCAACAACCAACAACGCAACCACGGCAATTATGCCCATAATAATTAAAACAATTGGATTAGCTAACAATAATCCCGTAACAGACGCTATCGGTCCTTTAAGTAACAAAAACCCAATCTTCAGCGCTTTAAGTCCATACTTTGCCAACACGAATGCTTTTTTCATCTGCCCCAGTATGCTTAAAACTGGTCCAATCACAGCAAGAAACAACACCATTGCTCCCACCGTCTTTTTAATCCAAGGAGCTAAATCGGTAAATTTTTTAATTAAATCTGCAATTCCAGCCGCTAATTTTGGTCCTTTGTCAACAATAATTGGTGTAAGTGACTCAACTAACTCCTGAACTGCGGGTATCAATGCCAAACCAATTGCATCTCCACTTTCTATCATGGCCACCTTAAACCTAGCCAATGTACTTGAAACACCACCAGCGCTCACCGCAACATCTTTATATACGCCCTCTGCCTTACGCAAATATTCGTTTGTAATGGCTATCTTCTTTTCAGACTCAGTAAGTTCACTAGCCGTCTTCCCAAGTTCTTCTCCATACTTTTTATACGCATCAGTAGCTGAAATAACAACACCCGTATTATCTAACCATTTTACCGAAGTACGACCAATACCATTGATGATAGACTCAAACATGAAATCGACATCTTGACCCGTAGCACGAGCAGCCTTTTTAGCTAGGGTAGCAAACCTGGTAAAATTCTCTCCTCCTTCTCCAAGCGCGTCCTTTCCAATAAGGGTGCTGGCCTTCAAAAATTGTTGCATGATGGTCATTTGGTCAACAGTTCCTGCTGTGGCCTTTTTTACATTTTCAATCAACTCCTGAGAACCCACATCAAAACTTGCAACCATGCTTTTATAAGCATCCGTTACCGATTCAACTTTACCCGCCCTAGATGCTAAAGTAATTATTGCTGCACCCGCAGCCAAAATAGGGAGTGTAAAATTCTTAGTTAAAGTACCACCAAGCGCACTTAAATTCTTTCCCGCATCTGTTAAAGAACTATTAAGCCCTTTAACTACCTTTGACGCGTTATCTTTTGCGTCAATAATTACCTGTACTCTTGTGGTTGCCATTACTTTATCTTAGCAGATTATTATATCTTAGTCATTCCGCGCAGCCCGTTTGGATTGTGCCCGCTCCATTTTAGCTTCTGATGACATAATTTCTAAATTTACCATCATCTCTTCTATCGGCTCATTCATTAATTGCCTGTAAGACAATCCGAAGCGTTCTCGATACCTAAATTCTTGAATTCTATTTAACGCCCACGCTACATTTCCTTTTGCATTACTAATTGGGCCTTTGGCCGACATAACATCACGAATAGCTGTTACTTGCTCTCGGCTTGGCCTTGGGATAAAAAACTTACAGCCTTATTAAGCACCTCAATAGGTAAATCGCCTATATCTTCTTTTCTTAGCTTAACTATCTCACCATTCATATCCACAGCTTCTCCACTTACGAATTTTTCTTGTAAAATTATCACCATTTCATCCACGCCTTTTAAAGCCATCTCCATGTTCTTTTCATCCAGCCCAGAAAGCTTAGGTAACATTTTTTTAACATCGTTTGCAGTAAATGCATTAAAACTGATGAAAGACTTTTTTTCCTTCCACACTTCTCCAACAAATCCCAAACTAAAACGTTTTTCTAACAAAAACTTAGACATATAATTTTATTTTATTAATAACTTACGACATCATTCACTAAAGAGCAGGTACTTACCATATCTGCTGCGCCCGATACATCTCTTGATGCTTTAAATGAAATTGTTTGAGAAACAATCTCGT
>CAZWIR010000082.1:0-4520 GCA_964634315.1 uncultured Planctomycetia bacterium | reverse complement strand
ACAGATTTTATACAATCTTCTATTCGCTTCTCTTCATTTTTAGCAAGGATAACTATTGATAAAGGAATCTTACTCATTTCCTCCTCCTTGAAATATAATCTACCTTAACCAAATACCTTAACTTCTGTCTGATAAACCTTTTCAAAAATTAACAAAAGTTTTTCCATCCCTAAAATATCCACATATATAATATTACAACTCATCCCAAAACCTCTATTACTATCCCTTTAAAGCCCTGTTACTCCCATCCCATACAAAAACTCTTTCCCCTCCTGAAATAGCAATAAAAAGGTACCGTAAATCATAATTTACTACAACTGAATAATTTTTCGTGGAATAAAATTGTTTTTTCTTATCTCTAGATAAAAACTATCAACACTCTTATTGTCATTACTCTTATCAATGATTTGTAAATTGTAGTGGTTTCGTATAAAACTAAATTTCTCAAGAAAATCTTTGACATTCGCAGAACATATTATTATATCGAATCTTTTTTTTAAAGAATGTCTTGAATTGTTTAATAATTTTATTATTAGCTTAATTTTAAAAAGCATAAAAAAAGCCTTTTTCACATTACAATTACTATGATTAACATTAATTTTGGTACTAGAAATAATATGTACTTTATTCTGATCTCTTAACAGGCTAAACACCAATTTACGCATTGCTTCCATATTCTTTTCTAAACTTTTGTCTATAACAAAAAAAATCTTGAGCGGATATCCCCATCTCTTGTGAAATAATAAAGCTTTTTCGTTAAAATTCTTGCTAAATTCTTCTTGACCTAAAAACACAGGGTAACTTATATTTTTATAATGATATACAAATGAGCCTGTCGCCCTCACACATTTATACCCTTTTTTTATTATTCGCAAAGAAAAATCCCAATCATCGTAATAAGCTGGCGAAAAATCTTGATCAAGGCCTCCAGTAACATTTATCACCTCCCTTTTAACTACATAACAAAATCCACGTGCCCAATCAGTATTTATGTATTGACCTTTTTGCTTTTTTACTACTTTTTTAAAATACCTATCCCTTCCGCCTTTAAACCTTTTTGGTAGTTCCCATAAAGGATTAACTATCCCTACAATCTTATCTACCTTAAAACCATTTATCATCTCTTCAAGCCATCCAGGATAAACTATAACATCATTATTCATAATACAGACATAAGGTGCCCTGGAATAAAACAATCCTTGGTTCACCGCTTCCACCCACCCAATATTCTCACTATTGAATATTACATCTGCTACGCCATCTTTTTTTAAGCTTCGAAGATAATTTAAGGTCTCCTCCTGACTTCCATTGTCAACAATCAAAACCTTATGAAAATATTCCGTATTCTGCAAAATGCTTCTTATGCAATTTTTAGTATAATTCAGCTGATCTAAACTAACAATTACTATCAGACATTCATTCATTATTCTAACCTTCTACTGCACTCATTTATAAAATTACGACTTGTTCTTGTTTTGGTAAAGCCTTTTTATTTTCCCTTATTCGATTTTGAATGACCTCTGGATAAGCTCCAAAGATAAATATAAAAGCTATTTAACTCATGGGAATTATATTTCTTCTTCCTTTCCGCCTCTTTGAAAGGATAATCATATTCAACAGCATCTTTTACTATGGTAAAACCACTTACATTCATCTACTCTGCCAACCCCCTTAATTTTAATTCTTCCTGAGCTCTGTCGGTCAAATCATCTGCTCGTTGGCTATCCGACCATTCAATTAATCCCTGCATTCCCTCGCTAAACAAAACTTTTGGTTCAAAACCTAGCTTTTCCTTAATTTTTGAGATATCTGCGTAGCAATACCTGATATCTCCAGCTCTGAATTTATTAAGAATTTCCGGTTTTAAATTCTTTCCGCAAACATTAATTATAGTCTCGACAATATCTAAAATAGAATAACTTTTTCCTGTTCCTACATTAAAAAAATTATAATTGGCCTCATCTTTTTCCATTGCCAAAATATTTGCCGAAATTATATCCGCTACATTAATAAAATCTCTTGACTGTTTTCCATCTTCAAAAATCAGCGGTGCTTTATTATTTTTTACTCTGGACAAAAATATTGCTGCAACCCCCGTATAGGGATTATTTAAAGACTGTCTTGGACCATAGACGTTAAAATATCTTAAAGCTACAGTAGGAATCTTATAAGCAATCCCTATCTCAAGACACATCTCCTCTTGTGAACGTTTAGTAGTTGCATAGATCGAAGTTGGATGTAGGGGTTTATCCTCTGCAGTTGCCTTAGGCTTAACTTCTTTGCAACATCTTGGACACATCATCTCCCACTTTCTTTCTTTAAGCTGCTGTTCGCTTCGTAAAGATGGATAGACTAGGCCGCAATCAGAACAATTATAAGTACCCTCACCATAAATAGACATACTGGATGCAACAATTAACTTCTTCAACTTATCATTAGAATTTACAATTGCATCTAAAAGCACCGCTGTTCCTTCTGAATTATGGCTTACATATTTTTGAATTTGGTACATTGACTGTCCAACCCCTACCTGTGAAGCTTGGTGAAAAACAACATCAATTCCTTTCAAAGATTTTTTTGTTTTTTCTTTATCCCTTATGTCTTCAAAAATATATTCAGCTTCTTGGTTTAAAAAAGAAGGTTTTTTGTTTTGATGAACTTGAGATTCAAGACAATCTAACACCCTCACCTTATGGCCATCCTCAATAAGCCTATCTACTAAATGTGAACCAATAAAACCACACCCACCGGTTACTAAAATTTGCATAACTCTTCCTCCTTATCATTTAACAAAGCTTTTTTTAATTTTCCTCAATACGCTCAACCCATATATTATCCACTGTATTTACTATAATAAAAGACAAAAATCTAATAAATAGTCCATACCAATAAAATTTTCACTTAAAATTTATTTTAGAAGCAACAACCATTTGGCCTTGAGGTATAAAACCAAAGTAAGTACGATTTTTCTTATAGCGACTTACTTCAAACCCCTTTTGTCTAAGAAGACTTGCTAAAGTATTCCTAGTAAAATAACGAATATGGGGTGAAGTTGGATAAAAATACTTATCGAAAGCTTTCAAAGCTATACCAAACAATTTTAGGCGTGTTAATTGAGAAGTAGTTATTAATAAATATCCTTCTGGCTTTAGAACTCTGTTTACCTCTTCAAGTAAGGTTTCTGTATCCAAAATGTGCTCCAAAACATCAATCATCAATATTGTATCGAATACCTCATTATCGTAAGGAAATCTACTATTTTCTTCTACTATCTGAAAATCGATTTCCGAATAATCAGTCTTTGCTTTATCAATGGCTATTTCAGAACAATCAATGCCGTAAGCTGAATCACAATATTTACTAGCCATATGCGCAAACTCACCTTTGCCACACCCAAAATCTAAAATCATACCTTTGACGAACGGTTTAAAAAAATCTAAATGGAATTTAAAGTTTTCTTCTGTCCAGTTTTCGGGACAACGATCAAAATGATTAGCTTTTATATGCTTATTTCTCCAGTAACGATTGTAAAATGTCTTAACACCACTCATTGATCTCCTACCCTATTGATTCTATTTTTATCCTGCTATCTGAGCTTTAATCCACTTATATGTTTTCTCTAGCCCCTCTTCTAAACTGATTTGCGGCTCCCAGCCAAGTACCTGACGTAATTTTGTATTATCGCTATTTCTTCCTCTTACACCCTGTGGTTTTAAGAGATCATGCCGCTTAGTTACTTTCTTCCCAGAAATTTTAGTTATAATATCTACCAATTCATCTACACTTACCAACTTATCCTGTCCCAAGTTAAGGGGTTGTAGATGATCAGATTGCATTAGACGGTATATTCCTTCGACACAATCATCAATATAGCAGAAAGAGCGAGTCTGCTTCCCGTCACCCCAAACTTCTATCTCATCTTCATCCTTCGCTAAAGCAATCTTTCGGCAAATTGCTGCCGGAGCTTTTTCTCTTCCACCTTCATATGTTCCCAAAGGACCAAAAATATTATGGAAGCGGACTGAGTGAGTCTTAAATCCATAGTCTTCGGTATAGTACTGACAGGCTAATTCAGAGAATAGCTTCTCCCAACCATAACCAGGCTCAGCATCTGCCGGGTATGCATTCTCTTCTTTTAACATCTTTACATCAGGATTCTTTTGTAAATGCATAGGATAGATACAAGCTGAACTTGTGTAGAAATATCTTTTTACCTTATTTCGCCTGGCTGCCTCAAGCATATGCAAATTTATTAAAGCATTATTCCTGAAAATCTCAGCATGAGAAGAAGTAATATAACCTATACCACCCATATCAGCAGCTAACTGATATACCTCATCTACTCCTTCACAGGCCTTCATACAATTATCAAATTCCCTTAAGTCTAATAACTTAAAATCATCAGCAGCGGTTTTTTCAAACTCAGGGTTTTTTATATCATCACCCCTGACCCAATAATCTTTTTTCTTTAAATACTTCACTAGGTGATGCCCGATAAAACCACCGGCACCGGTAACTAA
>CAZWIR010000081.1:0-4589 GCA_964634315.1 uncultured Planctomycetia bacterium | reverse complement strand
GAACCGCCGTCTCGACCTTGGGAAGGTCATATTCTACCATTGAACCACGCCCGCGTATTAGTTGTGAGTCTTGAGTATGTAGTATTGAGTTAATTAATTTTTTACTTTTCGATATTCTTAATTTTTTAAACTTCCTCACTCAATACTCAATACTAAAGGAGCTTACATTTCTCGATTATTTTTAAAGAACAAAAATCACCGCACATTGCACAAATATCTTCCGAAGCTTTTGCTTTCTTTCGGTATTCTTTAACTTTTTCTTTATCAATCACCAGAGGCATAATTTTATTCCAGTTTCTTCTAGCCCGATAGAGTGACAACTTACGGTCTTTTTCCCACTCATCCTTAAATCGTAAAACATCAACTGAATGGGCAGCAATTTTTGAAGCAATGACTCCATTTCGAATGTCATCAATAGTTGGGTGACGCAGGTGTTCAGCGGGAGTGACTACACATAAGAAGTCTGCACCATGTAAAGCTGCAATTGCTCCACCAATCGCTGAGGTGATGTGATCATAGCCGGCAGCAATGTCAGTTGGCAAGGGTCCCAAGACATAAAAAGGACTATTAGAACAAATTTTTTTCTCGAGCATCATATTCATGGCAATTTCATCTAGGCGTATGTGTCCAGGTCCTTCAATCATAACCTGCACTCCTTTCTCTCTACAACGTTTAGCTAGTTGGCCCAAAGTTCGCAGTTCTGAAATTTGTAAAGCATCAGTTGAGTCAGATATTGCTCCGGGGCGGAGAGCATCACCTAAACTTAGCGTAATATTATAAGCTTTTGCTAACTGTAAGATTTTATCAAAATTTTTGTAAAAAGGGTTTTCTTGTTTATTGACTGATATCCAATGAGCCAATATGGCTCCTCCTCTGCTAACAATTCCACCGATGCGTTTTTTACGCTTTAGTACACCAATATCTTTTTTTAAGATTCCGGCATGGATAGTAAAAAAATCTACTCCATCTTCGGCTTGTTTTTTTAACACATCCCAAATATCATCAAAATTAATATCTTCAATCTTTCCCCGTCTTCTAGCTACTTCCAGGGCTACTTCATATATTGGCACTGTACCCAAAGGAACTGAGGAATTATTAAGCAGCTGTTTTCTTAAAGTTGCTAAGTTAGCGCTGACGCTTAAATCCATAATGGTGTCAGTTCCGTACTTAATAGCACACTCTACCTTCTTTACTTCTTCCTGTAAGCTGCGGGCTTTACTAGATAGACCAACGTTAGTATTAATTTTTACTTTTAAACCTTCGCCAATAGCGCAGGGTTTAGATATTTTTCTTTTATTATTTAAAGGGATAACAACTTTCCCCTCACGTAATTGTTTTTTGAGGAAAGCTAATGGAACAGTTTCTTTCTTGGCTAGAGTTTTTAGGAAGCTCTGTTTAAACATTTTTTATATTTTTTAACACTTATTTCTAGGTTTTTTGCCAGAATGATTCCCCGGCAGACTGCAATATTCTTTATGCCGGATTTCAGTAAAGTTTCTATATTATACTGATTTATTCCACCGATAGCAAACATTAGTTTTTTGCTTTTAGCGATTAAAACTTTTAATTTTTTAGAAGTTAGCGGTTTTAGCTCAGGCTTTGTCTTTGTTTTAAATGCTGGTCCAAAACTGACGTAATCGAGTTCACTTTCCCTAGCATCAAGGACCTTTAATTCTTTTAAACTGTGAATAGTTTTGCCAATAATTGCCTGTTTTCCGATGATTTTTCTAGCTTGGCTAAGAGAAATATCGCTTTCTCCTAAATGAAGCCCGCAAGCTCCTGAAAGGTAGGCAATATCGGCCCGGTCATTTACAATAAATATTTTTCTTCTTTTGCGAATAATTTTTGAAAGTTTTATAGCCAGAGATAAGTATTCCTTATCCGAGATTCCCTTGGCTCTAAGCTGGAAGATGTCAGCTCCAAAATAAGCTAACTTATCAGCCAAGGAATAGATATTGATCCTCGCCTTATCAATTACTTCTTTATCGAGGATTACGTAAAGGAGGCCATTTTTTGAGGATTTTCTTTTCCAGTTCATAGATTTTATAGCGCATTTTTTTAATTTTTGTGACACGCTGGGGAATAATCAGTTTAAAAAATTCCTCGAGCACCCGTAAAGACTCTTTAACTCTTTGAAGGTTAGCGTAGAGAAGGCTATTTACATCTTTGCGTTTTATCTCAAGGCGATCACACTTTTGGCCAATGTCCTTTTTAGAGTTGCGGCTTAAAATTGCTTGTTCGAGAATTTTTTCTTGGGCTATTTTGTCTAAGCCGTGGCGCAATTTACGCAAAGCTAATCTTAAGCTATCTTGTTTTAGAATAAAGCGGAATATATCTTCAGTAACCCGCAAGCCTTCCTTGCAACGGTTAAAGTTAGCATCAATAACCCTTAATACTCCCTTATCAATCACTTTTCTTTATTTTATTTATTATGTGAGTAGTAGAATGTCCCGAACAGAGTTTTACCCGATGAATCTTTTTGACTAACTTATTTCCCACGATTTTATTTTTTTCCCAGTCACCACCTTTGACTAAAACATCAGGCTTAATTCTTTTAATTAAATTGTAAGGAGTGGCTTCGCTGAAGATGATCACATAGTCTACCCCAATCATATTTGCTAGAAGTTTCGCCCGAGAATTTTGTGTAATAATAGGGCGTTTTGAGCCTTTTATTTTTTTTATTGAAGAATCAGAGTTTAATCCGACGATTAGCACGTCACCTCTTCTCTTAGCTTCTTGGATAATTTTTAAGTGTCCTAAGTGCAGGATGTCAAAACAGCCATTGGTAAAGACTATTTTTTTGCCCTTAAGTTTTAATCCGGAAAGTTCTTTCTCTAAGCTTTTGAGTTTCGTGATTTTACCCATCGCATTTGAAGTGACTCTCAACTATTCCGCAGATAGTATGACCAGCTAATATATGCATTTCTTGTACACTTGGCGTATCGTCCAGAGAAATAGTTAAATCAATATCAACGAGGTTTTTTATCTCTCCGCCATCTTTGCCTAAGAAGCCAACGGTTTTCAATCCGATAGCCTTAGCCTTCTCAATAGCCTTTATGATATTTTTCGATTTTCCTGATGTAGATATTCCGACTAACAGGTCTTCGGCTTTTGCTAAGGCTTCGATTTGCCGAGAGAAGATTTCCTCAAAGCCAAAATCATTACCTACGGCTGTAAGAATTGAAGTATTAGTAGTAAGGGCAATCGCAGCTAAAGCTCCGCGATTCATTCTAAATCGGCCAACTAGTTCTGCTGCTAAATGCTGAGCATCGGCAGCGCTACCGCCATTACCAATAAAGATGATTTTCCCTCCAGCTTCTAAACTTTGATTAAACAAGCAAGCAATTTTGGCAATAGTTGAACTTTGTTCTTCAAGAAGCCTTAGGGCTTCTTTGTGCTTTGTTAGGGCTAATTTAATGTCGTTTTCCATAAGCTAAGTTATTTTTAACCAAAGAATATTTTTGCAATATCGTAGAGGTCCATATCAAGAGTTTTTAATGTCGAAGTTGCTTCTTCTAAAGGAACGTCGACAATTTTGTTTCCCCTTAAACTAGCCATTCTTCCAAACTTACCATCCCTTACTAGCTCATAGGCTTTTATTCCGAATCTTGTTCCTAAGACTCGGTCAAAGGCTGATGGTGAGCCACCTCTTTGAATATGCCCTAAAACGGTTACTCTTGTTTCATATCCGGTTTTTTTCTCAATCATATTACCGAGAGTGTGGCCTATCCCACCTAATCTTACATGGCCAAAAGCATCTAACTTTTTTTCTTGAAGAGCGACATTCTCATTTTTGAAAAAAGCACCTTCAGCTACCACGACAATGCTAAAGTTTTTACCTCTCTCGTGGCGCTTTTTTATTGACTGGCATACTTCTCCAATATCAATTGGGGTTTCAGGAATCAGTATGTAATCAGCTCCTCCGGCTATTCCGGAATAAGTAGCAATCCAGCCGGCGTGACGACCCATAACTTCAACTACCATAATTCGGTTATGGGATTCAGCAGTGGTATGTAATCTGTCAAGACATTCGGTTACAATATTTACCGCGGTGTCAAAACCGAACGTAAAGTCAGTTGCCCCGAGGTCATTGTCAATTGTTTTGGGAACCCCGACGGTATTTAAACCCTCCTTGAAGAGTTTTGTTGCTGCGCCTAAGGTGTCTTCTCCACCAATACTGATTAAGGCATCTAAGCCGAGTTCTTTAAAATTTGCTATAGCTTTTTTAGAGTCGCCTTCCTTGTTATAGGGATTTGTACGCGATGTACCTAGAATAGTTCCACCTCTATGGAGAATTCCCGATACTGAACGTACGTTCAAGGCTAAAGTGTCTTTTTCTATTAAACCCTTCCATCCGTAGCGCAAACCCACAACTTCTTGATTCTCAAGCTCTGCTTTTCTAACTACTGCTCGAATAACTGGGTTTAGACCCGGACAATCTCCTCCGCCGGTAAGAATACCAATTTTCATTTTTTACCTCCTAATGAGCACATCAGTTATGGAATAAAATGAACATAACTGATAAGTGCGAATTATCCCGAAGCGCTTCTGAAAAATGTCGTAAGAGATTTTTCAGATATTTAGGCGCG
>CAZWIR010000080.1:0-4635 GCA_964634315.1 uncultured Planctomycetia bacterium | reverse complement strand
TTATAAGGATTGTAGACGTAGAGTAAAGAGTATCTCAATAAGAAAAAGAGCAAATCTCATCTCTATTGACATAGAAGCTGGAGGATTCCTGCGTTCTATGGCCAGGAGTATGGTCTCATTCTTAGTGAGGGTATCTAAAGAAGATATCTGTCTTGGAGAAATTTCTCTTATTTTAAAAAGAAAAGTTCCCTATAACAATAAACCGGCACCTTCGGGAGGATTGTACTTATATAAGGTAATATATTAGTATATATACTAGTATATAGGCTATTTTAAAGAATATTCTTGACAGCAAAGTGATTTTGTGATAAATTCAATAAGAATCACACTTATGGTATTTACCATATGTTGGTTAAGTATTAACCGATATGGGTACTTTATCGATTATTAGCTATGATTGGAATGAATGGAAAATCTAGTATGAAGGATAGATTAATTTCCGCACAGGAAATTATAAAAAAGTATCATATTACTTACCAGACTATTAATCACTATACTAATTTTGGCCTTTTGCAAGTAGTAACTAAGAAGGGAAATGTGCGCATGTATGACCGTGAGCACATAAAAAAAAGATTAACTAAGGTATCACGGTTAATAAATGAAGGGTATCCTTTACGGCTAATCAGAAAGAAGTTAAATGGTATTTAAAAAAGAGATTTCAGAGATTGAAATACGGATTAAACAGATTAAATTTTTGTTAAAAAAATGAGTTATTACGATATTTTGGGATTAAACAAGGAACCTTTTTCAACTAGCCCTGATCCAAGTTTTTTCTATGAGTCCCAGGAGCATCATGCGGCTTTAATGCGTTTGATGATTGAAATTCGATTAAAGAGGGGTTTGAGTTTAATTTTAGGTGATGTTGGTACCGGTAAGACCACACTCTCTCGAAAGCTCTTCCAAATGCTAAATGAGCGTGAAGATATAATTTTTCATATGGTGCTTGATCCCACCTATGGCACTGAAGAGTTATTTCTTGACTCACTCACTAGAACCTTCGGTATAGAGTTAGGTAAAGAAAATCCGAGCATTCTTGATTTTAAAGAAGCGATAAAAGATTATCTTTTTCGCAAAGGAGTAGAGGAAAATAAAACTGTAGTGCTTTTGATTGATGAGGGCCAGAAGTTAAATTCACTAACTCTTGAGGTTTTGCGAGTTTTTTTAAATTACGAGACTAATGAGTTTAAACTATTGCAGCTAGTCTTATTATCCCAGATGGAGTTATTACCTCGTTTGCGTGAGATACCTAATCTTTGGGATAGAATTAGTCTAAAGTATGTATTGAATCCTTTAGATGAGCAGGAGACAAAGGAGATGATAGAATTTAGATTAAAAAAGGCAGGTTTTAGTTCTGGGCCACCACTTTTTACTGATACAGCAATAAAAGAAATTTATCAATATACCCAAGGTTATCCCCGGCGGATTTCTATGTTTTGCCACAATGCTCTAAAGGAATTAGTAATGGAGAGTCAACCGGTTGTTGATGTTCCGGTTATTCGCAAATTAGTGGCTAAGGAAGTTAGGTAAAATGGTTGCTGATAAACATACGCCAGAAGAAAGATTGTTGAAGATAATTGAGAAGAAGGGGGTTTCTGTTGACTCTGGAGAAAGAGAAATCCAAAAACAGAAAGCAAATTTTGATAGGAAGCGTTGGTTTTTTTCTTTTAAGAATATGCGTTTCCCAGACTTAAGTCTAGAGCCGCAGGCTTTTACCTTACAATTTGTCAATAAGATGTTAATTGTTGCTGCGATACTTGTTAGCTTAGTTTTTTTGTTTGATTTTCTAAGAGATAAGGTTGGTTTAAGGAAACATTTTGTTTCGGTAACCGGCGTACCAACTATTTCTGAAGCGACGACAAAGAGAGACTCTGGACCTAAGATAAGTTTGGCTACAGCCCTAAAAGAGACAAGGACCAGGAATATGTTTACTCTTACACCTGAGACTATCTTTGAAGAAAAAAAGGAAAAAAGTGAAAGGATCCGTAAGGATATCCGGGACTTAAAATTGGTAGGTATATTATGGTCTAACAGCCCTCAGGCTATGGTTGAAGACGTCAAAAACAGCAAGACTTATCTTCTTAGCGCTGGAGATGCAATCAGCCGTTGGACGGTGAGTAGAATTGGTAGGGATAAGGTTGTTTTATCAGGCGAAGAGGGAGAGATCGATTTAAGGTAAGCTTATGGAATTTATGATAAATAAATCAAAGGCAGTTATTATGGTTAGAGTCTTTGTTTTAATCTCATTTTTAAGCTTCAGTCTTTTTGATCTAGGCTTTGTTTATTCTCAAAGCCCAGAAGAAGGGGGAACTTTGCTTGAGGAATCATCTCCAGAGGTTCTAGAAGAGGTTGATGAGGAGAGAATTTCTTTAGACCTTAAGGGTATAGATATCACCGAGGTGTTTAGATTGTTGTCGCTTAAGACCGGTTTAACTATTGTGCCTAGTAAGAGCGTTAAGGGACGAGTAAATATATTCTTAAACAACCTCACCTTTAGCGATGCTCTTGATGTTATTCTTATTAGTCAAGGATTGGCTGCTGAATCTAGAGGTGATATTCTTCTGATCATGACTAATAGCGAATATAAGACCCGTTATGGTAAGGATTATATAGAGATGCGGCAAGTAAGAAGTTTTAGGCTAAGGTATGCAAAGCCGTCAGCTGTGCTTAGTGTTCTAAGTAATTTGAAATCGGATATTGGTAAGCTAATAATTGATGAAGCTACCGGAACGGTGATCTTGATTGATATTCCTGCTAAGCTTTTGTTGATGGAGGAGACGGTTCAAGATTTGGATCAACCTTTAGCATCTGAGACAATTGAATTACAGTATGCTAGCGGTAGTGACATCAAGGATCATCTTAACACAATTGTTACTGAAGGTACCGGTAGTTTAGTTGTAGATGAGAGGACTAATAAGGTAGTCGTTACAGATCTCCCCGAGAAAATGAATAAGATAAGGAATATGGTAAAAGAATTTGATGAGGAAACTCTACAGGTTTTTATTGAGGCTGAGATTGTGTCAGTTGCCTTAAAAAAAGAGTATCAGCGAGGTATAAATTGGCAAAAGATTTTTGAAGATGAAATGTTTAAAGGTTTGGATCTTACAGGAACATTTGATGTTGCCCCTTCTTTTACCCCATCGCCAGCTCTTAATACCTCAAACATTGAAATGAGTATTGGTACTATGGATGCTGACGATTACACAGCTACTTTGCAGATGCTTGAAACTTTTGGGGACACTGAGATTCTTTCTCGTCCCAAAATAGCTGTAATCAATAATGAGGAAGCCAGGATTTTAGTTGGCACAAGAGAAGCTTATGTTACTCAGACTCAAAGCCAGGCAGGGGAAAGTACAGTTACTTCCGAGAGTATTGAATTTATTGATGTTGGTGTAAAGCTTACAGTCGTTCCGACCATAAACAAAGAGGGCTTTATAACTATGAAGATTAAGCCTGAGGTAAGCAGTGTTTTTGATACGTTGACTTCTCAGTTGGGCAGCACCATCCCTCTTATAGAGACTTCTGAGGTAGAAACTGTAGTTAAAGTAAAGGATGGCACGATGATTATGATCGGTGGTCTGTTAAAAGAAGAGACTCGACAAGATGATAGTGGAATTCCCGTTCTTTCTAAAATTCCTTTTATCGGAGCATTCTTTAGCTCTCATTCGGATTTAACCAGAAAAACAGAACTAATTATTTTTATAAAACCCACTATTATTACCGGTGAAATTACGCCACTGGGTACAGAACCTGAGAAGTTAATTACTCCTAAGGTAATGCCTAAGGTGATGAGACAGTCAATTATAGCCCAAGAAATAGAGAAAATTAAAGTTGCTCTTCCTGAAGGATCTAGTGAAAGCGTAGGGGGAATAGAGGATGACATTCTTTACGGGAGAAAAGAGGCTAAAGAGAGTAAAGAGTTAAAGCTAGAAGAAAAATTTAAGGGTATTAAAGATTTTTGATAAACCAGAAACTAAATGCATAGAAAAGATATTTTTTTAAGGATAGGTTTAAGTAACTTCATTATAGGAGGATTCATCGTTAATTTTGTCTTTGCCCAAGTTAATGATACACTAGGTGAGCAGAGAAATGAAGCAACTCAAATGCTAAATGTTCTTGAGGGCAAAGATGTAGGAAAAGGTCAGGGTGATGAATTGGATTTTTTACTTGATGAGTTAGCTGAGGGCAATGGCTTTATACCCTTGGGATTTGAAGAAGCAGAGATTTTAAGCGATAGTGAAAAAGTAATAGGGCTAGAAGAGCAAGCTCAAGATTTTAAAAAGGTCTCAAATAATTCGGTAAATACTAAAGGAGAATCTTTAGATAATATGCAGGCATTAAAAGAAGAGTTTCTTAATTTGAAAAAGGAGCTAGAGAGGGTTAACCAAAATAATGCTTTTCTAAAAGTGGATCTAAGCCAGTTGAGCAAGAAACGAGCTACTCGACAACAAAACTTAAGTAAAGAAAATAGTGCTCAAATATATGAGAAGCTTGGTACTGCTTATACCCAGGCTAAAGTTTATTCCAAGGCAATTGAGGCTTATTCTACCGCCATAAAACTTAACCCTAAGAGCTCTAAGGCTCATCATGATTTAGGGCTTTTATATGAACATTTTCTTGGTGATTCAAAAAAGGCAA
>CAZWIR010000079.1:0-4637 GCA_964634315.1 uncultured Planctomycetia bacterium | reverse complement strand
CTTTTGATTTTTTAAAAGCTATGGATAAAGGAATAAAACAAATTGAATTTCTAGACAAGGGAGAAAAAATTTTAAAAGAGCTAAAAGTAAATTTATCTAAAGTTTCTTTTTTTATTGGATATTACCCAGATATTCTTAATAAAGGAGTCACTCCTATGGGCAGACCTAAAAGATTTAAAAGTTTCTTTTGGGAGGGGATAGGTGAGTTATTGTGTACCTCATCTTTAACAAGATTTTCACAACTTGAACAAAAACAAGAGCTTATGCTTAACAATGTCCTCATAAAACAAGGAGCCTCTTTATTGCCTTCATGGGGCCTTCTTACCGGCAGCATTAGCAGTAAAAAGGCAAAAATAGCTTTGTTTTTAAAAAAATACTTATATTCATGGCCAAAGGCTGAGAAAAATTTTATTGATGATATGAGATTTATTGAAAAGTCGATTTCTAATAATTTTAAAAGTAAGGGCGATTTAAATAAGATCTTGCCTAATAGTCTCACTTTTAAGGATTTAATTGATTTCAGCAGGGTAGGGCAAGTCTTATCGGTTATTTTTAAAGAAATGATTTGGGGTTGGGAGCCAAAAAACAAGGCTGGTAGCTTTGTTATTGGCAAAGATTATTTGAAGATTAGTTTTAAAAAAATACCCAAAGAAGTGAAAAAACGCTTTAATAACGGGGGTTTTTACTTAGATGGGCGAAGAGCCTTCATTCAGTAGATTTAAAGCGCTTTCAGTAAACATAGATTTTGGTTACTATATTCTTGTAACACCACTGTTTTAAATGGTATATTTAGGTGGTTAGTAGGGAGGCGACGAAAAAGGTAATCCGCCGAAGTTTAAGAAGCGTAGGCGGAGCACAAAACCCAGGATTCCATGAAGTACTTATCAAAGGAATGGCCGGGCCACCGAATAGTCTCTTAAGAAAAAAGGTGGTGCGGTTTTTTTTTATTGTGGAGCATATGATGAAACGAAAAAAAATAAAATTTAGGAAGTCACAAGTTATTTTGGAATACATGGTTATTTTTGCTATAGTGGTAGCAGCAATAGCTACTGTAGGTTTTTTATCTAACATAAAGGTTAACTTTTCTGAACATCAGGATAAATGTGTTGATGTAATTTTGGAAAGAGAGTAAAATTATGAATAGGAAGGCTCAAAACTTTATTGAATATGCAGCATTAATCATGGTAATTTCAGTTGCCTTGGTGGCTATGAACGTATATATTCAAAGAGCAATGAATGCCCGTCTTGCCCAAGTGAGGGCGGAATTAAGCGAGAGCATTCGATAGTTTAAGGAGGTGTAATAGGATGAGACGTAAAAGAAGGGCGCAAAGTATTTTGGAGTATACCCTTATTTTATCAGCTATTATTGCTGGGATCATATTTGCTGCTAGAAGCATGGTTAGACCAGCAGTAGAGCAGAGTTTTACTGATGCTACCACGAGCATGAATAGAATGACTGGAAAGTTTAATTCTCAATTAGGTGGCGGAGGAGATGAAGGAGAATAAAATATAAGGGAATGATTAATAATTATAGGGGTTTAAATACGGAGGTGGAAAAATGTTAATTAAGTTAAAAAGAGCACAATCTACCGCAGAATATGCGATATTAATATCGGTAATTGTGGGTGCTGCTTTAGCGATGCAAGTTTACATTAAAAGATCTTTGCAAGCAAAGATGCATGATGCTGGAATTGTTTTGAGCGAAACTAGTGGTGATATTACTGGCGAGGGTGTGGTTTTAGGGACAACAAAACAATATGAACCTTACTATGCTGAGCAAAGATTGTCAGATGTTGATCGTGATACAACTGTATCAAATTCATCTACAACCTCAGATGGCGGAGCATTAGCTAAAACCAGCACACAGGATATCGATGTGACTTCAAGTGGTACAGAGCAAAGCCATGTATTGGTTGTACAGGAATAATAAAGGTAAATACTTAACTTAGAGGAGGGATAGGGATGTTATTGAAGAGGAGAGCTCAAAGTACCTTAGAATACGCTCTAGTTATTGCAGTTGTGGTTGGTGCCTTGGTTGCCATGCAAGTTTATGTTAAAAGAGGCGTCCAAGGAAGACTTAAATCTGCTGCTGATGATATTGGAGAGCAATATTCACCAGGGAATACTACAGGCACAGTCACAGTCTCAACAATTACTAGCACTACTGAAAGCTTAGACAGCGGAGTAACTAGCACTGAGAGTAGTACAACTCAAAGTATGATTTCTGATGATGAGACAGCTGCGTATGATCAAGAGTATTGGGGAGAATAGAGATAAGGGTAAAGGTAGAAGGGAGAAGGATGAAGTATAGGAAGGCAGAGGCCTTATTCCAGTATGCAATTATGATTACGGTTGTAGCTTTAGGTTTGGTTACAATGCATACTTATTTGCGTAGAAGTATTCAGGCTAAAGTAAAGGACTTAACTGATCATGTCATTTCAGACAGGCAGTTAGCTTCTTTAAATGATCCTGTTACTGAGGCGTCGACCAGAGATGTTAATTCTACCTATAACTTACAGAGGGTTGAAGGTTTAGGGGGGATGAGCAGTTCTAATACTGCAAGTACTTTTACTGTTCAAATGGAGCATGAGGTTGAGAATTTAGAGGCAATAAATTATGGCCAAACTGTATCTAGTATAATCGATCCTGGTTATATAAGTCGGAGGTGCAATGACTAATTATAGTCAAGAGGAATAGTAATGTTAAGTAGAATAGGTTTGAAAAAATCTCAAGCGGTATTAGAAATGGGGCTTTTAGGGTCTCTTGTTTTAATAGTGTTTTCTTTGCTTGTCGGTTATATTCAACAGTTCAATGATAACCAGTTTATCCTTATGAAGAATTTTAGAACAGCCTTAAAAAGAGCCCATGATGAGAATGCTGTTGTAAGTTACACTTCCATAGAGGATAGAAGGCATGTAAATACAAATTCACCTCTGGAAGGTTCAAGAAAAACCCTTAGTGCTTCAAATTATGTATATTGGGCAGTACCCTCTGTGGGAAGTGCACCTAATTCGAAAGCATATTATAATATAAATGATGAAGAGATTCTTTTAGAAGAGGATGAGGATGTAGAAGATATTGTTTTTGAATACGATACCGATACTGATAGAGAATTTACTAAGATAGAAGCTGGTGATATTATTAGCACAGTTCAAGATGTTAGGGTTGCTGAAGAGTTAACCTATATTTTAAGAAATTCTACTGGAGGGCCGATAAGAACAGTTGTTCAAAATAGAGAAATTGATAAACAACGGATGTGGGAGACTGACGATATACTAGGGTTGAAGGAATAATGAAAAAGTCACAAGCAATTTTAGAAGTAACTGTTGTTTTTGTTGTAGGATTGTTTTTATTCTTTGGTATAATGGGTATGTGGATGTGGGGGGATAATCAAATTGCCAAGCGCCAGCCTGAATATAATCAGAGCCGTGTTGACGCCGGAACTCTAAAAAGCTCTGGCTCAGCTCAGGGCAGCTTTGTTTTGGAAAAGCTCATTGAACAGCGGGATGACTTGGAAGCTCAGCTTGTTTCAATGAGAGTTTCTATAGAAGATTCAATGGCCAAACTGGAAGCTTCCAAGGCGCCCTGGAAGGATGAACTTCTTCGGTATAAAGCCGAGAAAGCCTTTTTAGAGACTGAACGAAGTAATTTAGAGGCTGAACGCGACAGTTTAGAGCATCAGCTTGCAGAGTTGCAAAGAACCTGTGGGGGGGGGGATGATTGCCAGGACAGGATACAAGCGATTCAAGCCCGTTTAGGCGTAATTCGGGCCAGAATAATCGAGATAAACGACAGAATCAATAATTTTCTTATTCCCGAGATTGACCGTTTGCAGAAAATTGTTGACCAGATTGATGCGACTATAGCTAACCTCGAGAGTGAACTGGAGGAGACAACGGTAGACCTGGAAGAACGGATAAGTGAGTTAAATGGGCTTATTGCTGAGTTGGAGGACCCAGAAGACCCTGAAGCCAAGGATTTATACTGGCCAGTATATGAGCCGGATAAACTGACAGAAGAAGATGTGTTTGGGGTGCAAAAGTAAATAATGGCGCTGTTGCATAATAGCACCAGCGCCTGATTTCAATGATTATTAAAAGATTACAAAGATTGAAAATATTAATCATTTTAATCGCTGAAATCAAGTTTTAATCACTGTAATCAGAGACTGTTGCAAAATGTAACAGTCCCATAAGATGCCATAATGTTTATTTATTTCAATCAGAATAAGTTAGCTTACCATAAGGGGCAATTAGTTCCTTTTTTTATTGTCTTCATTGTCGTCCTTCTCATTGCCGCATTAGTTACTGTAAATATTGGCAAAGTAGGTTTAATAAAAACCTATTCTTCTAATGCTGCAGATGCCGGGGCTTTGGCCGGTGGTTCAGTGATGGCTACTGTTTTTAATACCCAGGCGCTGATGAATTCCGAGATGATCGTTGCTTATGAGATGTTTTATGCTTTGATGGCGGTCCAAGTAGGAATTATTATAGCAGCTATGTGGATTGCGGCAGGAGCTTGTGCAATCCTCATTTGTTGCCCGCCACCTGATTGTGTGTGTTGTCCTCAGCCGCTTTGTAAGACAAGTACAGGTTATGCTATTGTGGGGTTAAAAGCGGCCATAGTAGCTTTAATTG
>CAZWIR010000078.1:1237-4694 GCA_964634315.1 uncultured Planctomycetia bacterium | reverse complement strand
AAATGCTCTACTTAACGCCCAAGCTAAAGGGAAAAAAGTAGCCTCTAAATACAAAACAGGATTTATTATCGGTGCTGATACAATTGTTTTAGTGGGAAAACGATTACTGGGAAAGCCAAAAACTAAAAGGGAAGCCAAAGGATTTCTTAAACTATTCTCCGGTAAGACTATTTTTGTCTATACCGGACTTTGTGTAATCGATGCAAAAAGAAGAGTCGCTGCAAGCGGGGTTGAAGAATCAAAGATTTATGTCAGAAGACTTTCCACAAAAGAAATCAATAAATTTGCAAAAGTAGCGGTTTCCCATGATAAAGCCGGAGGTTTTTCCATTGAAGGCTCGGGAACATTTATCTTTGACAATATCAAAGGCTCATTCTACAACATTCTAGGCTTGCCAATGCATAGGCTTAATTGCCTTTTTAAAAAATTAGATGTTGATCTCCTTGGAGAGACCACTTAACCATGAGTAGTAACAAAAGTGTAGTTATTGTCGGTGGTGGCCCGGCAGGAATGATGGCAGCTCTATCAGCGCGACTACACACTACCAATGTTACCCTGATTGAAAAGAATGCTTCTTTAGGTAAAAAACTAATGTTAACCGGAAGCCGAAGGTGCAATTTTACTAATCTTACCAAGATTGATCAATACCCAGAGCATTTTTTCCACGGTGGAAAGTTTCTCCGTGATGCTTTTAATCAGTTTTCCAATCAAGATACCTTGCAATTCTTTAAAAAAAACGGAGTAAACCATAAACTAGAGGATAATCGATGTGTTTTTCCTTCAACTGGCCATGCTGAAAGTATTCTTGAGGTTTTTAAAAAGAAAATAAAACAAACCCAGATCAATCTTTTATTTAACCGCAGGCTGAATAAGGTAATCGTAAGAAATAAAAAGATTAACGCAATACAATTAGATAATGGCCGGACATTGGATTGTTCTTGTCTAATTCTTGCTACCGGAGGAGTTTCCTATCCCCATACCGGCTCAAACGGCGAAGGATTAAAGATTGCCTCAAGATTAGGCCATCAAATAAATGATTTACGCCCCGGCCTGGTTCCATTCCAAGTAGGCCAGAAATACATCACCAATTTAGAAGGTGTAAGTGCCCAGGGTGCAAAATTTATCTTTAAAAATAATGACAAGAAATTTAAATTAAAATCAAAAAAAGGTAATTTTTTATTTACTCACAATGGATTATCCGGACCGCTAGCACTTTCATCTAGCTCAGTAATTTCGGAATGGTTAGATAAATCAATAAAAATACAGTTAACTATTGATTTTTATCCCGGAATCACTAAAGAAGCATTAGTTGAAAGATTAAAAAAGGAAATTACCCTCTACCCTAAGAAGAATATTAATAACTTACTTGGAGCTATCGTAACTCAGCGCCTGGGAAAAGAGATAATTCGTATTAATAAGGTTAATCCTGAAAAAAAAGCCAGTTATATCACTAAAGCTGAAGTGTTAGCAATCATTGACTCTCTTAAAGGATTACATTTAGATATTACCGGCAACGGGCCAATTGAAAAAGCAATGGTCACTCAAGGTGGGATATCATTAAAGCAGGTTTATCCAAAAACAATGGAATCACATCTTGTGAGTCAACTATATTTTGCCGGTGAGATTTTAGATATCGACGGAGACTGTGGTGGTTTTAACTTACAAAGTGCTTTTTCTACCGGATATTGCGCTGGAAAACATGCTGGGTTATCTGTTTAGGTCGAACTTAAACACTAAGTTATTATTTTATTGAAAAAGCTTCCAATATATAGTATTATTTGCTCTTGGAAGTAATCTAATGGTAAAAAAGGAGGAAAGATGCAAACTTTTGATGCTATATCCAAAAGAGCCAGTGTAAGAGCTTATCAGTTAAAACCAGTAGACAAAGCTTTACTTGAAAAACTAGTTGATGCTGGTAGACGCGCGCCTACCGCCAGAGGAGTCGAGCCGTGGGAATTCATTGTAGTAACTAACAAAGATTGTATCGAAAAGCTTGGCATATTGGTCAGCCCTAACGGCGCTTTCCTAAAAGACGCTACAAGTTGTATAATAACTTACTGTAAAGATACAAAATATTATCTTGAAGACGGATGTGCAGCTACTGAAAATATTCTTTTAATGATTGCTGATCTGGGACTAGGAGCCTGTTGGATTGCCGGAGACAAAAAGCCCTATGCAACTGAAGTTGCTGAATTTCTTGGGGTGCCAACTGAATTTAAGCTTATCAGCCTTATATCTCTTGGTTGGCCGAAGCAGGAATCAACCCAATCTCGAAACCGCCCGCTGAAAGAAATTCTACACTGGGAAAAATTCTAAATCCTTTCATTATGAACCAAAAAAATGATCTTACCCAAGGACCAGTCACAAAAAAACTCATTTCACTTACCATACCAATGGTATTCGGCATGCTTTCCATAGTGATATTTAACCTCGTTGATGCCTTCTTTATTTCTCGACTCGGTACAAGAGAATTAGCAGCAATAGGATTTACTTTTCCGGTAATTATGTTCATCGTAGGCATTGTGCTGGGATTTGGCGTTGCAACTTCATCGGTAGTCTCCCGCGCCATTGGTAGAGGAGACCATCACCAAGTACAGCGCCTTACCACTGATAGCCTTATCATCTCTCTTTTTATTATGGCTATTTTTACTATTTTAGGATTATTCTCGATGAATTGGATGTTCCGCTCACTAGGTGCCAACAATGAGACTTTACCCCTGATTAAACAGTATATGAGTATTTGGTACCTGGGAGTTGCTTTTATTGTTATCCCGATGGTAGGCAACAATGCACTTAGAGCTTGTGGTAACATGCTTTTTCCCAGCCTAGTTATGATTATTTCAACAATTATTAATATTATCCTAGACCCTTTGCTGATTTTTGGATTGTGGGGCTTCCCGCGCTTAGGGTTACAAGGCGCTGCAATTGCCACAATAACTGCCCGTGCTGTAGCTATGGTCCTTTCCTTGCTATTTTTACATTTTAAAGAAAAAATGATTGATTTTACTATACCGTCTTTTCAAAAACTTACTAATTCAATAAAACAAATTTCTTATATCGCTATTCCTTCAGCAGCGTCTCGATTGCTTATGCCTCTGACTATGGCAATAATTATGCGTCTTGTTTCCAACCTAGGGCCTATTGCCGTTGCTGCCTTTGGTGTTGCCGTAAAAATAGAGATGTTTGCCTTTTTGTTGGTTATGGCTTTAGCCACAGCCTTGATTCCCTTTGTGGGGCAAAACTGGGGCGCAAAGAATTTAAGCCGAGTAAAAGAAGCAGTCAGAAAATCAAATATATTCTCTTTGTTATGGGGACTAGTCGTTTTTGCTATCCTTTTGATACTTGCAGTTCCTTTAGGACATCTATTTGGAAAGAATATTGAAGTAGCAAAACATATCACACTCTATCTATGGATTATACCTATAAGCTATGGTTTGCGCGGCTGCGTGTTTTTAAC
>CAZWIR010000078.1:0-1137 GCA_964634315.1 uncultured Planctomycetia bacterium | reverse complement strand
AATCTTTGCCAATGACAAATAGGCCAAACTGCCGCCAAAATAAAATAATTGTTTATTCGTAATATCTTGGTATATAATTAATAAAGACAATAGGGGCTTTTAAAAAAAGGAGGCTAAACATGGAAGAGCAAGAAATCGGAGTAGTTGATCATTTTTTTGATAAGATTTCTGTAGGGATAATTAAATTAAGCGGTGTACTTAAAGTAGGCGATACGATTCTCATCAAGGGAAAACAAACCGATTTTTCTCAAAAGATTGAGTCAATGCGTATAGAGTTTGACACCGTGACTGAGGCAAAGGAAGGGGATAAGGTAGGCATAAAAGTTACCGAACCTCTTCATGCTAACGATAAAGTATATAAAGTTATTGCTTAAAAAATAACTAATTACCTCCACACCGGGTGTGGAGGTATGCTGTGTTATTCAAGAAAATAAAATATGGCTGAAAATATAAAATTAGCTATTGAAGAAGCAAAAATCGGCCTAAATGAAGGCGGCATCCCTATAGGTTCAGTTATTGCTTATAACGGTAAAATAATTGGCCGCGGACATAATAGGCGGGTTCAAAAAAATAGTGCAATACTTCACGCCGAGATGGATGCTTTGGAAAATGCCGGTCGCCAACCGGCAACTGTATATAAAAAATGCATTCTCTATACAACGCTTTCACCTTGCCCGATGTGCACCGGAGCAATACTGCTTTATGGTATTGGCCATGTTGTTATTGGAGAAAATAAAACTTTCCTCGGCGAAGAAGACCTTCTTCGTTCACGGGGGGTAAGAATTGAAGTCTTGCAGGATGAATCCTGCATTAGGCTTATGGAAAATTTTATAAAGAGCAACCCTGAACTTTGGAACGAGGATATCGGAATATAAAACAAAAGGGAGGTAATTATGAGAAAGAATAGAGTTGTTGGAGTGTTACTGCTGATTTTAGCGATTTCCACAATTGTAGGCATAATTATTGAGAATGCCACCTTTTGGCTTGCTTATAATTACGCAACAATAATACTTTCAGTAATATGCAGTATTGTTCTGTTAAAGAAAAGATAGTATGAAACACAACCTAAGTTGGCAAATTAGTATCGGTCTTACTTTTATTGGTTTATCCGCCCTGGTTTACTACTTTCATTATTTA
>CAZWIR010000077.1:0-4719 GCA_964634315.1 uncultured Planctomycetia bacterium | reverse complement strand
GGAGCTAAGTTTATAGATTCTACGCTATACCTAAAAGACGATTTAGCTGATGCTGGAGTTATGAACAAATTAACCTTACCTGAGGGAGTGATTAAGGATATTGATTTTGGCCTGGATGCAATATCAAAGTTTGTAGATTTAGACGTGGGCCAGGTGATAGCTGTAAAGTCAAAAGCTGTTGTGGCTCTAGAGTCTTTAGAAGGGACTGACAATACTATTAAACGGGCCTATAAATTGGCAGGCAATGGCTGTGTTATTTTAAAGTTCTCTAAGGCCAATCAAGATTTACGGTTTGATGTCCCGGTAGTAGGTATCTCCACCTTAAAACTTCTTAAACGGGTTAAAGCTGCAGCTGTAATTCTTGAGGCGGATAAAGTGATTATTTTAGAAAAACAGGAGTTTTTATCTTTAGCAAAGAAGTGGAAGATTCCTGTAGTCGGGAGAAAAAAAAGTTGTGCATTATAGATGTTTTGTCTTGGTCCTCTTTTCATTTTTTCTAAGCCTTTCCTTTAACATTCTCGCTCAAAATTCTTCCAATGACTACTTAGATACAGCTGCTATCTTTATGGAATCGGGGGAGTATAGCCGAGCGATAGAAGTTTTAGAAACTGCTAAAGATTTCAGCGAGAATCCCCAATTGTTAAAATATCGAGGGAGATTAGAGTTTCTTGCCGGCCGCAGTAATCTGGCCTTAGAATCTTTTAATCGCATAAACAATAAGGATTGGCAGAGTTTGCTTTATTTGGGTTTAATCTATGAAGATTTAGGAAAGGGAGATTTAGCAATAAAAAGTTATTCAAAATCTTTAGGCTTAAGAAGCAATTCTATTGGTTATCTTCGTTTAGGAAAGATTTATCGAGGAAAAGGTAATTACGCAGAAGCCGTAAAATACTTCTCTGGCCTTATTAAATTTGATCCCAGTGTAAGATTAGCTTATTATTATTTAGGTGAGTGCCTTAGTCAGATTGGCAAAGACCAAGAGGCTTATAAGTTTTTAGCTAAAGCAATAAGCTTTTATCCTAACCAAAAAAGAGTTAAGGAAAAACTAAAGACAGTTAAACAAAGTTTGGGAGAAGATTTCTTTAAGGCCAAGAAGGAGAAGAAGGAAGAGAAGAGGAAGGAGATTAAATTAACTGCACATGTCCCGGAAGAAGATGTCCCTATGGTTAGAGTTGGTTTAGCCAGGGGAGTCAAAGAGATATCTTTTTTCTGCCAGGGTAATTTTTTAATTAGTAATGGCAAAGACTTTTATCCAGCTACTGCTGATAAATTTTATACCCTTGTTCTGGAAGATGAAAAAATAATCTTAAAAAGCTATTCAGGCGAGAAAGAATATAAAACCTTCTCGGGAATAATTAATATTACTTCCTTAGAATCTAAAGAGAAGAAACCTCCTTTTTATGTATTGGGTCTTTCTTCTGGCAAGGGTGATTTTTGGCATAAAGAAAGAGACCGAGCTTACCGGGGTGATTTAGAAGTAGTCATAGAGAATAAAACCTTAACCTTAATTAATAGTTTAAGTGCCCAGGAGTATCTTTATGGAGTTTTATCAGCTGAGATGCCGGCTAAAGCCCATCCTCAAGCTCTTAGAGCCCAGGCAGTGGCGGCTCGAACTTTTGTTTTTAAGAATTTAGACCGGCATAAAAAAGAAGGATTTAACTTTTGTTCTCTAGTACATTGTCAGGTTTATCACGGGATATCAGCAGAGACCCCTACTACCATAGCTGCAGTTAAGGATACTAGGGGCCAAGTTATCGTTTATAATGATAAACCAATAGAAGTGCTATTTCATGCTAATTGCGGAGGCTGCCTTGCCTCTGATGTCTTTGGAGATAGTGATTATTTAGAAGAGAAAACAGATAGTTTTGATTTAGATATCCCTAGCTCTAGCTACAAGGAAGAGGATTGGTTTTCGGGTTTGCCTTCAGTTTTTTGTCTCAAAGAAAAGGCGAGCAAGTTTCGTTGGCAAAGAGCCTATGATGAGGAAGACTTTTCTATTGCTTTTGGGGAAAAGTTAGAAGATTTAAAAGATATTCTTCTCAAAGAGAAGGGTGATTGTTTCCATCATAAGGAGATTGAAGTTATTACTCTAGAAGGGAGTAAAAACCTAAGGGGTGATTTAACCATACGGAATTATTTTGACCACTTACGAAGTAGTGCTTTTAAGGTCGAGAGGAAATTATCAAAAAAAGGCCAGTCTTTGGTACTTATTTTTTGGGGGGCCGGGTTTGGCCATGGAGCTGGTATGTGTCAGGATGGGGCCATAGCTATGGCTAGCGAAGGTTACAACTGGCGTCAAATAACTAACCATTATTTTCCCAATACCAAAATCAAGAAGCTTTATTAGCACGAGTTTAAGCGATAAGAGAAGCTTCGATATTGCTTAAATCAACCAGTCCTTTTGTATTAGTCCAAGTTTGTTTATTCTCCATGCAGAGATAAATTGGTGTCTTTTTGTCGTAGTGTCTTATTTTGCCAATTATTTCTTTATAAATTTCTTTTTTTATAAAATCAGGATAACGTAATTTTTTATCTTCTCCTAAGAATAATTCGCCGTAGAAAATATTACTTTGAGGAAAGCGCAGTTCTGTAACTGTTTTTAGTTGGCGGTTACTTCGTAAGGTGCCTAAGCTTATCCAGGCAAAAGGTTTTTTGAGTTTTAAGTATAGCTTGTCAATAACCTCACCATATAGATTCTGCCATTTTTTTAAATGAATAATTGGGTCAAAGTGAAAGCCAACGCTGTATCCAGCAGCTTGTACTTCTGCTGCCGCGGCTAATTTTTGGTCTAAAGAAGCAGTTGCTTTTTCTTCTTTTTCAACAATAAAAGAAGGGCTTAGGGACCAAGAGATAATGATATTTGGCGAAGACTTTAAAGTGAGAAGATTGGCAATATTATTACTCTTTGTTTTGAGTTCAAATAAGACTTTTTTATCCTTAAAATAAGGGATTAATGCTTTAGAGTATTCAGTTATATGATCAAGAGCTAGCGAATCACAAAATTCACCAGTTCCGATTCTTATTGGTTTTTTTAAGTTTTTATAAAAGTCATTAAAACTGCTAAAAAAATCTTCTACATTCGCCGGTAAAATGATTCCCGGAAAGTTACTATATTGCTGAAGGAAGCAATAAGAGCAATCAAAGGGACAGCCAAAACCCAGATTAAGTATCCAGTAACCACAAGACAGATGCTTTTTAGTGCATGGGCATCTTTTTATGAAGTCTCCTCTTTCTTTGACGATAAAGACAAGCGGTTTTTTCAATTCTGATACTGTAAATTTATTTTTCCTCAAGTAACGGCTATAGTAATCAATCTCCTCAACTTCTATCTTTGGAAATTTTTTGACAAAATTAGCTAAAAGTTGGCTTTTTTCGACATCTTTTTCCACAAATATCTTTGAAGGCTCAAAATTAGATTTCACTTGCCAGTTATCAGCTAGAGGCTCTTTTAGCTCACTGAGAAAGATACTCTCAGGTTCAATTGTCTGTCGTTGTGATGTTTGGGGAAAGCGGTATTTAATTAGAGTATCTCTTAAGGCGATGAATTTATTTTTTCCTTTGTGTTTATCAACGGGGGATGTTTCCTTAAGGTAATCAATTACTTGGCAAAGAGATTTGTTTTCTCTGCGGATGATTTCAAAAATTAGCCGTCCTAAGACCCGAAACTGGTTTTGGCTGGGTTGAAAAGAAAAATTGTTCTCGAATAAGCTTTTGCAAAGTTCTTTCATTACTGTATAATTATAGCACAAAATGAAGAAATCCTTATATATCCACATACCTTTTTGCCGAAAAAAGTGCCCCTATTGCGATTTTTATAGTCGTTGTTATGATCAGATCTTAGCCCGAGATTACATTGAGGTTCTTTGTAAGCAGATAAAGACTTTGGGTTGTGATTTTTCTACCGTTTATATTGGTGGTGGAACCCCTAGTGTTTTAGGCTTGCCATTATTGAAGAAGCTGCTAAAGGCTTTGAGTAAAATAAGTGTTAAGGCCGAGGAGTTTACTGTTGAGGTTAATCCTGAAAGCATAAATAAGAGCAAGCTGGAGCTTTTTCGTGATAACCGGGTTAATCGTCTTAGTATTGGCTTGCAGTCTTTTTCTGATGCGAAATTAAAAAGATTAGGACGAATCCATAATTGTAAGAAGTCATTAGAAGCAGTCAAATTGGCCAAGGCAGCCGGCTTTAAGGATATAGGAATTGATTTAATTTTTGGTGTAAGCGGGGAGACTTTTCCTGAATGGGCTTCTGAATTAAAACAAGCAGCTTCTTTAGACCTTAAGCATATATCAACATACTGTTTAACCTATGAGAAGAATACTCCGCTGTTTTTGCAGGTTAAGAAGAAGTTTATTGTTCCCTTAGGTGATGAAGTACTAGCTAAGATGTATGGTGCGGCTATTGATTATCTCGTCAAGCAAGGATTTAAACACTATGAAATCTCAAACTTCTCAAAACCAGGTTTCGAATCTAAGCACAATATGAATTATTGGCGGGGTAATCCCTATTTAGGCCTAGGCCCGGGAGCAGTCTCTTTTGTTAATGCCGAGAGGCAGAAGAATGTTTCTAGTGTCATTAAGTATATTGATAAGGTAAAAAAGGGAGAAAATCCGGTTTCCTTTAAAGAGGCCTTGTCTAAAAGAAGTCAGGCTAAGGAGTTAGCAGCAATAAAGATTCGCACTAAAGAGGGCATATATTTTGAGTGGTTTAAGGCTCGTACC
>CAZWIR010000076.1:0-4727 GCA_964634315.1 uncultured Planctomycetia bacterium | reverse complement strand
TTGTACATAATGGCCCAGCACCAAGGAGCAAGTAACCATGGTACTTGAGCGAAAACCCTGCTCCAGCTTTGCAGGCTCGTACGCTCATGATAGTCAGGTGTCAATTCATAACCAAGGGCAATCCAGGGAATGGAATAGCAAGTAAAGGCAGCGAAAAATAGGACTTGAAATACTAGAAAATATAAACCGTTAAAGGTAGCACTATTGCTTTTATAAAGCTGAAACATCAGCATGTAGCAAATCCCTGCAAAAATCGCTCCAAAAAAGATAAACGGTCTACGACGCCCGTATCTGGTGCGGGTATTATCTGAACTAAATCCAACAATTGGGTCTAAAACGGCATCAAAAATACGGGGAATAAATCCGATTACACCTACCCAAATAGGGCTTATACCCAAACCAAGAATTAAAATCGCAACCATCTGTCCAATCCAGGCAGCTTGACTGTCATTGGCCAATGATCCCATACTATATACGGATTTCTGAAAAACCGGAATGCGGTCTTCAGGGGCTGTCTTGTAGTGGCCGGGATTTTGTTTTACATCTGACATTAGTTATCTCCGTAATTTTAGAGTTTAAAAAACGATTCAAAATCAAAAAATAACCAGATAAGATGGATATTATATCAAATAAATCAAGCCTGTGCAATATTATTTATCGATTGGTAATCGAGAGCTTTTTAAGGTGAGAATGCGTTGTTTAATTGAAGGGTGAGTGCTTGAAATCTCAAGTCCTCCTTTTTGACCGTAGATACCTAGCTTTTCAATCGCTGAGACAGCGCCTTGATTACTGCCGTAAGCTTTTATTAGTAAATCTCGGGAAAATAAATCAGCTGTACTTTCTTGTTTTCGAGAATAGTGCAATCCGAATAGGTTAATTGACTTGGAAATTACTCCACCGGGGTCATTACCTCTTAAAGAGGCCATAATCGCCATAAATATTGCTCCCTGGCCTAATCCTCGAAGATGATCATGATTAAGATAATGACCGAGCTCATGACCAATAACAAAAGCTAGTTCTTTGTCGTCATCTAATTTATCAATTAGACCGGAGAAAATAACTATGCTATTACCGGGAAAGGCAAAAGCATTAACTTCATCCTGCTTAGTTAGGTAAATTTGAAATTTTTTTTCTTTTTTTGGGTAATGAACGAGTAATTCTGATAAAATTTTTTCTAGGCGTTGCTGAGACTCAGGATCAGCATCCTTACTGCTAAACTTAGACATGGAAACGAATGATGTTGATAAAGCGGCCTCTAATTTCTCAGGCATATACCCTATTGCTACTTCTAGAGCTCCGCATAAAGCGAAATAGACGAAAGAAGCTATAACTACGAGAACAAAAAGTCGACTGAAAAGGTATTGTAAGGGGCTGTGTTTGGAGATGCTGAAATTTTGAGTTGTTTCTTTATGAACATATTTCATGAAAAAGCTGTCGGATAGCCTTATTTAGCTATTCTTATCGCGGTACCGTAAGCTAAAACTTCAAAAATACCGATTCCTTTATTTCCGCTATTAACTGTGCCAAGTCTACTGGTTTCAAATCGGGTATTTACAACCATATTAGCACCATGTATTCGGGCTTGCTCTTTCATTCTGATTATTGCTTCTCTTCTGGCCCGATCAAAGAGAGTTTCATAAACTGCGATTCGGCCTCCGAAAATATTGTAAATTTGAGCAACCATCTTCTTAAAGGCATCGTTAGAAATAACGATACAGCCTGAAACTAATCGGCTATCTGCAACATTAGTTAAATCGGCTACCTTTTTAGAAGATATAGCCGGAAGGTTAGCAAATTCTTTTTCTTTTTCCTTAACGCTTTTGTAGTGGTTTTTTTCAATTCGGGTACCGACGATAAATACTACAACGAAAAAAACAACCGTAAGTATAAGGTTTGAAAATCCTGCCATCAGTAATTCCCCTTAGCTTATTTTAACCGCTGTTCCATAAGCCAAGATTTCAGCAGCTCCGGCCGTAATCGAGGCAGTTGAAAACCGCACATTGATAACTGCAGTTGCGCCTAGTGCTGTAGCCTGCTGTCCCATACGTTCTAAAGCTTCCTTTCGGGAATCTTCAAGAAGCTTAGAGTAACCTTTAATTTCACCACCGATAGTGTTCTTGCACCCAGCTAGGCAATCTACACCAACGTTTCTAGCTCGAACTGTGCTGCCTTGAACAATACCGTAGTGTTCTGCAATTGTTTTACCGGGAATACAATCTAAGTTAGAAAAAATCATAGCTCCCTCTCCTTTTTACAGTCTAGTTTTTATCTGTTAATTACCTTGAACGCTTTTTCTCTTTAGCTTTAACAATAACTAGGCGAGAACCGTTTCTTGTTCTTCCAAAATAAGCTAAAACTTTCTCAGCTTCATTAAATGGAAGGCTGATAAAAGAAAATTTATCAAAAATTTGTATATCCTGTATCTTTCGTCCGTCAATATTGCATTTATTCTTAATAATATCTATCAATTTAATAATTGTTAATCCGTCTCCTTTTCCTCCTTGAACAAACAGCCGGGTTTTACCTTTTGAATCAACACCTTTGTTTATAGCGCTTCCGATCTCGCTATATTTTTTTGCATCTAGCTCTTTGCCAAAGGAATCCTGCAGAATAGCAGCTAATATCTTTTCAGGATTATTTTCTCTAAGTAGCTCCTTAGACATCTGCAGGTACTCATCTTTAAGCTCAGCTTTTACAATATCACTAAGGTGAGATGTGATCCTGAGTTTTTTTGCCCGGATTACATCTTTAACTTGTGGTAATTTTGCTTTACGGATATCGGTTTGAGCTTTCTTTTTGATAAATTGTAATTTTCGATACTCGGCCGGTGTAATAAAGGTTATGGCTATCCCCTCCTTACCGGCTCTTCCGGTACGGCCAATTCTGTGAACATATGATTCCGGATCCTGAGGAAGAGAATAGTTAATAACATGGGTGAGGTTTTGCACGTCAATGCCGCGTGAGGCAACATCAGTAGCTACTAAAACATTAATTGCCTGTTTTTTAAATTTACTTAATATTTTTCCCCTTAAGGCTTGAGACATATCCCCATGTAAAGCATCAGCATCATAGCCGCGCTCAATTAAATGATTAGCAATGCTATCGACATCTATCTTGGTTCGGCAAAAAATAAGTCCATAAAAATCTTCCTCTATGTCTACAATTCTACAAAGTGCTTCAAATCTATCACTTCTTGAAACTTCAAAATAAATTTGATCGGTTCGACTAACAGTTAATTCTCCCGGAGATGTTTCAAACAGCTCGTATTTACCCATATATTTTTTAGCGATCTGCATTATTTCACTGGGCATTGTAGCTGAAAATAACATAGTTCGCTTATTTGGACCGGTCTCAGCCATGATTTTCTTAACATCTTCGAGAAAGCCCATGTTTAACATTTCATCAGCTTCATCTAAAATAAGATAGGATATATCTTTAAGCTTTAGAGTACGGCGGCGAATATGGTCAAGTATTCTTCCCGGGGTGCCAACAACAATATCAATTCCCTTTTTTAAGCTGCGCAACTGTAAAGATATTGCTTGCCCGCCGTATATCGGAACAATGCTTAATCTCTTTTCTCCTTTTAGAGAGTAGATTTCTTCAGCTACCTGAATTGCTAATTCTCGGGTAGGAGTAAGCACTAGAACCTGTACTACTCTCATTTGGCCTTTCATCTTCTCAAGTATCGGAAGGCCAAAGGCAGCAGTCTTTCCGGTTCCAGTCTGAGCTTGGCCAACAATGTCGCAATCGTTGGTAAGTATAGACGGGATTACGCTTTCCTGGATTGAAGTAGGTACTTCAAACCCTTTTTTCTTTAATATTTTTAAAGTTGTTTCTGATAATCCTAATTCCTTAAAAGATTTCATTTTTCACCTACAATACTTTGTTTTGCTTTATTACTTTGTGTTTTTAACATACCCTCTATTTCCAAGTCATTACTTGCAATGGATATAATATTTGGTTGAGGCTTAGCCTCAACCAGCTCCGCTATTGGCAGAGATTATATACATTTTTTTTAGTCTCTGTTTTTCTCGTTGGTCTAGCAAAAATTTAATAAAAGACAACTCCTTCTGCCCTATCAATTATACACCAATATGTTATGGATGGACAATTATTTTATTTGAGATGGTTGCGGATGGTGTGGCATGCATGGATTCTAATTTGAGTAAGGACTTCTCTTATCCTCCTCACCAGGGAACGCTTATCCTCCACTTTAAACGAGGCCATTTTTGTAGTAAGGCTCTAAAACAAAAAATACTTATAATTTTTTTACTATCAATTTGGATCTGCCGTTAACCATGGTGTGTAATCAATCGCACCAAGACCCTCGTCAGAGTTAAATTGTGACGCTAACGGGCTAGATGTGCCCCACCAGTTATTTTCAAGGTTAATATCTGTCGAACATTTCTTGTTGTAGGCATCGTAGTTCTCGTTATCATAAATCGAGTTGTTTATAAAGTTATTGATAATGTAGGTTCCGCTAGTATTAGTACTCCAACCAAAAGTAACACCGTGACGTGAATCCACGATTGTATTATTCTGGAAACTATTAATCGTAACCGTTGATGAATCTCCTGCATTGACTAGAAATCCTTCAGTATCAATATCACTAATGTTGTTGTTATTTACCGAAGCTGTTATACCACCCGAATCAGGATATGAATAAAGATAAAGCCCATCATCAGCACATCCTCTAACCGTGTTGTTATCATAAACAATATTTGCTA
>CAZWIR010000075.1:0-4776 GCA_964634315.1 uncultured Planctomycetia bacterium | reverse complement strand
TTAATGAAATCTCTAATTCGATTATCAATAAAGTAAGAGGAATAAACAGAGTCGTTTTTGATATAAGCTCTAAACCTCCGGCAACGATTGAGTGGGAGTAGATTCCAACCTTTAAACTAGTATTATGACACATGCTGATTTTGTACACCTTCATGTACATACTCAATATAGCCTTCTAGATGGGGCTTGTCTGTTGGACAGGTTAGTTGAGAAGGCTGTCCGATGTAAGCTTCCAGCCTTAGCAATAACAGATCATGGCAATATATTCGGAGCAATAAAATTCTACAGTCTTTGCATGAAGAATGGGATAAAACCGATTATTGGTTGTGAAGTTTATCTAACCTCTGGTTCACGTTTTGATAAAGAGTTTAAACCTAACGGTGACAGCAATCACCACCTTATTCTTTTAGCTAAAGATCAGCAAGGATATTCTAATCTTATTAAGATAGTTAGCTTAGCCAACCTAGAAGGTTTTTATTATAAACCACGAGTAGATAAAGAACTGCTTAGTGAATATAGCAAAGGGTTAATTGCTTCTAGTGCTTGTTTAAAGGGAGAAATTCCTTCAGCAATTATCTCTGGCAATATGAACAAAGCTACTAAATTAGCTGATCAGTATCAAAATATCTTTGGTAAAGGAAATTTCTACCTTGAGGTTATGGAAAACGGTTTAGATGATCAGAGAGTTGTAAATGCTCAACTAATTAAAATTTCAAAAGACCTAGATATTCCTCTGGTGGCTACTAATGACATTCACTATTTAGAAAAAGAAGAGTCATACGCTCATGAGGCTCTATTAGCTATTCAGACTCAAACTACCCTTAATGATCCTAATCGTTTTAGATTCAATAGCGATTCTTTTTATTTCCGTACTCCCGAAGAGATGAAGAAGATTTTTAAAGAAATTCCTCAGAGTTTAAGGAGTACCATTGAGATTACTCAGAAATGTAATCTTACTATGGATTTTTCCCAGATGCACTTGCCGCATTTTCCGGTACCTGACGGGATAAATGATGACGACTATTTAAAAGACCTTTGCCAGGAAAAATTAAAAAAGCGATATCCTAAGACTGATAAAGTTGTTACTGAAAGATTAGCCTATGAGTTAGATACGATTAAACAAACCGGTTTTTCTAGCTATTTCTTAATAGTCTGGGATTTAATAAAATTTGCTAAAGAGAGCCATATTCCGGTAGGTCCTGGCCGAGGAAGTGCTGCTGGAAGTATTGTTAGTTATATTCTTCATATCACTGATGTAGACCCCCTTGCCTACGATCTTCTCTTTGAAAGATTTTTGAATCCAGCACGCATATCCATGCCTGATATTGATATTGACTTTTGTTATGAAAAGAGATGTGTGGTTATAGAGTATGTGGCTAATAGGTATGGTAAGGACAATGTCGCCCAGATAATTACTTTTGGAACAATGTTAGCCCGGGCAGTTATTAGGGATGTCGGTAGAGTCATGGACTTTAGTTATTCTGAGGTAGACAAAATCGCCAAAATGATTCCTTATGGCGCAGGGCAGCATATTGATTTAAGAAAGGCTTTAACCCTAAATCCGGAACTAGCCGACATTTACGATTCTGACAATAAAGTCAAACGGCTTATTGATGTAGCTATGCAGTTAGAAGGGCTTTCTCGTCATGTTTCTACCCATGCTGCCGGAGTGGTTATTTCCGATAAACCCCTCATGGACAGAGTTCCTTTAGTTAGAGGTGCTGAAGGTGAAGCTGTTATTGGCTTTGATATGGGGTCTTTAGAGAAGACTGGATTGCTTAAAATGGATTTTTTAGGCCTAAAGACTCTTACTGTAATCTCTGAGACTGTAAAGATCATCAAAAGAACTAAGGGGATAGATATAGATATTATAACGATTCTTCTTAATGATAAAAAGACTTTTTCGCTTTTGGCTAAAGGTAATACTATTGGAGTTTTTCAATTGGAAAGTAGAGGGATGCGGGATATTTTAACCAAGATAAATGCTACTAAGTTTGAGGATTTAATTGCTGTTTTAGCTCTTTATCGTCCCGGTCCTTTGGGTAGTGGCATGGTTGATGATTTTATTAACCGAAAGCAAGGTAAAAAAAGTATCTCCTATATTCATCCCAAATTAGAGTCGATTTTAAAAAAGACCTATGGAATAATTCTCTATCAGGAGCAGATTATGCAAATAGTCTCTAAGTTGGCTGGTTTTGATATGTCTCGAGCCGATTTATTAAGGAAAGCTATTGGAAAGAAAATCCCAGAGATTATGGAGGAGCAAAGACAATTATTTGTAGATGGTTGTGGCAAGAATAATATTGCAGCAAATATAGCTAGTCAGGTATTTGATTTAATTGACTACTTCTCAGGTTATGGTTTCAACAAGAGCCATTCCACTGCCTATGCTTTAATTTCTTATCGCACAGCATATTTAAAATCTAATTATCCGGTAGAGTTTATGGCGGCTCTTCTAACTAGTGAGCGCAATAATACTGATAAGGTTGTAGAATATGTTAATGAATCGGGTCGGATGAAGATTGAGGTTCTTCCTCCGGACATAAATACCAGTTTTACTAATTTTACGGTAACTGATGATCGGAATATACGTTTTGGATTGATGGCTATTAAAAATGTAGGAAAAGCTGCCTTAGAAAATATTATTGAAACTAGAAAAGGAGGAAAGTTTGAAAGTATTTTTGATTTTTCTCGACGATTAGATCCACGAGTAGTAAATAAGAAAGTCGTTGAAAGTCTTATAAAGTCTGGGGCAATGGATAGTTTTAACCTTCGCCGCGCTCAAATGACAGCTCTTTTAGATAAAATATTAAATAAAAACGTAAAAAAAGAAGACCCTTCTCAATTAAGACTTTTTTCAATCCCGGTTGATGAGAGTGTTCCTGATGTCGAAGAGTGGCCGCTTCTGCAGATATTAAGTTTTGAGAAGGCTCTTTTAGGAATATATTTAACAGGACATCCTTTAAGTTCTTACTCTAACTTAGTTAATCACTTACAGCGCGAGAAAATAATCCGTCTTTTGGAGCATCCTCGAGGTGGAGATGTTATAATTTGTGCAGTTGTAGAGAAGGTAAAGAATATTACTACTCGCAGAAAAGGCCAGCGAATGGCAATTTTAAAACTAGAAGATGAGACTGCTAGCATTGAGGCTTTTATTTTTCCACGTCTTTTTGAAGAATGTGCGTTCTGTCTCCGGGAGTCAACTATCTTAGTAGTAAAGGGAAAAATTGAGGCCAAAGATAAAGTTCCCAAAATATTAGTTTCCCAGGTTATTCCGGTAGAGAAGGTTACCGATTATATTAAGAGCGCAAATATTTCTTTAAAGAATAATGGTATTTCTTTAAATAACCTAAAGAGTGTTTTTTTTAACCATAAGGGGCAGACTCCAGTCTTCTTTTCTTTCAAGGATTCTAAGCTCCAAGGGGTGAAGATAAAATCCGGTAGTAAGTTCTGCATCTCCTTGAACGAGAAGGCCTTAAAGGAAATAGGCGAGGCAGTGGGGGAGGGAAACTTGTCCTTGACACTTTAATTTGGTGGTGATAAACTTAGACCATGAGAAAGCGAGATATAGTTCTAAAGATTAGCCAAGACACACAGATAAAACAGGTCGTGGTTAAAGAGATTGTGCAGCGGACATTTGATGCCATATATGAGGCTTTAAGGAGCGGTAAAAGAATTGAGCTTAGGAATTTTGGGGTATTTCAGGTTAAGAGAAGAAAGAAAAGAATCGGTAGGAACCCCAAAACTGGTGAAGTTGTGCCTGTTCCTGAGAGAAATACCGTTGTTTTTAAGCCTGGCCTGGAGATGAAGAAGCATATTAAATAACTGCATCTGTTTAGGATGAACCCCATTATCTTCCCCTTAAAGTTAACTTGTTTAAAATTAATAGGAGGAAAGTAGAGTGAAAAAGATTTACTCTAGTATTCGTGGAATGTCTGACTTTGATACTTCTGAAAGTTTAGTCTTTGGAGAAGTAATTGAGAAGGCAAAAGCTATTTTTAGGGTTTTTAACTATAAAGAAATTATTCTGCCTATTTTAGAGGAAAAGGACCTATTTATTAAAGGTGTGGGTGAGGCTACTGATATTGTAGAACGACAGATGTTTAAGGTTGAAGGCAAGGATATAGTGCTTCGGCCTGAAGGAACAGCCCAGGTAATAAGATATTATCTTCAAAATTCACTTTACAAGAGTAGTGATTTCCATAAATTTTTCTACACTGGACCGATGTTTAGAGGAGAGAGACCTCAAAAGGGTAGGCTACGTCAATTTCATCACATTGGTGCTGAAGCTATAGGTTCAGATAGTTTTTATCTTGATGCGGAAATGATCACCTTAGCCTTAAAGATATTAGATGAAGTTGGGCTTAGTGGTTGGGAACTTAAGATAAATACTCTTGGTTGTGCCGAGGATAAGGTAAAGTTTTCTCAATATCTAAAAGAAAAATTAGTTTCCAGAAAGAATAAACTTTGTGATGATTGTCAAAGGAGATTGGAAACCAATCCTTTGCGAACGCTTGATTGTAAGAAAGAACAGTGTAGGAGGGAGGTTGTTGCTTTGAACCTAGAAAAAGAGCATCTTTGTAATTCCTGCCAGAGTAAATTCAAAAGCTTACTTGCTTTACTCGATGATTTAAGTATTAAACATACTTATTCTCCATATATGGTTAGAGGTCTTGATTATTATACTGATACAGTTTTTGAGATATCTTCAGATAAGCTAGGCTCTCAAGATGCGATTGGTGCTGGCGGTAGATACAATAATTTGGTTAACTATCT
>CAZWIR010000074.1:0-4800 GCA_964634315.1 uncultured Planctomycetia bacterium | reverse complement strand
GTTTAAGCGGTGAGTTTTTCTTTAACCAGACTGCTTACTTTCTTAGAATCACCTCGAACACCTACCCTAGTTAAGACCTCTTTCATGACTTTGCCCATATCTTTCATTGTAGAGGCCCCCAGTTCACTTATTACTGCAGTAACAATTTTTAAAAGTTGAGTATCCTCTAGAGGCTTAGGTAAGTATTCAGCAAGAATTGCAATTTCTTTTTCTAAGTCTTGAAGAAGCTCAGCGCGTCCGGACTTAATTATGCTTTCTTTAGCATCTTGAAGTTTTTTTTGGGATTTTTTCAATACTGCTAAAGTTTCATTATCTTCAAGTTTATCCTTTTTCAGGTTGATAGCTTGATTTTTTATATCAGCCCGAATTAGGCTTAAGAAGTCAATTTTTTGCCTTTCCTTAGCCTTAAGAGCCTGAGTGTAGTCTTGGTAAATTTTATCTTCTAACATAATATAGAGATTATATCATGATTTTTATAAATATGTGATATAATTTTAAAAGATATTAATTAGATACTTCGGGAACTTTCGTTCCCTCAGTATCAATTCGATCTAGCATTTTTCAAGGAAAAAATGCTGATCTCATTGAGGAGGTTTAAATGCAGGTAAAAGACATAATGACTAAAAATCCGATTTTTGTTACTCCAGTTACAAATGTCCATGCTTTGGCAGAGTTATTTGTTGAGAAGAATATAAGCGGTGCTCCGGTAGTAGATGCTAACGGTGTCTTGTTAGGTATCGTTCAGGAGGAAGGTGTAATCTTTCAGGATAAGAAGGTACATCTGCCTACATTTTTACATATTTCCTTAGGGTTTCTTACCCTTGGAATGAAGCAGTACGAGGAAGAGATAAAAAAGGTTACTGCTACTAAAGTTGCTGATATTTTAGAAAAAGATATCGTTATATTAAATCCTAAGATGAGCGTTGAAGATGCTGCTACAGCTATGATTGAGAAGTCCAGTTACTATTGCCCAGTGGTAGAGGCAGAGAAATTAGTTGGCGTGGTTACTAAGAAAGATATCGTTCGTTCAATTGCCAGAGATTAAGAGTCAAATGAGCTTTTCTAAAAAATAATGATTATTTTCGCATCAATACTTATTGCTTCAGCTATAGTCCTGGTTGTTTACTCTTTAAACAGCGAAGATGCTAAGGATGCCAGAAAGAAGGCTAAGGAAAAAGTTCAAGCCCGGGCTACCGAGAAGAGAATTATAAATCTGACCGAAAAAAGCCAGTCATTAAGAAAGAAAGTTTTTGGATATAAAACTGAGGTCGCTTCTTTGGAAAAGATTAAGGCTTGCAGCAGCGCTATGGGAAAAGAGCTTGAAGGTTTAAGGAAAAAAGAAGCAGAATTACAAGAACAGAATAAGCAGAATAAAAAGTGGCTTATCCATCAGCAAAATCTTTTAAAAAAAGAAAAAAGTCCGGTGAGAGATTCCAGAAAGAAACTTCTAGACAAGGAAAGGCAATTAGACCAAGAATTTACCAAGAATGTAAATCTTAAAAGAGAAATATCAGAAGTCCAGAGAGAAACAAAGCTTCGGGAAAAAGACATTAAAATATTGGATGATGAAAAGAGAGCTTTAGAGAAGAGAATTAAGGATACTGATCAGAGGATGGTAGGGGTCGTAGGTCAGCTGCGAGCCCAGAAAGAAGAAGTAGCTAAGTTAAAGAAAAAGGAAAAAGAGAGTGAGTGGATTTCTAAGCAAGATTATAACGATTTACTTGAGCAAAGTGAAGAGTCAAAGCAGCAAGCAGAAAATCGCAAGAAAGAGGTAGAATTAAAAGACAAAGAAATAGAGAAGAAAGATAAAGAGCGGATGCATTTGGCTCATCAGCTTAAAGAGCAGGGTGTAGAACCAGTAGTTGAAGTTCCTGTTGTTGAAGAGAAGTTGCAAGAAGAAGAGAAAGAAGTGCCAGCAGTTGAAGTTGAGAAGTCTCAGGAAGAACCTAAGGTAGAAGAATCTAAAGTAGAAGAACCTAAGGTAGAAGAATCTAAAGTAGAAGAACCTAATGTAGAAGAAGATAAAGAAAAACCCAAAAAGCGACCAGAGCAAAGTCCTGAGGAGCGAAACCTTCCCGAAAGGGGACGTAGCGAAGGGGAAGTCTTACCAAAAACGAAGGAAGAGTCTCTTCCAACTAGAAAGAATGACCTAGCTAAATTAAGAAATATAGGCATTATGGCCCACATCGATGCTGGTAAGACCACTTTAACCGAGAGAATTCTCTTTTATACCGGCCGGTCTCATAAACTCGGAGAAGTCCATGACGGGGCAGCCCAAATGGATTGGATGAAGCAGGAGCAGGAGAGAGGAATTACTATTACCTCGGCTGCTACTACTTGTGCTTGGGGAGATTTTCGGATTAGCATTATTGATACTCCTGGGCACGTAGATTTTACTGCTGAAGTTGAGAGAAGCCTAAGAGTCTTAGACGGAGCAGTGGCAGTGTTTTGTGCTGTCGGAGGAGTTGAGCCTCAATCAGAGACGGTTTGGCGTCAATCTGATAAATATGAAGTGCCTAAAATTGCTTTTGTAAATAAGATGGACCGCGTAGGTGCAGATTTTTTTGCAGTTTTAGAAAGTATTGAGAAAGATTTAGGTGCTAATACCTTAGCCTTGCAGCTTCCAATTGGGGCTGAGGATAATTTTAAAGGAGTAATTGACCTTATTACGATGAAAGCCTGTATCTATGAGGATGATACTCTGGGAAAGGATTTTAAAATTGAGGAAATTCCTCAAGAATATAAAGAGATCTCCGGTAAATATCGACATACTTTGGTAGAGAAAGCTGCAGCTGATGATAACCTTCTTACTGAAAAGTATTTAAAGGACGAAAAGCTAATTACTGAAGATGAGTTGAGAAAAGCTATTCGCAAGGGAGCAATAGCTCGTAATATTGTTCCGGTACTTTGTGGTTCAGCTTTTAAAAATAAAGGGGTCCAAGGTCTTCTTGATGCGGTAACTTTTTATCTTCCTTCACCCTTAGATATTCCACCAATACAAGGTCACGATGCTGCTGATTCAGAGAATAAGCTCCAACGTGAGCCATCAGACCAGGAGCCTTTCTCAGCTTTGGCTTTTAAAATCCAAGCTGATCAACACATTGGTAAACTAGTTTATATTCGAGTCTATTCGGGATACTTAAAGGCCGGAACTTATATATATAATGCTACTAAGGAGAAGAAGGAGAGAGTTGGAAGAATTGTTCAAATGCATGCCAATCAACGTGAGAATTTAGAGGCTGTTTTTACTGGGGATATTGCAGCTGTAGTTGGCTTAAGTAGTACTTTAACCGGAGATACTCTTACTAATCCTGAGAGTCCGATTATCTTAGAGTCAATTGAGTTTTCTGAACCGGTAATCTCAATCAGTATCAAGCCTGAGAATAGAAGCGAACAAGATAAGTTAAGCAAAGGTTTAGCCAAGCTAGCCGAGGAAGATCCTACCTTTAAAGCTCATATAGATGAGGAGACCTCAGAGACTATTCTCTCGGGAATGGGTGAGTTACATTTAGAAATTATTGTCGATAGATTAAAAGAAGAGTTTAAAATTGATGCCATCGTCGGTCAACCTAAGGTAGCTTATAAAGAGGCAATTCTTGGTAAGGTAACTGAGGAGTATAAACACGTAAAGCAGAGTGGAGGTCGAGGTCAATATGGCCATGTGGTAATTGAGCTTTCAGCCAATGCTGCCGGAGAGGGCTTTGAATTTGAAGATGCCATTACCGGTGGTAAAATTCCTAGAAACTATATCCCAGCTGTAGAGAAAGGGATTATTGAAGCCATGAAGCAAGGTCCTTACGCTGGTTATCCGGTAGTAGATGTGAAAGTGAAATTAATTGATGGTTCTTATCACGATGTTGATTCCTCAGAGCTAGCTTTTAAGCTAACTGCCAGAAGTTGTTTTAAGAGTGGTTTTATGAAGTGTGACCCAGTATTACTTGAGCCTTGCATGGAGCTAGAGATAAATACTCCTGATGAGTATGCCAGCAACCTTGTTGGTCATGTCTGTTCTAAGCGAGGAAAGATTCTAGGTATGGAGACTAAGGGAACTCAGAAGACAATTATGGCTGAAGCTCCATTATCAGAGATGTTCGGCTATGCTACCAATATGCGTTCCTTAAGTAGTGGTAGAGCTAACTGCTCTATGCACTTTAAAAAGTATACTCAGGTTCCCAAGGAAATTGCTAAAAAAATTATTGAGGAGAAGGAACAAGCCAAAAATAAGGGCTAGGAGTCGAATTCCTGTATGATTCTCCTAAACTTTATGATATAATTCTATTATATGGATAAAGTTAAGAAGATTTTAATCGTATCATCAGATAGCAAGCTTAAAGATGTGCTTAATTTTTGCTTTGATGGTTGGGGATATGAGGTTTTCCTAAAAGCGCCTTCACCAGGTTCTGACGTTGAAGAAATCAAAAAAGTTTCTCCTGACGTTGTTGTGGTTGATGTTCAGTCAGCTAGTAAAGAACAACTTGATATTTGTATAAAGTTAAAGAAAGACTTTGCCACTGCTTTTATTCCGGTAATAACCTTAATGAATAAGCGTCACTTACGGGGTCAACTTTTAAATCTTAAACAGGGCGTAGACGATTATCTTATTAAGCCGCCGGATCCTCTGGACTTACGAATAAGAATTGAGATGTCAATAAGAAGGGCAAAGCATAGTATTCATGCTAGCCCTCTAACTGGTCTTCCCGGAGGAAAGATCCTTGAGGATACGCTTAAGGAGAAATTAAGCTCTGGGGCACCTTTTTCTTTTGCTTATGTAGATATTGATAATTTTAAATCTTTTAATGA
>CAZWIR010000073.1:0-4854 GCA_964634315.1 uncultured Planctomycetia bacterium | reverse complement strand
TTTAACACCGATATCGGTAAAATCATAAACCACAACATCTACTTCCTGCCACTGCGTAAAAACACCGGCTTCAACCTCTAGCTTTAATTGACTATAATCTTCTTTCATCAAAAACCTACTTCTTTTAGTATCCTATTTAGACCCCTATAAATTAAAAAAAATCTCGCCCGAATTAATAGCCAGGATCATACTGTAACTTATTGAATATATGGTGGTTACAAATGATAAAAATAAAAACGGGGGGGGGAAAAGGATTCTATCAGGTGTAAATTCAATACTCCTTATTTATCAATGATTATATCATAAATGCTTTATAGATACAACTTTTATACTATCCGGTTGTTTACCAGTGTTTTGGAATAAGGTAGGCACAGTTTGGGCACACAACTACTTAAATTGCTCCTTTACCCCTTCTTTTTTATTAAACTAACAAATCTTATCAGGTTAAGAATACCTATACTGAAATAGCCTATTAAAAGAAGCCACAGCCCGAAATCTATATTAACCCTTAGGATAAGTTTATCTAAATCGGTGGTAGTAATTTTAAATACTGCGACACCAAATATAAAAGTCCCCAACAATCCAACAGCAAGATAAAACCATTTGTTATTTTCAAAAAAACGTCTCAGCATAAACAAAACTATAGCAAGACCTGGCACTAACCAAATAAGCCAACTTTTTTTGTCGACATTCTTAACATTGGGATTAAATATTTTAACAATACTAATCATGAGGCGAGACTCATCGCTATTTGCAAGAATCGGAACCTTGAATCCGCTAATCGAATCAATTCTAGCTTGTTCCTTTCCTGTTAGCAACTTTGAAATTCCACCAACAGCTGCTGACTCTACACTAATCCAAGGAAGAAAAAATGATACGAAGATAACTATCACTAAAACCAACATCCCTGTTTTATATACCTTTTCCATCATTCCTCCTTCTATTAATTTTCAACTTTTCTGAATTATTACGTAATCTTTTAACTTATTATCTTAGAAAAGACAAAAATAAAAAAGACTTTAGTTTCCCCTATTTTTGCCTTGGATGGACACAATTTTAATGCAAAATAAATATCATTAAAGAAATTTACAATCATCACACTATTAACTTATAGAAGAAATCTATCAGACACATCTAATTATAGTAATTAAATACGTCTGATAGGTTATTAAATTACTGTTTACTTGTAATTGCTTGCGAATAAACTTTTAGTCTTTGTGTGAGTGCGTTTATGGATTTAGTAACACTAGTAATCTCAGTTTTTATTTTTTTTGCCTCATCGCCTAACATTTCTACTACAGGGATTTCCTTCAATTTTTCTTTCAAAGCATTAATTTCAGTCTTTTTTGACTCAACTGCCTTCTGGTATTTAGCCACAACACTTTTAAGTTGGTCTACAGCCATTTTTTGTGCTTCTTCTTTTACCTCTGATATTGGTTTGCCTTCACTCACCCCTCCACTGCATCCAGCTAGCATTAAGCTTGCTACAATAACTACAGCAAACATTTTAGACACCTTTTGCATAACCCACCTCCTTATTTTAGATATATTACACTAAGAATCGAACACCAGTCAAATAATACTTTCTCCAATAGAGATTAAATTTTTTCTTTATACAAATGTACATCTGTCTGAGGGAATGGAATTTCAATATTGTTGGCATTAAATTCATCAAGAATTTTCTTATTTACACCAAACATAACATCCCAGTAATCATCCTGTTTACACCAAGCCCTCGCATAAATATTAATACTTGAGTCAGCAAATTCTGATATGCCAACCTTTGGTTCCTTAATTTTAGAAATTCTCTTATCCCCCTCTATAACGTTAGTTACTGTAGCGATTGCCTTCTGAACATTAGTTTTATAGCTCACGCCTACATTGATATCTATTCTTTTTGAGTTTGAATAATTTTGAATTATTTCTCCGACTATATGCTTATTGGGTACAACAATTGTTTCTCCATCTACAGCCTTAAGTTCAGTTCGCGGTAATTTCATATCACGAACTTCCCCCACAACGCCAGCTACCTCAATAATATCACCGACCTTAAAGGGTTTAGTAAAAATTAATGTAGCTCCTGATGCATAGTTAGACAAAGGTCCTTGTAAAGCGAAACTCAGTCCAAAACCAGCTACGCTAACCGCAGCAATTAAAGGTGCTATTTCAATGCCGAATTTACCTAATGCCACAACAATAGCAAAAGTTATTATTAATAGCTTAACTGTTCCAACGAGAAATTTAATAACAGTGACATCTATATTCTTCTTTCCAAGCAAATTTTTGATTAGATTGCTAACATATTTTGCAACCCACCAACCTATGCCTATAACTATAACTCCGCCTAAAACTTGAAAGCTATACTTTACAAAAAATTCTATTATCATACTAAGTAAGTTTTTAGCTGTATTCAGTTGTTCAGCGGCAACTTTCTTAACGCCCTCAACCCCAGTTTGAGCTAAGGCTTGGAAAGGTGCAAACAAAAAGGTGCTTAAAGATATAGTTGCTCCTCTGACTCCTAAAAGACTCAGCCTTACTGATTCTTTCTTCTCCATAATCCCTCCTACCTTTTCTTTCCCTTCCTACTTACCTATACGAAAAAGTTTCTTCGCAGTTATTCCACCTTTAGCAGTCTCCCAGGTCTCATATATGTCAAAATAATATTTACCAACAAAAATCTCAATCCCCTTATAACTAGTCCTATTGCATGTCCGCAGAAGAGCACCATCCACATTAAACTTAACGGTATAAAAGCGGTCTAGAGCAATACAAGCCGCCAATAAAATTACTATGATACAAAGGATTATAATTTTCTTTAACCTTTTCTTCCCCATTATTCCTCCTTATTTAAACTGCTCCTTTACTCCTCGTTCCTCGAGAGGCTCCCTATAGTCGCTTTGGGATGGGTAATTATTGGGTCTTTAATTTGTTAAGATGTTCCTCTGTAATTAAAATATTTGTTCCTAAAACATCTGATTCTAAATATGTCACTCGGAATGTTTTTTGTGTATTATCATCCCATCGCAAAATCCATAATTTTTCTACCCCTTTTTCTTCAGACAACGGGCCCAAGAATCTTATCTCAACGTTTTGGAACATTCCTTTTTTAGAAACGCCTGCAAAAGGCTCTAAACTATTAAGCGTATCTTTAATCAAAAGGTCACTGGTAGTAATAAAACCTTTTATCTTTATGGCTATTTTCGTTGCTTTCTTATCTAGTAACGACGAGTATTTAAAATCAATTTCTCTGTATCTAAGCGGTTCAAGCAAATCCCCGAGCAACTCTGTTCTTTCTGGCTCAAAATTAAGAAACTGTGATTTGTCGTAATTTCTAATTGCTTCATTATATTTACCTGAATAATAATAGGCAGCTGCCAAATGATAATATGAATCTCCATCGTTTGGCTTAAGAGAAACTACTTTCTCAAGTTTCTCAATCGCTTTATCAAATTCTTTAATTTTTAAATAAACTCCAGCCATATTATAAAGAGCGTTAGTGTAATTAGGCTCAATATTTAAAGCCTTTTGGTATGCTTCTAAAGCCAGATCATAATGATTCTCTTGGAAATATTTTAACCCTATATTATTAAATTCCACAGCAAAATTTTCTGAATATGCAATACTAGCGGTAAGCAAAACAAAGACAATTAAAGAAAATATAAATTTTTTCATTTCTCCTCCTTTCTTTTACTTTTTATAATAACTGCTATGCCTGTCATTTTTCCCCCCCCCTTCCTAAATTTTAACCTATTTCTTCCATATCCGCGCCTTTGTGATTATGAAATATGATACTATCTAAGATAGTAAAGGTCAAATTGGAATAATGTGGGTGTGGCCCGGTGGAGTGATTTGTTATGTATTTTTTATCTTATAGTTATTTTTCTAAAACGTATCAATAAAAGGGTAGTTATAACCATTGGTGGAATAAGTATCCAGTGGTAATAAAATATTAGATCTATTATCTCAAAAAACAGTAATGTTAGAAGTATACTGATATTAATTTTTTTGAATTTTATACTCCACGATGATAGTTTTTCGCCAGGCAATAATAAAATTGGTGGAAGCGTAAACATAGGAATGAACATAATTGACCAACCTCCATCAGGAAATATATTTATTATGTATCCAAATAGTCCGAACATATAAAAAAGTAGCAACAGATTGCTTGTGAGGCCTATAGAGTTTAATATTTTTCCTACGATTATCTTGTAATTATTTTTCATCTTTATCTCCTATTTTTCGTAAATGTTTTATTATTTACACATAACAATTAATATGTGGGTTCCACCCAACATTATTATATCACCCTAACTTATATATGTGGATAGAAAAGTGAAAGGGTAGGGTGTTTTCAAAATTTAGTGTGTGCATCTGAAACGGTCCTTAACAATATAACTGATATAACAATTAGAATAAACAGCCTCTTCATGAGCCCTCCTTATTTCTTCCCCTTCCTATATTGCTTCCAACATTAACAATTATTATATCACTTGTTAGGCTAATTTGGTAGGCACAAAATGGGCACAAGAAAGCATTAACTTTAAACTGGAGTTATAACTTATTGAATGAAAGTAGGTTGGAAATGCTAAAAAAAGACACGGACGCGGTTGCAACCAATTCGAACCGTGACCGAAGGGAATACTGAGTATGTCGAATGTGCAGCTCAAATCACCGCCAATATTAAGATATTACCCGTTAAACAACTCTCTTTATACCAAAAACTAGCCCGAAAAGCAACACAATTACACCTTCTAGGCCTCTCTATCAAGGAAATCGCTATAAGGTTAGGTGTGAGTAAAGGGACTGTTGAAAGCGCCCTTAAATGGGAGAGTAGGTAGATTATGCACTGGTTAT
>CAZWIR010000072.1:0-4859 GCA_964634315.1 uncultured Planctomycetia bacterium | reverse complement strand
GTAGCCTTTGCTTGAGGAAATCCGGCCAACACTAACAATATAATTGCTTTCTTTACGAGTTTTATAGTCAGTAAACTTAAACTTATCTAAGTCAACCCACCGACTTATAATCTTTATCTTATCTTCTAATACCCCAAATCTATCACGCATATGGCGGGCAACTACCCGAGAAGGAGCAATAACAAACTTTCCCCATCCCATAACTTCGCTAAAGAAACGACTCTTATAAATTCCATGAGCTGTGGTAATGAAGTGAGCGAGACTGGAACGAGAAGCAAAAAAACCTATCCAACCCGGCACCCGGCTACGAGCGTGGATGATATCTATTTTTTCATCTTCGATAATCTTCCTTAACTTAGGAATAAGAAGTAATCCTAATAGTGATTTTTTATAAACCGGTAGTGTGTAATGTTTTATTCCTTCGGCTTCTAACTCATTAGCAAGTTGACCTCCTCCGCTAACAATAACAGTAGTGATATCCTTTTCCTTAAAGAACTTAGCCAGGTCATATACTCCCCTCTCAACACCACCAACCCGCATTCGAGGAAGAATTTGCATTACTCTCATAGTAATTTCTCCAAAGCTTTTTTTACTAGCTCTTTATTCTTATCGAAAATCAGCGAAGTTTTTAGCTCTATTGAGCTTATATTGTACGGTCTTCTTAAAAAAGAAATCTCTTCTTTCATTGACCTCAAAAAAACTTTACGCTTATCGTCTTCAGGCTCCAGAAAAACACAAACACATGGCTTTTGCAAAGATGCTATCTCTGAAACCATAGAGATGCTCTCACTACTAACAAAAACAACATCAGCTAAACCGCCAAAACCTTCAAAAACAAAATCATAATTATTTTTATTAGCTATAACTAAAGCTTCTAGGTTCGCGAAACCTTTTAATTCTTTCTCTAAGTAGCTTTCAACTTCGGGGGGGGTGCGTCGAGAAGTACTAATAAGAATCTTGTATCCTTCTTTTAAAGAAAATTCTTTTAGCTTAGGGATAAAAAATTTCAAGTTCTCACCGAACTCTCCTCTCTCTGAAATCGGCCCGCCAAGAAAGAAAGAAGCCTTTTTGTCTTTGCTTAAGCTAAAAAACTTTCGGCAGTTTTTTACTTTTTCTTCGAGACCATCTGGATAAAATAACGCTCCCTTAATCATTACAGCATTATCGTTTTGTATCCGATCGTGCTCAGGAATAATAGCTAGGTCAAATTTTCGCAAAGGTATATTTGGACGTAAAATTGTAACTGATTTCGCTCCCATATAAGAAGAAAATAACTTATTCACTGGAGCAATAAAACTTCCGGCACTTATTACAATGTCTGCATAAGTCTTATCTAGTTCTTGCCAAGTTTTTTTATCAACTAGATAGGTTAAACAGGTTCCACAACTAAGGCAATTCCTCCCAGCAAAAAAGGCTATGATATCGGCAAATATCCTTCCAAACCAATACTTATACTTAACTTCAATAATCCTACTTCGTATCTGTGGACTCTCTTGCGACAATAAGGATAATAGAGCTTTTGCTTGCTTAAGATGACCAGGCTTACCATCACTTAAAACTAAGATATCGCGATTTACCTTATGTTTAAAACGTTTGTAGTACCAGAAATACTCCCAAGGATACTTCCTTAAAAAATCCTCATAAATTTTATTTATTTCGGTTAAAACCTCTCTATCATCTCTACCCTCAACATCTATAGGCTTACTCACCTCAAGTAAATGAGAAAAATTCTTCTGGCGTCGGCAAAAGCTAACATATATCTTTTTATTGAATTTTCTGGCCAGATAAACCGCCCCCCTAGGAGTTGGAACTAACTGGGAGAAAAATTCGATTTCTAAAGCATCTGCCTCAGCACCTTGGTCTACTGCCACCCCAATCATATAATCCTGGCGTATACATTTGATCAACTCCTTTACGGTAAAACATACCTTTATTTTTTCTTTCTGGCGTAACTCATTCAAGAATTTATCTAATTTCTTATGCTTTTGTTGTTGAGCAAAAATAGCAATTTTATATCTCCGAGCCCAATAAGCAGTAGATAGCGCCCAATTACCTGCATGAATCCCTACAAATATACCTCCTTCAGGATATTCGCTCTTTTTTTCTTTTAGGGTTACATTTTTATATATCCTCGAAACAATTAGCTGCTCGATGATTGTCAGACCAAAGTAACCAAAACTCCTTCTTAAGATTGAAAGTACCTGATAATTAGTTTTTTCAGAAAAGGCAATTTTAATATTCCTAAAAGCAACTCTCCGTTTACGTCCATTAAGATAGAAAACTAAACCAATTAGTCTAGCCAAGAAAAGAGAAACTCCCAAAGGTAGCTTAAGTAATGCTTTTCTTATCAGTTTTACCAAATAATACATCATCGCTTATCTGCCCTTGCCAGCTTAGTCTCTATACTCTTTAGAAACTCAGCCTGGTTATCTATCTCTAACTCTACCTCTAAAATAAAAATATTTAACTTACTCTCCCAGCAGGGCAAATGGTACTTATCCTTATGAGTAATTACTAGATTATTTATTTCTTTGCTTATTAAATCATCCTCTAAGCTCTTAAACTCATCATTACTTAGCTCATGGTGATCAGGATAAATTATTTTTTCGCCAATGTCTAGATTAAGCTCGGTTAACTTATTAAAAAATCCTTGGGGATAGCCTATAGCAGTAAAAGCCGCCAGCTTTCGCCCAGACAAAAAGTCCTTTTTAAATTTATTCCCTTTTAAATCCAGAAAACCTTTATTAGAATATTTAGAAAAATATATTTTAAGTTGCGGGGCAATTTTTAAAATTGAATTTTTTATAACTTCGGCATCTTTCATCTCTTCCTTATAATTAAGAAGTAAAATATCAGCCCGCCCTAAAGAGCTTAAAGGTTCACGGAAGAAGTAAGCTGGAATCAGCCTCGGTTTCTTCTGAAAATCTCTGGAACTCATCATAACAATATCTACGTCTCTGGCTAAACCTCGATGCTGGAAGCCATCATCAAGGATAAAAAGGTCAAAGGAATTTTCTAATCCTTTAGCTAACTTACTTCTCTTAGCCTCTGAAAAAACATCATTAGTCTTCTCTTTAAGTAGCTTACCTTCGTCTTGACCGTAGCCTCGACGCAAGATAGCCGCTTTATATTTAAATGATAAATGCTCATAGAGCCATAAGCTCAGAGTAGTCTTGCCGGAACCAGACCAGGAAAGATTACCAACACTAATAACCTTGGCCTTTGAAAGGAAGCTTGGGATAATTTTTATCTTATAAAGTAGATTCCTAAAAAATACACCTATTCCATAAACAAAAGAAAAAAAACAAAGCAAAAGGAAAAAAAGTGATTCGAAAATATTTCTCTGATCCTTCTCTAACAGCTCTAAATACCACTTCTTTATTTTTACCATTGCCGTAATTTTTTACTTAGCTTCTTGATAAATACTTTAAAATTATATCTAAATTATTATTTAGACTCTTTTTTTCACCTTCAAAAACTTCCTGACAGCGATTACGGAGATTATTCTTTAATGCTGTATCGCTCACCAGCCCTAACAACACTTCACCTAATTCTTCTCGGGTCCTAATCTTAATCCCAGCACCTTTTCCCAAAACAATCTCTTCAATGTCAGAAAAATTATCCATATTCGGCCCAAAAATGGTCGGCTTGAGAAAATATATTGGCTCTAAAATATTATGTCCGCCATCCTTGGATAGGCTTCCACCAACAAAACAAATATCAGCTATACTGTAAAAATATATTAGCTCCCCTATAGTATCATCAATAAAGATATTTCTCTTATCTCCAAGGTTTTCACCAACCTTACTCATTCTTACCGGATTAAAACTCGCTAAACGAATAATCTTTTCAATTTGTGGCACCCTTTCAGGATGACGTGGAACAATTAGCAAAGTAATTCCACCTGGACTCTTAAAAATATTCTTATAAATATTAACTATAATTTCCTCTTCAGGCTCATGCGTACTAGCAGCAACCAGAAGTTTATTGTCGTCTCTTTTAAGGATAACTTTATATTTCTTCTGCTTTTGGCGTAAGTTATCTTCTTCTATTGAGATGCTCTCGAATTTCATATTTCCACTAACAATAATTTTCTTGGGATCAGCGCCAAGAAAAATAAATCTCTTCTCGTAAAGCGAATTCTGGACACCAATATAATCACATTTTTTAAGAACCCCTCTGATAAAAGGTCTTATCAAGCAATAATGCTTAAAGGCCTTATCAGAAATCCTTCCGTTAATAATAACTATTGGGATTTTCTTCTTTTCCAAGCGATAAAAAAGATTGGGCCAAATTTCAGTCTCAACAGCAATAAATAGTTTTGGCTTGGTTATCCTTATCACTCTTTCAAGGACAAAGGAGATATCAAAGGGAAAGAAAATTACCTTTGCTAAGTGTGAATAGCGTTTTCTAGCAATTCTATTACCTGTTAAGGTCGTAGTTGATATTATTATTGGTGCATCTTGAGATTCTTTTAGCCTTTTTATTAAATTTCCAATTAGATTAGCCTCACCAACGCTTACTACTTGTATCCAAATAGATTTCCTTATCTCTTTTGAACTGATGAATCCTAATTTTTCCCTCAGGGCCCGAAAGGATATCTTCTTACGCCCAAAATATAAGGGTAAATAGACTATAAGCCCTAAACAAAAAATAAAATCATAAATTAAAAATAAAATTTCTTTCATTTTGCTCGTGGATGTGCTTTTTGATAGACGTTTTTAAGAGAATCAATAGTCAAGTGAGTATAAATCTGAGTAGTAGATATGCTCGAATGTCCTAGAAGCTCCTGGACACTTCGCAAGTCTGCCCCTCGATTAAGAAGATGAGTAGCAAAAGAATGTCGAAATGTATGGGGG
>CAZWIR010000071.1:1414-4914 GCA_964634315.1 uncultured Planctomycetia bacterium | reverse complement strand
AAGTCGTTACTAATTACCCTTACCTGGGCTTCTTGAGTTGCAACACTAGGCACCCGCCACTCGAAACTCCCCTGCCCGCCATCACCAATATCTACAGCATTAGCAGAAACTCCATCTCGATCTAAAGCAAGCTCCCAGCCATCTCCGTGATTAAGATTATATTCAACTCGGACAGTCTCGGTATTCTCGTCAATACCAAACCAATCCCAAGTTATCTTATATTGTTCACCAAGTACTCCGGCCGGCCAGATTTCAGTGCCAGTATTTGGACTAGTAACCCTAACCCAAGCATCAGTATGCTCTAGGTTTAAATTGTCTAATATCGGTGTATTTTCACCATCAGAGTAAAAAGATATCTTATATTGCATTATCTGATCATCAACGGAATCAGTGTGAGTATGAGCAAACGGCGATAAACCACTTATATTGGTACCTTCATAAACAACGTAAAAACTAGGATTTCCTCTTATCTCAATATTTATCCGCTCTAACTCCGGGGTTCCTCCAGTAGTTGCAAAATAGGCCCGATAATAGAAATCTCCAGCATCAGCTACTTGACTTTCAAAGAGGTTTAAGACAGCATTGGTTATATCTGAGGCTTTGTTAGCTTGATTATATCCTTCAGTAACTTCTACCCAAGCACTGTTATAATAATACCAATGATACCCATCAGCAGAAAATTGATATTTTATCTCTGAATCTTCCTTAGTAGCTGTCTCAGCAAAAGATATCAAATCATTGGTAGTGTCATACATTACACCTAATATTGGTTGGATAACCGGCCTATTAGTGTAGTATCCACCAGTGTCATATTCGTTTGCCTGAAAGTCTGAAACCATACTAACTGATAATTCTGCAGGCATAACTTTTACAACTTCCCAGTCATCAGATAAGGTAATTTGACCTTGAGTATTTTGCACAATATGTAACTTAAGCGAAGTAGTTATCGGACCGCCAGCAATTGTCCCTGACCAGAGTAATATCCATTGGCCGGGATTATCAGTATCATCTATGTAGTAGTTTGCCCCCTCTGTAAGCAAATCAATTCTAATTGTACGCCATTCACTGCTGCCTGTCTGCAACCACTGGGTAGATGCAGGTTTTAAGCTCCCATTTTCAGAAACACTTACTTGCGTTAGATCATATCCATACCAACTAAATGGATTAAAGTAAAGAGCATCAGGCATACTCGTATAGCTTACTTCTGAACTTGTGTCTTTCCAACCAATTGCTAACTCTGTAAATAAAGGAATTTTTATCTTGGCTTTAAAACTTAAATTATTAGCTCTATCATAAGTATCTTTACTGGTAAGATAAGTAGTCCAATCATTAAAGCCTTCGATCATAAGATGTCCATCAGGAAGAGTAAAGCCAACCACATTTCCGCTTAAATCAAATTTATCAATAAGAGGCTCAGAATTGTCAAACTCATATACAGGAAATACTTCTACAATGCTCTTATTACTTCCGCTTAAAAGCCCAGGTCCGCCATGATAAAGGTATATGATCTTACTTGAACCAGCCGGAACTGGACTATCATTACGTATCTTTACCCAAACTACAGCTGTCTTGGCTACAGTATCAATTAACTCTAAGTAATAATCTAAACTTGTATAATTATCCTGATCAAGAAATCTTATATCATTGCCTGCTCTCTCGGGACCTACTCCGTCAGGATCTGCGGCAATATTCTGCCAAAATCCAGAAAAAGAATCATCAATTGTAAGCCCAATTACTTCATTACCAATATTAGAGGCTCCGGAATTATTTACCTCTAAAGGCCTCTTATATAACCAACCCAAAAAGGCAAGAGAGTCACCAGTTTCTTGGCCTATTGGTATATAAATATCATCATTGTCAGTACTAAAACCGGTAGCTAAACATTTAATCTCCGCATCATCAATTGCCCGACCATAGTAAAGGGCTTCATCAAGAAGACCCTTGTAGCTATAGTAACGGCCATACTCGGAACCAAAGTAAACATTGCGGTTTTCAATAATCAGCGTACCATCCACAAGTATATTTCCCTTCTCTACGCCATTAACATAAACACGGCCATATTCTCCATCATAGCTAAGTATGAGATGGTTCCACTCAAAAGGAGTAATTACCCCGTGGCTGGTATAACGTTCATGATAAGTATAATCACCAGTAGTACCGGTTTTAAATCTGAATCTAATTCTATTATTACCTTGGGCTGCCCACCCGTAAGGAACAAACCAACAATAGTTCATAAAATAAGTATGACTGGTAATCGGTTTTGTCGGCTTCATCCAAACTGACCAGGTAAAAGGTGTATTTCGGCGAAAAACTGACGGATAAGGAATCTTTACATAATCGTTTAAACCGTCAAATTCTAAAGCTGTGCCTAATTTTCCATTAACCCACTGAGGATAGTTATACAGGGTACCATTGGCACTGCCAATAGCATCGTTAAGAGTTTCTCCGCCATTCTCATCAAAATGCCAAGCCGCTAGTAAATCTTGTGAAGGAGGGTCATACCAAAGGCTGATATTACTTTGACTTTGAGCATCAGGAGCTCCATAAGCAAGGTAAATCTCTTTTACTGTTCCAGCAGCAACAAAAGGAATTTCAATATTAACATTAACTGCCTTACCGTTATAATCAAATTCTGCCAAATAATAATCTAACTTAACAGCATTACCACTAATAACCTCATAAAACCTCATGTCTGCGCCATCATCGCGAACTGTATCCCAAAAGTGAGTAAAGCTTTCAGGAATAACTAACCCGTAAATAGCCTTTGTCCTTTCGCCACCTGAGCTATTATCAATAACTACTTCCTGAGAATAAGCAAAATTCTCTAAGTCTTTGTATAAACTAACGTTGGTAAGATTCATCTTAATCTCAGGAGCAATAGCATAATCATCAGCAGTAGTCTGATTAAAATTATACTCATAAGTTATATTTCCATCCGGGCCTAACCATCCATCGTCATCGCTAGCCCAGCTTTGACTAGCTAAGCGGGTACGTAGCTGTAGCCTTAAATCAGCTCCGGTTCCGGTTCCGCTAGCGTTTTGATCCCAAGATATATTCGTTAATCTATTACGTTCATAATCAGAATTTTCAACCGTAGAAAGCAACTGCTCATAAGCTGGATAGCGTTTCCACTCAATAGTAGCAGTTTTAACTATAGGAATTGCGTCTAAATCGTCAGTAGCAAATGATAATCTATATTGAACATACTTATCAGTAAGATTAGCAGAAGTTATAGTAGTTTGATTGGTAACACTCGGGATTAATGACCAATCTATGGCGTCGGATAAACCAGAATCGTTTCCACTACGTACAGCAGCGATAGTAGAACCGGCATCATCCTGATATTCCCAGACCATTCGGCCCCAGCTAGAGTGATTTCCTACCTCTTTAATGCTTGAGGTATAGTCACCAAAACAAAAAGCATAGTATTTAGAAAGTTCTCTTCCTCCACCGTCAGTAGCAAACATATACTCACCAGTTCCCGGCCAAATTAATGTTCC
>CAZWIR010000071.1:0-1314 GCA_964634315.1 uncultured Planctomycetia bacterium | reverse complement strand
CTGGTTATATACATAAAGCCAAGGTTCATCACTGGTAGCGACAATAGAAGTAGCATTCTCAGCTATATCTATAGGTAAATTTTTAAGCGCTTGCCAAGTTTTATTATTATCTATGGAAATATCGAGACGAAATATGTTAGCAAGTAATCCTTTGGGAATACAATAGATATAATCCCCCCGACCAGGATAACTAAGAGAACCTCCGTAGTAAGTAGGAAAACCGGAAAGCCCTAAACCGTCAGTATCTCCGACTAACCCTTGTTTCTTCCATTCACCAGGCTCACTAATTAATGTAGGCATCTCCCATACATAAAAATCCTCTTCATTATCTCCCGGTAAGAAGTAAATTTTACCTGTATCATTCCCAATTTTAGCGTATTCTAAGCCATTTATCCGATTACTATGATTTGCCGAAAGAAGAGCTAAGTCTTGCCAACCATCATTATAAGGAGTAGTAGAGGTTTCTAATCTATACCTCTTAAAAACACGACCCGAGCCGGTAGTAGCATAAAGATAAGTTCCGTCATTAGTAAGCTGGGTTCCTCTATAGAAAGGGCCACCTCCACTACTTAAAGGAGACTTTCCGTTTACATCCAATAGCCAGGTTTTAGTATCTAGCTCATAACGATAGATATTTCCAGAACCTCGGCCTTCGGTACAATAAATAGAATTATTAATAGGTAAATACTCTGCAGCTACTCCCGGAGCAATAGGAAAAGGCATTTTGATAATATCAGTCCAGCGTTTTATTGAAGGTTTATAGACCCAGACATGCGAAGGCAGATCAGAGTCATCTTCTCCAAAAAACATATAAATATTATCCTCACCATCAACTACCATATTACCAAGCTCATCGCCATGGGCATTGGTTACTGGATCACTCCAGGTATCAGCAGCATAATCATAACTCCAGAAATTATTGTGTCCATAGTAATTAACTATAAAAAGTTTTGAAGGGGTAGCAGCAATACAACTAAATGCTGCAGCAAAAGGGAACGGACTAAGCGGTGTCCAGTTATCAGTGGCTAAATCATAACGCAGAAATCTATAGGCATATCCGTTAGTATCATTGGTGCCAGGTGAAGCATAAAGAGAATCTGCTCCTGGGCCAGGATATCCAAAAGAGTTTCCATAAAAATAATGCCAATAAAAATAAAGAGAACTGGGAACTGCTAGAACCTCTTCCCACTTACCGGTAGTAATTCCATCACCATCTATTAAGTCAACGTCAACATCCTCATCCTCTTCTATTGGGCCATAGCGGTAGAAATTTCTATGACTACATCCAGGATTAGCGTAGATGTATGTCTTCTT
>CAZWIR010000070.1:2205-4916 GCA_964634315.1 uncultured Planctomycetia bacterium | reverse complement strand
ACAATTTTGCGCTCTTTTAGCTCTTCAGTAATGTTAGGCCCGCCACCGTGAACAATAATCGGTCTAATCCCGGCAAACCTTAAGAAAGCAATATCTTCAAGAACGCATTTACGAACCCTCTCCTCACCTAAAATAGAACCACCATATTTGATAACAAATATCTTTTTGTGAAAGTTCTTTATGTAAGGCAGTGCCTCAATTAAAACATCAGCTTTTTTTATAGCTTCCTGTACCATTTTTCCTCCAATGAGCACGTCACTTATGGAATAAAATGAACATAAGTGACAAGTGCGAATTGCCCTGACAAAGTCAGGACTTAGCTGTAACCAGCATTAATTTTAACGTACTCCGGGGTTAAGTCACAGGTATATACCACACCCTTTGCTTTACCCCTCTTTAAATCTATGTTTATCTTTACTTCCTTCTTCTTCAAAGATGTAGATTTAATAGAGATATTTTCTCCAACCTTAATACCAACCTGGCCTAAGCTTGAGATAATCCTGCCCCAATTAGCATTAGCTCCATAGAGGGCAGACTTAAACAGCGGAGAATTTGCTAAAGACATCCCAGCTTTCCTAGCTTCAGCGCTACTTTTAGCGTTGTTTATCTCTATCTCAACAAATTTGCTTGCTCCTTCACCATCTTTAACAATCATCTTAGCTAGAGTTAGACAAACTTCTTTTAACTTTCGGCTAAATGCTTTTATTTGACTCTTGTTCTTTAAAGGAACTTTTGCGCTTGTTGCAACAAATACTGTATCATTAGTACTCATACAACCATCTACGCTTATAGAGTTAAAACTTGAGTCTACTGCTTCTTTAACTATTTTCTTTAATAAGGCTTCACTCATATCAACATCGGTAATAATAAAACCTAACATCGTAGCCATATTAGGACAAATCATTCCCGCTCCTTTAGCAAAACCTAATATGGTAGCTCCAGCAACCTGAGCTTTAGCTATTTTAGCAGAAGTATCAGTAGTAAGAATACTCTGAGAAAAGCTACCAACACTTTTACCTAACTTTTTTATCAACTCGTCAAAGCCTTTCACAATTTTGTATTTAGGTAACTTTTTCCCAATAATACCTGTAGATGCAAAAAGTATATTCGAGATTTTTACTCCCAGCTTTTTTGCTAACTTTGAAGCAATGCTCTCAGTATCTTTTAAACCCCCTTTATGGGAATAACAATTAGCATTACCACTATTTACTAAAATTGCTTTTATTGGGTTATTAATATTCTTCTTACAAAAAGTAACCGAATACGCAGGGTTAACATTAGCTGTAAATAGACCAATAGCCTTACAGGACTCTTGGGCGTATATTAAACCCAAATCTAATCTTTTCCTCTTTATCCCACAATGTATCCCTGAAAGTAAAAATCCTTTTGGTAACATTATTTTAATCCTATAGTTTCATCCCAACCTAACATTATATTCATATTCTGTACTGCTAAACCAGCTGCACCCTTGATTAGGTTATCAATGCAAGAAGCCACAACTGCCTCTTTACCTGATGAATTCAAAGCAAATCCAATATCACAAAAATTTGTATCCACTACATCTCCTAGCTTAGGTAAATCTTCCTTTATCCGCACAAAGGGAGAGTCTTTATAGTATTTCTGATAAATATTCTTAATACCATCCTCACTAACTTTCTTGTTAAAGTTAAGGTAGATTGTAGAATATATTCCGGCTTTCATTCCAGCAACATGGGGAATAAAAGAAAAATCAATGCTCTCTCCACTAGCCTCCTCCAACACGCTAAGTATCTCTGGTGTATGCTGGTGGATAAAAGGCTTATAAGCCCAAAAATTATTAGGGATATCCATACCTTGATATTTCAAAGCAGTCGCACGACCAGCTCCACTAATTGCTGACTTGGAATCTACAATAATCTTACCCTCTACCACTCCCTCCTTAACCAAGGGAAAAAGCGCTAAAATAATTGAAGTAGGATAACAACCAGGATTAGCTATCAAGCTGCTCTTAGAAATCTCATCTTTGTAAATTTCAGCTAATCCATAGACTCCTTTCTTTAGATTCTCCTGATCCTTATGGGCAGTATTGTAATACTGTTGGTATAAGGCAGCGTCTTTAAGCCGATAATCTGCAGAAAGATCAACTACTTTTTTACCAGCCCTAAGCAAAGCCGGAACAAACTCCATGGAAACTGTATGGGGCAAAGAGAGAAAGAAAAAATCACCCTTAGCCAAAGCCTTGTTAATATCAAGAGGCTCACAGACAGCTTCGGTCCTACCAGCAAAATTAGGAAAAAGTGTTTTGTAGGCGACAGTCTTAGGTGTTCGCGAAGCCAAATAAGTAATATCTACTTGGGGATGACCCAGCAAGATATCTACTAATTTCTCTCCGGTAAACCCAGTAGCTCCTAATACTGCTACCTTTACTCCTTTCGACATAACTTCTCCTATATAATATATACCTATTATAGCCGCTAAAATGTAAGATTATCTTAAACTAAAATAGGCTTTCAGTCAACACAATTTAGATTTAGGCCTTTATTTATCTGGGCGAGAGTGTCTTAGGGGGTCAATTCTAAAATATCCCCAATTTCCAAAGTATCAGCGGAGGTCTTGCAAGCGGGAAGTTCCACAGCAATAGAAGCAGAAGTAGAAAAAACTACCCTTCTTGGTCCCAACTCCTCGTGGATCTCTACTACTTGCATTTTTTGGTTCAAAAATACCACTTCTAT
>CAZWIR010000070.1:0-2105 GCA_964634315.1 uncultured Planctomycetia bacterium | reverse complement strand
TCAGTATCATGGTAGTATATTTTTTTCTTCATCCTGGTTCTCCTTATCTAGATTATACCACCCTTTTTGAAAAATTTAAAAACTCACTCATATCTAAAGCTAAACCTATCTCTAAAGTAACTTTTTGCCGACTTACCGGATGGGTAAAATCTAAATAAAAAGCATGCAAGCCTAAACGTTTAAACTTAATCTTAAAGTCACGCCGAAAAGCATATTTATCCTCTCCTAATATCGGATGATTGATCTTTGCTAATTGTATTCTTAACTGATTAGTTCGCCCGGTTTTCGGAGATAGTTCTAAAACACTCCAGCCTGAGAAATCTTTTAGCACTCTATAAAAAGTCTTTGCTCGCTTACTCTTCTCAGCAAAAATCTTACCTTCCCGATCAATGATCTCCCCTTCCCAAACCCCACTTCTTTTTTTAAGATTCCCTTTAACAAAAGCAATATACTTTTTCTTAACTTCTCTCCGCCTAAACTGATCAGCAATCTTTCCCTGCACTTCTGGACTTTTAGCATAAATTACCAAACCAGTAGTCTCTCGATCTAAACGGTGGCAAGGGAAAACCTTATAGCCTCTTTGGCGCCTAAGAAGTGAGGTTAGTGTCTGCTTGGCGTCCTTTTTAGAAGCCTGGATTAAAACCTTAGCTATCTTATTAACCACGATTAGATAATCGTCATCAAATACAATTTGAAACGGTTCTTTCATTTCTTTTCTAAAATACTCTAAAAAGGAAGATAGTAATTTAGGAAGGCGCTACATCTGCCACCATTTCTGGGTTAGCTCTTGACGATGGTATTTAAAAATATAGTTGTAGATATCTTCTTTATGGCCATCGGGGATGCCTGCGAACCGAATCCCTATTTCTCTTCTGTTAGGATAATCTTTTTGCCATACCACTTCACCGGAAAGCTCCAACACCTTATCGTTAGACAAGGTAAGATAAAAGTCACTTAAATCTTCAGATAGAAATTGCCGAGCCCTATCTAAAACAACCTTTAACCCATTCATACTTATGTCTTTAACTACTCCCTTAGCTGCTAAAGGAAGCTTCTCTTGAAGGAACTTTAAGGGAAAAGAAACCTGAAATCTCATAAACCCTCTCTTCTCATCCATAGCAATTTATTCCTTTCTTTATTCTAATCCTCTTCTCTTTAATGCTTCTTCTATCTTAGCTTTTAAAATTTCTATTTGGACAGGCTTTACAATATAGTCTTCGTCATACAAACCGGCAGCTTTTATCTTTGACTCTATATCACCCTTAGCAGTAAGCATTATCACTGGGATAGACAAAGTTCCTTTGTTTTTCTTTATCTTATCCAAAACCTCAAAACCATCCATCTTCGACATCATAATATCAAGAAGAATAATATCCACATCTTCAGAAACAGCAATAGCTACCCCTTCTTTACCGCTAATAGCTGTAATAACCTCATAGTTTCCAACTAACTCCAAATTAGCCTTTACAAAAAAGGTCAAATCCTCTTCATCATCAATAATTAATATCTTTTTCTTCTTCATATCTCTCCTTTCCTTTTGATAATACCACCGGCTATAACTATGTCAAGGCAAGGGTTTTTATTCTAAGTAAGAGGCAAAACAACCCTAAGCGTAGTACCTTTACCAAGCTCACTTTCAACAAGTAAAGAACCATGGTTATTCTCAGCAATTGTCTTAGACATTGCCAACCCTAAACCAGTACCTTTTTTATCCCGTTTAGTGGTAAAAAATGGCTCAAAGAGCCTGGGAAGGTTCTCTTTAGTTATGCCCTCTCCGGTATCAGCTACCTCGATTACGCAAACATTTTCGCCTCGAGAGAACTCTTCTCCGGAAGCATAGTAAGTTTTGACATTTATATCGCCACCATTAGGCATAGCGTCAATAGCGTTCACAAATATATTGAATAAAACTTGCTGCATCTGATTCTTGTCGATATCAACATGGATATTTTCCTTGCTAAACTCAGTAGTAATCTCTACATTAACTAAAGAACTTTGATACTTAAGCAAGGAAATGGTATCGTTAATTAACTCTTGAGGAGTTACTTTTTCGGTTTTAATTTCCGAAGGCATAGCAAACTTTACTAAATTACGAACAATAGTAT
>CAZWIR010000069.1:0-5039 GCA_964634315.1 uncultured Planctomycetia bacterium | reverse complement strand
TTAAATGGTAACCAGTCGGACATGATGTTAAGGCTTGAGTTTGAGTAATATGGACAATTGGAGCGCCATTTGCGGTAGAAACTACTTTGGCGCTATCAAAAGTTAGGTCACGATAATCTAGCCCCAAACCAGTATCAGCTTCGGCACTAGCCTCAACGGCTGTATTACCTTGTCCGTCACCACTAGAGTCATACTTGGCTTCATATTTCATTACGTAGAACGCACCACCCGTACCAAAGTCTGGGTTTCCAGGTACTAAAACCCAATCTCCATTAGCATCTGTTTCTTCTGTATTACCAATATCCCAGCCAGTTAAATCAGTTTCAAAAGTACCGTTACTTATTTTGTTAGTTGGTTCTTCACTAAATATGTCTAGGGTAACAGTATTAGTTCCCCATAAAAGAGATGCTTTTTTAGTTGAGCCGTCTTTGAGAACAATTGCGTCTTTATCTACAACTCCGTTAAATATTGTCTGTGCATTAGTAGTATCTACATTAAATACTGGTGTGGTGTCTGCTTGGTTTACTTGGAGTATTGAGGTTGAGTCTGCTGTTGGGGTGATGATTAAAGCACCAGTCATAGTTTTAATTCCAGCAACAGATTCATCGCCTGTGACGTTTACATATCTGCTATCAAGTAGTGTTTCGGGTATTCCTCTTATTGGCATGTTAACTCCACGTTACTAATTCTACAACGACTCCTGCGGTGGAAGACGCTAAATAAATAGTCTTTCCTGTAAGTTTAAGTCCATCCTCATAATGATTCTGTCCAGCTTTAAGCGTAAAATACGGCTCCGTTGAAGTGGCTACCTTTCCTGCTTCAAAAGCCCACCTTACATCAAACGCGGTTCGACATTGAAAAGTAAATTTGTCTGTGCCAGTGGGGATAGCTATGCTATATTCAGTATCCGCAACGGTAAGAGTGGTATTAAATACTGTCGGAGTGGTGGCCGCCGAAGAACTTGGGTCTGAAAGCACATCAACCTGCAAATGTCCACCCAAATCAACCAAAGCCTCTTGTGCGTTGCCGTGGGTGTTCTTAAAAGGAAAAGCCGCTCCACCCGCAGCTATGGCTTGCATAAATGCGCTATAAAACTTCTTCCCATTAGACAATCTAACTGCTAAAGGTCTGTTTGCATTTCTATATTCATCTAAATCAACTTTCGCCCCACCCTTAATGGTTTTTGTAAGCTTGTCAATCCTTTTATTTACCCCACCTAATTTAATTGCCTTGTACCAAAGTGGCTTCTTTAAAGTTACCTTCTTTGGTATTTTCAAATCCTTTAAATTTTTTACTGTTACTTCTTCAAGTGGGTCTTTGGGAGTTGGTATGTCCTTTAAATTAGTAATTTCTACCCTGCTTAAAGGTTTGGGTATGTCTTTTAAATTCGATACTGCAACTTCTTTAACTGGATTTTTCTCAATTACTTCAAAAGATTTAGGAAATTCTACCTTATTGTCCCTTGTAACATCTATTAATTCCTTAAACCACACCTTCTGAGCCGCTGTAATGCCCTTAAAATCAATTTTAGACAATTTCTCTACCATTTCCTCATTACCACGCTTAGAAGCGCTTAAAATGTCTCTAAGCAGTTCTGTCCCTCCATCTCCAAACAACTCATCCGCCTCTTCTTTAAGCCTTTTTAACTTTCTTTGGTTGTCCATTCAAGGCCTCCCTCATTTTTTCTCTTAACGTTCTTAACTGTCCTAGAAGTTTATTTTTTGTTTCTTTTGCTTCCTCAACTATGGTATCAGCTTTAGTTTCCGCTTTCTTTATTTTTTCTTTAGCTTTTGTTTTTGCTTTTTCTTTAATCTCCTCCGCATCCTTCTCTATAGCTTCTTTCTCTGCTTCGGCCCCATCCACAATTTCCTTAGCTATTACCTTAGACTCACTCTCATCTTTTTCTTTCTTCTCTTTCACTTCACCCTTCATTTCCTTTATAGCTCTAATACCTTTTATTTCAACTTCTTTTAACAACGCTTCAGCTTTTTCTTTAGCTTCTGCCATTGCTTCTTCCCCTTTTCCTTCTGCTTCTTTAATTATGCCCTCAGCTTTATTTTGTGCATGGCACAATAAACTCATCACCATCTCTTTTGAAGCCAGCTCCATCTTGCTCATGCTATTTTTTGCTTTCTTTACAGCCTTCAACGCCTTATCTTCTCCCTCTAATATAGGAATTAAAGTACATCTACAATTTGGATGTAAAGAAGGATATTCAACATCAGTAATACCTATGGTCAATGTATTGCCTCCCTCATTCATTTCTGAACCAGCTTCTGCAAAAACCCCATCTAAAGGCATAACGGTTCCATCCATCGACTCACAAAATGCACATACACTTCCATCTCTTTCCGTAAGCCATTGTTTTGCTACCACCACTCCTGATTGTCTATACGCTTCTAAAGTAGCAAAATTACTAGCTCTTATAGCTTCTGTTCTCGCTATCATCTGAGCTCTGCTTTTTGTCGCGGTAGTAAACACTTCTGAAACTCTATCTCTCAATTGACTTGTGGTTTCTTCTTTCCCAAATCCTTCCGCCAAAGTAACTTTTAAACTATCTCTTGTCGTTTCGTTAATAGAATCAATCAACACTCCTCCGCTCATTAATAAAAATGCTTGTGATGTATCGGTAAACAAATTCAATTCTCCAGGTGTGGACAAATAAGATAATGTATATGCTCCTTGAGTTATTAAAATATGCCTAATCAACGGAATAAACATTGCACGCCACCCAGTCGCCATCTCACTTAACTTTGGTAGCAACGAAGATTCTTTACCCTTTCTTAAATCCTTTTTCCAATACTTCACATCTTCTAACCTATTAAGCACATCAGACTCTTGCTCTTTAAATATATCTTTAACCACATCTACTATTTCTTCTTCGTTGTCAGTTACAAAATCTATAAACCTCTTCCAAAACTCATCCTTCTCTTCTTTAGTCATTTGACTTGGCAATTTACTTTTTTCTCTAATTTCCTTTTGTTTTTCTCCATCACCATTCTTTTTAGACATCATTTTACCTATAAGTTTGGTTAAATCTTTACGAAGTTCTGTTTTCAACCTATCCTTAGCAAATTCTTCCAATCTCTTAACGGGCACATTTACCATATGCTTTACTGGTTTTACCACTCTTTTAATCTTTTTGGCTTCTATTTTCTTTTTAAATATTCCTTTTTTATCTTCTTCTGTACCTAACGCTGTTGGCTTTGAACCTTGAGATATAAGCACATCTCCACCCGCAATTGGGTCTAATCCTTCTTCTGCACGAACCTCATTTTGCGTAAGCCATCCTAATCTTAATCCACTATCATACTTCTTCAATCGCATTTCCTCATCTTCTGGTGCTGGGTCAGTAAAATCAAAGAATAATTTTTCAGCATCTTTGTACATTGGCAACAAAAACTCATTTAAATTCTCTGTGAACTTCTTCATTCTAGGTGTAATCACCCTTTGCATAAACGCTCTAGTCGTAGCCTCGGCATTTGCCCTGTTAACATCATCAGTCAATCCAAGTATTGTCTTTGGAACTCTAAACACAGCCAATACATCATCGCGCATCATCTTTTGTTGTTCAGTAAAGTCCAATTCTTTTGCCTTCATTGTAGCCGTGTCTACTTTAAAACCACCTCCCAAAAATGCCGCCTTGTTAGATTTATTCCTTCCGCCATAAGATTCTTGCCAACTATTCATAAAACGCTCAATTGAACGCTTGTCTATTCTCTTCTCAGTCGTAAAAATTAAATTAGGTATCGCGGAATTAAAAAAGAAGTTTCTGTTCCACTCTTGGGCAAAAGTGTGAATATCCAAAGGTAAAGCCGCCGCTTGGATTGAGCCCTTTCCCCTATAAGGATTTAATGGGTCAAAATATTTAAAAGGTATAACATTTTCTTTTGGTAATTTTATTTTTTCATTTACATTTCCACCTGGGCTATAAATATAATGGCTTATAAGTTCTTTTCCAGGCACAACTCTTATCCAATCTGGTCTTAAAGGCCAAATCTCATAAGGCTCTCCTGTATCTTCATCTCTGAACACAACCCAATAAGCCTCTCCTGTTAGCTCTAAATATATTTCTGTTGCTTCTACTAAATCATAAAAAGTAAACAACGGGTTTACATAATGCAACAAACTAATTGCTTGGTGCATATAAATCGGTGTTGTTCTCCTATCCTTTGTCGTAAAATCTACATTGTACAAATTCAACTCTACAGACGCGACTTCTTGCGTAATTGCTGAAATAGCGGAATACGCATAGCCTGTGTAAGCCTTTAAATAATCCTCAGATTTCCTTGGGGGTGGTTGGGGAAATGACCTCACCGTAGATGAGTCGAGGTATATTTCTTTTTTACTTGTCTTTGCCATATGCTTCTATATTATCATTTTACTACCAAAAAGCGAATTATAAAATAAACATTTCTGGTTGGTTGTATAGTAAATCCGCATACGCTATCATCAGCGCATCCGCTTTATCTGGTGAACCACCAATACGTTTTTTCATCTCCGACTTGGGTTCAATCTTTATTTTTCTTTCACTACCATATTTATATCTTATCTCCGTCAATTCTTTCTTCAGCTCGGCATCATTTGGTATGCTGATTCTACTTTTTCCTTTAACTGGTTTAAACTGCTCTCTCAAATTCCAATACAATTCCGCCCTAAGATTAGCAAACTTTGCTTTTTGTTCTTCTGAAGAAGCCCCTTCTCCAACATTCACCTCTTCAACTTTATACTCTAACTCATACAACCTGTCATAAACACCACTACCTATACCAATCACATCAACACCAAGCGTATCAGGCGTATCTTCATCCAAAAATTCTCTCGCCCACCCCACTATCTGCATTGTGTCCATCTTTTCTATCTGTTCTATCCTCTTCACCACTCCACCTTCTCTATAAATATAAACTGTACTATCACCACCAAACCTAGCCACATCCAATCCAGCCTGCTTGTGGTCGCCCTCACAACCTTCCTGTTCAACAGCCAACTCTATCCAATCTTTAGGAATTAAAGAATCTACTGCACCTCCTTTTGGAAAC
>CAZWIR010000068.1:0-5174 GCA_964634315.1 uncultured Planctomycetia bacterium | reverse complement strand
CCGAACATTTTGTTTATTAATTTAGTTATCATAATATATATATTATATAAATATAATAAAAAAAACCGAGCTGCTATTAATGAGCAACCCGGCTATCCCTATCAATAATTCATCCCTTAGGACCCGTGGCTTTGCGTCCTCTGATTACTCAGAGTTTGCCTTATGTAGCTATCTCTAAGATGCTTTAACCAGTTAAAATATAACATATATTAGATACATATGTCAATGATTTATTAAGGAAAAAACGCCCTTTTGAAAGCATTTTCAGCAAATTTAATCAAAAATACTATATTGAGAAATTAATAGCTAAATTAGTAAATGGCTTAAATAATAACAATCTAAGCATTGAGGACATTAAAGTTTGTAAGTAATTACAAATAAAAGAGTTGCTAGCCTACGTCGAATAAACCCTTTGTCATGAAGTTAACTAGGATAGGACCAGCTACAATTATCATAATAACTGGCAATATACAAAAGATAAGAGGGACAAGCATTTTTATTGGGGCTTTCATAGCTGTTCTTTCCCCACGATGAAATCTTCTCATTCGGGAATCCTCAGAAAGAATCTTAAAAGTCTCTTCTACTGGAGTTCCCATTCTATCGGCTTGAATTAAAGTTCTCACAAAAGATGTAACATCAGGGATGCTAAGTCTCTTAGACATATCCCTTAAAGCCTCTAGCCTAGGCTTTCCAACATTGATCTCTTTTAGAACAATTACCAACTCCTCAATAAGAGGATTAACTTTAACTTTATTTACAATCCACTTTACTGCTGACATAAAGTCTAACCCAGCACCCACACAAAGAGAGAGTAAATCTACAGTCTCTGGTAATACCCTTTCTATTGAATACTTCTTGGCCTTTATCTTATTCTTTAAAATCAAGGTTGGCAATACAAACCCTCCAACACCAGCTACAGAGAGCCATAATCTTGACTCTACATTAAAGATAAAATAAAGGATTAAAGGCAAGAATATAGCTGCTAGCTGCTTAGCTGATAGAAACTCAGACGGAGATATCCTCCACTTAGCAATAGATAATTTATCACCTAGAGATTTCTCTAGCTTGAAAAACTTTAAAATCGGCTTATTTATTGGTACAAAAATACTTAAGAAAGGGGCAGTAAAGGCTCTCTTCTGTTTCTTCTTTAACTCATCGCTATAAACAGAAATTGTTTCCTTAGCTTTTGGCAATAACCCTAAGAAAAATAAAATGAATCCAGCAACTAAAGCTACATAAAAAATAACTATCATATTCTAATTTTACCAAATATTACAATTAATATAATCCCTATTACTTGCAAAAATCCTGCTGCCATAAGCAATATTTTCCCAATCTCATTCTGCCACATAACCTGAAAATGATCAGGGTTAATCTTTAAAACAACTACCGCAAATACCGGACCAAGCAGCGAAATAATCACTGCCTGCAAACGAGCTTGAAGAGTTAGAGTTTGCACCATTTCTCTTAGCTTTGTTCTATCTCTTATAGTCTCAATCAGTCTAGCAAATACCTTTGTTAAATCTCCTCCAGTCTCTCTAGCAACTAGAATTGCTGAAGTGATTAAAGTCACTTCCTCTGAAGGCATTCTTTTCTCTAATCGAGTTAAGGCTTCTTCTAAACTTACACCTACTTTTATTTCTCTAATTAAAAGGGAAATTTCCTGACCTATTGGCGGATCCATCTCTTCAGCTAAAACCTCAAAAGATTGAATTAAAGTTAAGCCTCCTTTAAGACAACTAGACATTATCATTAAGCCATCACCTAATTGAGAGCTGAACTTGGATCTCCTTTTCTTATCCATAAACTTAACCAAAAGAAAAGGAAAGCTTACACCCGCAGCCATACCAATTAAGCTGAACAAAAATTCTCTGGTTAAAAGAAATCCTAATATTCCTAAAATTAAGGGGGTAATAATATAGAGAGTAACTATGACTTCTTTTTTAAGGAAAATGAACATTTCCTCAAACTGGGAGCTAGTTTTGTCAGCCTTATCTTTTTGAGTCTGATTCCATTTCTTAAGAAGAAAACCTACTCCATAATGGCCAAGTAAGCAAAAAGCAACTATAAGTAAAATGTAACTGAATACTATAGAATTCATATAAATTGAACTAACTTTTTATATATAAAAATATAAAGAATTGTAAATCACTCTTCTAACTCTACTGTTTCCTCTGGTGTCCACTCCAACCCAGCTCTCAGCTACCTCTCAATAGTCCCGCCAAAAGGATCATATTGTTCTCCTTGGCCAAAAACATCAGCCGATTTCTTATAACTACCTTGGACTCTTCTTTTGATATAAACTGACATAGCAATCAAGCCTCCTACTACTACAGCAATTAAAAGAGAATACCCAAGAATACTTTGCGACTTATTTTTTATCATCATAGACTACAGTAATTATAGTATCCCCTATACCAAAAGAAGTCAAGTCTCCTGCCCCGGAAGAAGAAAGATTTCCTATTTTTGAAACAGTAACAGAACAGGTCTTACCTTCCTGTTTAAATTCCAGGGTTACTCCCGCCATTTTTACACTAGTCACTCCTCCTTCAACCTGAGGGGGTAATTTAGGACAGGTGGGACAAGTTGAATCAACCTCAGGAAGGCCATACTCTTTTTCATCTATACGCTCCTGGCCGGCTAAACTCCAGCCATACTCCGGCATTCCTTGAAGGTAAAATTCCTTGATCTCATCTATTCCTCCGTCAGCCACATAACCGATATAAATGCCGGAAGAAATCCTGCGATAGTCTATCTGCTTTGAGCCCGGATAAACAGGCATAAAATCTAAGGATTCAGGATCCTTAAACATATCATCCGAAGATAGCTCTTGGACCTCAGCCGGGCCGCCAGGATCTGTTGGCTCTCCCGCGCTTATAGTATAAAAAACAAATCCTTCGGCTGTAAAAGGGGAAAAAGCCAAGGTCAAATTATCACTACCTTTAGCAAAATTAAAGGTTCTATTTAAGGAATTAAATCCGGGAACTTGCTGAAGAGCCGCATCTACTTGCTTCCAACCTTCTCTGGTAAGTTTTTGTTGGTAAAATCGCAGAATCTCTCCTTGGGTGAGCAGAGAACGATATTGGTCCGTTCCTTCCTCTATCAACTCACTATCCGGAGGATGAGGAAGGCTTAAAGCATAAATACTACTTACAAAATTGAATGTTATAAAAACAAATAACAAGAAAAACAAGAATGTATCTCCTGCCTTCTTGTATTTAATTTTTCCTCTGCTCATTTTTATTCCCTGGTTTTGACTTTAGTCATTATAAACTATAGAAATTACAGTCATATTTTCAGAAGAATCAGGGCCTGAGAGCTCTGTCACCCCGACCATACATGTTCTTTTACCCTTTTTGAATGCCAGATGCCCCATCTTTGTTGAAAGACTTCTTATCCGTTCTATTGCCGCAGGGGGCAATTGTCCATATTGAGGGATTTTTTCTAAGTCCTGAGGGTTAATTTCTTGTTGGGTTGGGAGCATTTCTTCTTCTAATATCCACCAATGAAGAGGCATCTTATTCCGGTAAAACTGCAAAACCTCCTCGGCACTATCAGAAGTGGTATAGCCTAAAGGTTTATTGCCGGAGGAACCAAAAGAAAAGGAAACTGGTTCAGCATTAGGATAAACCGGAATATCAATCGCTTCCATAGCTTCAACTGCCGGCTTTTGCTCTTCCGCCTCTTCGGGAAAAGATATTTTCCCCCGGCTTAAAGAAAAACGGGTTTCCTTGGCAATTGTAGAGGTAGGCAGGTAAGTGATAGTAATCATTTCGTCACCTTTTTTAAAAATCAGCTGGTTTGAAAGGGCGCCGGAGCCTATATGTTTTTTGATATTCTTATCGGAAAACAAATCCTGCCAGCCATCTTTAGTTAAGCGCTTGCTGTAAAAATCAGCTATTTGCTTAAAGCTAAGCTTGGAAGCATAAATAGTAGTAGTAAAATCACTGCCCATCAATTGCATTTTTTGCTTTCTTACTTCTTTTGTAGAAGAAGGTACAGAAATAACTTTTAACCCCTTAAATGCTTCTTGCCCCCAACTATAATGACCGGGTAAAATAATAAAACTTAAGGTTACTATTATTAATGCTATTGTTCTTTTCATAATATTTCTTTACCTCTTCTCTTAATTCCCTGAAGCGTCAGTTTTAATTATAGTAGCATCAAAATAGGGATCAGGACGATAGATTTTACCATTTCCTCTAAAATTAACCTGACTATAGCTCTCTATACGCGGGTATGTTGTCTGGCCCATCACGCCGTAATCCTCGCCCTCATGTTCCTGCCGAGTTGTTACTGCAAGTAACCTATTGTGGTCGATTTCGGTAACCCAACAAATAGGAAACATAACCATTGCAAGCCCGGAAGCATCAAAATCCCAGGCCGGAATAAGCCCGGCTAAAACCGCAAGGGTATCCAAGGTTATAGCAGTCGCTATTTCCGCGAGGACCGGTGCTGCCGAAGGACAGCATTTACAACTAAACACCGCCGTAGTAGCCGCTAATATGTCGCCATAAAAAAGAACAACCAATGCTGCTGTAGGTAAGAGAGGCAATCTTAATTCATAAGTACCAATTTCTCCGGTATCAACCCCTACATAAACTTTATGGCTTCTTTCTTGCCCGTCAAGCCATGAATACTCGGCAGTAGGTGCACTTCCTACATCTTTTAACCATAATTGAAACTCTGCCTGTTGGCTCTGACAATTACCTACCAAACAAGTCAATTCTTCCCGGGAGCATGCATCTAAACAATTATTATCATCTCCACACTCTTGCTTACAATCCCTCTCGCAATCATCTTCACAATCATCACAAAGACTGGTATCTTCCAACTCGCAACTTTTAAGTTTGGAAGATATACCGCTATTTAAAAAAGCATAACGATATGCGACTTTAATCGCGCTATCTCTTCCATCCATAGCCTGTTCTTTCATAATCTTGTAATAAAAAAACTGTTTGACTTGAAAAGCAACTAAGGCTACTGCAGCCGCCTTCAACGCCATAATAACAATCCCTGTACTTGTTAAGCAAAGCGGCTGAGGACAACAACCACAATAAGGCGGCGGGCAACAAAGGGGGGCTGCACAAGCTCCTGCTGCAATCCACATAGCTGCTATAATAATTCCTACTTGGACCGCCATCAACGCATAAAACATCTCATAAGCAACGATC
>CAZWIR010000067.1:0-5192 GCA_964634315.1 uncultured Planctomycetia bacterium | reverse complement strand
CTGAATATATCGGGAAAGCGATTGAAACATCTATTAATGAGTCCAAGCAAGATATGGATAGAAAACTTTGGGGTACTGCCGTTCATATTAGAGTTGATCCTAGCGGTAAGAGGGCAAGGGCGGTCATGGATATGTTAAACAATAAAGAAGGATCAACGAGAGGGATCAATCCTGATTTTCGCCTGAGTATTTTCGGAAAATCCCTATCGGATAAAGATATTATTTTGTTTATTGACGGTTCAAAAATGCCTTTAGAGACAATAAGAGATGATCAGCTTGTTTTTACCAAAAAAAGACTCAAGACGGTACATGATTTTAAAGAGGCGCAGGAGTTAGTCGATGCAGCAATTTCAATTATCAACGGTAGAATAAATCTTAGCGATGTTAGAGATAAAGCCGAAAGAAGCTCAATTAATACTATTCTGAAATTCTTTTTAAGAAAGTATATACTTTTGGGTCATTTTTTAATGTCTGCGGGCAACATAAATCCGAAAATCAGGATTGAGGACAAATGGGGTTTTAATAGGATTTTTGAGATGTTGTCTTTAGCTGTTCCGCAAACCCTTGAAGAGCTGGCTGAATATTTTGAATTTATTGATAAAGTCTGTGATGTCAAGATAAGGCAGATTTCCCATACCTACATTGAACATGTTTCATCTCGGCTGATCACAATTTTTGGTAAGACATTAAATCTTGAAATCAGAAAGATGCTTTTTAAAATAGATAAGATTATCGAAGAATACGATTCTAATTCAGATATGGCAAAATACAATGTAATAGAGAATCGATTGTTGTTATCAATTGAGGAAATGGTGCATTATGTTGAGCGCCTTGCCAGTATAAAGACATTTCATAAAAAGAAGACTGACGAAGGTTATTATATATTTGATTTTGATAAGTCATATGACGCGCTTCCTGATAATGCCGTTGTGTCATTCCAACAGCAGCTGACCGAGCAGAGATTAAAGGAGATGCTTGTTCCTTTTGTGGAAAGGATGCATAAAATAATAACCCGAATAAGGCAGGCGGAAAACAACACCGAGAAACTCAGGCCATGTTTAAGGAACATAATGGATTTGTTTATGTTTTATAATGAAATTATGAATATCCCGCAGGATTTGATGGAGAGAAGAGATACTTCAAGCATGCAGGAGCATTATAGGTATGTTGCTTGTGCGGGATTAGCCAACTATTTAAAAGAGCAGAAACAGGAAATTCACCAGCTATTAAAGAAAAACTTTACAGATATAATGGATTTCTCAAGAGGCGGTGAGATAAAAAGCGCAATTGATTGTTGTTTGAGTCTGATAAACGAGACCGTGATATTAGCAAACGAGTTTTATAGTTTAGGCAACCTTGTTAATCCGCAGTTTTCTTTGTACCAGGAACAATATCATATATTGGAAATTGAGCCTTCCTTAACCGTAAAAGTGGATAAAGATGAATCAAGATGGTATGAGAAAAAAAGGATTTCTCAAATAGAAACAATTAGGAAGATCGCGCATCCTCTGTTGAGAAACCATCCCCAGTTTCTTTTGGGATTGATTGAAATGCAGCAGATGCTTATAAAGCAAATTGCTGATGACAAGTCAATTGATTTTCTTCAGGCACTAGATAAATTTGATATATTGATGTCTACTTTATTTGAGAATGTTGATATCTCTATTAAGCAGGCAGAAGATTCAGGCGAAAACAATATCCCCATGGATAATGGTAATGTTATTCCTAGAGACGTATTCATTTTAAGGCATTTGAAGAGTTTTAATGTCTTGAATATTGGAAAAGTTGTTATAAAAAGTGAAGGTAGATTTTGTTTTAAGGATGAAGCGAATTTAAAGCGGCTTAACGGATTTTATAGGGATAGGTTGAAACAGATTATCGGTTTGTTAGCACACAATATAAAGGCTCCTCCTGTTGAGTTTGAGGTTGTTATTGAAGAAGACCTTCCCCGTTATCCTCTCGCCTGGTTTATCCCCGCGACCAATATTCTTTATATTCAGCCAATAGTGTTAAGCGAGCTTGTTCCTCTGTCTATAATTAGATTCCTATCGTATTTTTTCTCTGTGAGCATTCAAGATCATAGCCTAGAAGAAGATAAGCTTGTTTCTTTAACTTTAAGTTTATTTAATCACGAAGTTGCTGAAAGAACAATAGAAGGCAATAACTATGTTTATCTTGATAGAGATTTACAGGCGTATAAGGATAATGGCAATAATGGTTTTTATACATATCCAGGTAGGATGGAGCATATATATAATTTTGTTTTTTCAAAAAGATTTTCAGAAGAATTTGGCATTGACTTTAATGTAAAAGCACAAAATATATGCTTTATAGGCATTGGATTTCCTCCGGTTACTCTTATAGAATTATCAAATATATTATCTAGAAATTTTCCGGTATTAAACCATAGGATATTAGCGTTCGATAGTTTTATTCCTGAGGCTGTCTTTTTTGCAGAAAATAAAGAGATATTTTTGAGGAAACAAGATGGGGTATTGAAAAGTTTTATTTATGATAATAAAAATATAGTTGTATCTGAAGCGGTTGATTCTTCTTGCGAAGAAGTTTTCAGATACGATGATCTTTACGCAAGGGGCAACATTGAGTATATAGAGAGCGATTTATTCAAAGGCCTACATGCGCAGGATAATATTTTCGATATCGGTTTTATATTCAATGTTTTACCTTATAGCCAAGATAAAGTTATTTTAGAGAATGCCTTACAAGGGCTTGCCAGGAATTTTAAACAGTCAGGATTATTATTATTCGGTGAAATAGACGTAGAGCATAATGATCGTTTTAAGTTCATATTAGCCGCAAAAAAAGGAAACAGTTTCGTTTCCTTAAAAAGATTCGTTTCTTTAAAGGAAAGAAGAAGTACGGTTAATGATTTGTATTCGTTTGAGATTAGAAGCGCTCTTGATGGTATTAGTTCTTCTTATTATAAGGAAGCTAATGCGTTAGGTTTTGATGTTGAAAGAAGCAGTAGTTTAATTGAATTTGATGAATGTTATGATAATGGTGGACAGTTTGATGCAGATTATATATCTAGAAAAATTGAAGAATTTTATTCAGTTATAAATTTAGCAAAAGAGAATATACCGTTTGAGGAGCTTGTTAAGGCGGTTTCCATCAATAAGAGTTTTCATACTATACTGCGTCATGAAATCAAAGGAAAAGATAGGATCTATCTTAGTCAGGGACGTGCAATGAGAGCGTTTATTATTTCCGAAACTTCTTTGGTGCAAAAGAATCCTAAACCGGAATGCTGTCTAGATGATTTCGGGAAAAATTTAAGTTTTGTCCTTGAGCGTCTTAGTGGTTTAGCTGCAAGGAGTTACTTTCATAAAAACCATATAGTACAGGAGTTTATTCAGCCATTAGTAGATGAACATTATCCTAAACGCGGGCTATTGAACCGAGTAAGCATAAATGAAGGTAAGTTTTTAATCGATAGGTTTTTTGAATTACAAAAGAGAATATGGGCTCGAGGTGTATTTGATGAGGATGCTTGGTTTGCTAATGCTGGATTAAATATGTTACACGAGTTGGTTGTTTTTGATTTTGACTGGATGCGGACTGTTCTTCCCGATGAGGTTTCTTTCGGCATAGCTGAACATACGTTAAAAGAACACGCCTGTTATATTAGTGGAAATCTAAGAAGCTATTATTTAAAACAGCTAGGGTCTAAGAATAAGCCTGGTACATTTTTTAATTCTATGTATAGGGAATTTCGTATGCCAAGATCAAAGAAAAATTATTGGGAAAAAGAATTAAATGATAATACTCGTAAAGAGCTCGGTCTTCCTAATCCTTTTGCTATCCAAAACATAGAAGAGCTGCTTAAGAGAAACGGCTTTCTTGATAACGGCGGCAGGAATGATTGGCAGAAACGCAAGCGAGTAATCCATAAGATCATTTCAGAAACAGAAGAATTGTTTTGGCTGAGAAAAAGCTATAGGGAGTTAAGGAATATTATCCGTTATTATGACCCGGAACCGCGCATTTCATCTGGAGAATTAGAGGGTATCCAGGCAGTTTTGATTGAGATGGCAGCAGAATTGGGCAATGCGACTTTGAAGATAAAGGATAGAATTAAGTTTTCCTTAGGGATGGCTATGGATTTAAACGAACTAGGAGATTTAAATGGCAGTAAGGTCTATTTAGTTGATGCTGTTGATTTGATCAGAAAGAGGGGAATGGATGTAAGGAATATAATTCAAAATGTAAAGCATGTAGAATTTAACAGAGTAATGAGAGAAATTGATCAGAGGAATCAAAATCTTTTAATTCATAATCTTACTGGCTCCGTTAGGGTAAAAGATCAGATTAGAGATATGCAAGAATTAAATAGATTTATAAGAAAAACGGTAAATATATTTGTTCAGAGTAATCTTAGCAACAAGGAGTTATCGATGAGACAGACCTTTAATGGACAGTTTGAAATGTTTGTAAAGGCAGCCCAACTCAACAAAGGTTCCCCAATGACAGACTTTTATTGGACGTTATTTTACCGATTTTTCTTCATTCCGCTAAAAATCTCCAACCCTGAAAATATATCTCGAAAAATAATTAATCCTTTATTCAGCGCAGTATCCGAACTTTTGGTTGCCAAACGAAGAGTTGGTTTTAGCGGTTTCATGTTTACCGAACAGGATAAGTTTATTAAAAAATTAAAGCAGGATTTCAACTTATCCGACAATGATGAAAGACTTTTACAAGAGTCTATCGCACCAGAATCTTTGTTTACGGAGTATTCCGACAACGGCGCAAAAGAAATAATTTTATACATATTGGTTAATCCGTTTTGGAAGACCCATAAAGAGGGAAGTTTAGCTTCAGCATATATGCTTAATGCATATAAAGATTTTGTTAATGAAGCGCAAAAAAATAGCAGGGCGCATCTTATTGTAATAAATACAGCATTGAAAAAAGATGCTTTAGATTATTTAGAGAAAAACCAAACAGTTCCTGAGGATTTTATCAGAAGAAGAAGGTGTGCTACTCCTGGATACCAATTTCGTTTGTTTGAGCATATTATTGATAAATTAAAAGGAAGGTTTACATATTATGATTTTAATTTTTTTGAAGATAGATATTCTAACCCCTGGAATACTTACCATAATCCCCAAACTATAAAAGAAGATATCAAATCTAAAGATAAAAATTCAGTTATAAAAGCAATTATCATA
>CAZWIR010000066.1:0-5241 GCA_964634315.1 uncultured Planctomycetia bacterium | reverse complement strand
GGCAATAATGTTCCTCTGGATTTGGTTTGTACCTTCGTAAATCTGGGTTATTTTTGCATCCCTCATGAACTTCTCTATTGGATAATCCTTCATATAACCATAACCGCCATAGATCTGAACAGCATTAGTAGTTACCTCCATGGCCACATCAGAAGCAAACATCTTAGCGGCAGCACTGGCTGGGCCTACGTTTTTTAATCCCCGATCAACCATTGAAGCAACACTATAAACCAAACTTCTCGCTGCTTCTACTTTAGTAGCCATATCAGCAAGCATCCATTGTATTCCCTGAAAAGAGCTTATTGGTTTACCGAATTGGATTCTTTCATGAGCATATTTTATAGCCAACTCCAAAGCCCCCTGGCCAATCCCCACAGCTTGAGCAGCAACCCCTGGCCGAGATTGGTCAAAAGTCCGCATAGTAGATATAAAGCCTATACCCTCTTTTGCACCTAACAGATTCTCTTTGGGAACCTTAACGTCATTAAAAATAAGCTCATTAGTAGAAGAAGCTCTTATTCCTAGTTTCTCTTCCTTTTTGCCAAAACTAAAACCCTCCATTCCTTTTTCAAGAATAAAAGCTGATACACCGCGTGGACCTCTACTCTTATCAGTAACAGCAATTATGGTATAAACCTCAGCGTCTCCACCGTTAGTGATGAAATGCTTAGTTCCGTTTAAAATATAATAATCACCATCTTTCTTAGCGATAGTCTTTACGGCCGCAGCATCAGAACCGGCCTCAGGTTCAGTTAAACCAAAAGCAGTCAAATGCTTTCCTGAAGCTATATCTGGCAAATACTTTTTCTTCTGTTCCTCGGTACCATTAATTAAAATTGGAAACATTCCCAAATATGAAGCCGCATAGGCAGTAGCAACTCCTCCGTCAACACGGGAAATCTCCTCAGTAGCAATACATAAGTCCATAAGGTTACCCCCCATGCCGCCATAGGCTTCAGGTATACATAAGGAGAATAAATCCGATTGGCCTAAGATTTTAATAATATCTGCCGGAAACTCTTCCTTTTCATCAAGCTCCCGAGATTGAGGTCTTATTTTCTCTTCAGCAATTTGACGACATAAATCACGTAGCATTTTTTGATCTTCAGTTAATGGATAATCAACTAAAAACATTTTGATTCCTCCTTTTTCTTCACTTTACATATCATTTTCTAAAACAAGATTTTAACTATAAAACTCTTATCTGTCAAACTCTTTTGATTCAGTAAATAGAGTGCTCTACTTAAGAATTTAAAAGCTGAGGTATGATTTCCGATAAAGTAGGATGAATGAAAAGACACTTCTTTAAATCATCTACCTTTAAGTCATTCTTAATACAAAGAGAAAGTATACTAATCAACTCACCGGCAGCCTGAGAAATTATTCCAGCACCAATAATTCTTTTTTTCTTATCAAAGAGAATCTCGATAAACCCGTCAGTATCACCGTAGACATAACTAGAAGAAAATCTCATAAAACTTGATTTAATTATTTCATACTTTATGCCTTTACGCTTAGCTTCATCTTCTAATACCCCAACTTTAGCTAAAGAAGGAAATGAAAATACACACTCACTAAGCCCTTTATAGTCTTCAGTGCTTTTTTTGCCAATTATATTATTAATGCAAATATCAGCCTGATATTCAGCTACATATGCTAAGAGCTTGCCGCCAGTTATATCGCCACAAGCATAAATGTTCTTTAGGTTAGTTCGTAAATATTTATCAGTTTTTACCCACCCTCCCGGACTCTTAGCCAATTTTACAGCCTCAGTATCTAGACCTTCTAGGTTTGGTACTCTACCTACGGCAGAAACAACTAAATCAAAATTATCTAAATTGTAATCTTTAACATCTCTACTAGTCTGTATTTTTATTCCTTTTCTCTCTAAAATTACCCGCAGACGAGCAGCTAAATAAGAGTCAAATGAAGGCAAAATTTGTTCTTGCTTCTCGATTAAACTTACATCCTTGCCAAAATTCCTTAATATTGAAGCTACCTCTAAACCAATATAACCGCCGCCGATAATAAGAATTTTATCGCCAATAATTTCTTTAGAAAATAAATCCTCGGCAAAGATAACTCTAGGATCACTAATAACTGATCGGGGAGAAGAACCAGTGGCAATAATAATCTTTTTTACATTTATAGGAGTTCCACCTACGCTTACACTATGTTTACCTAAAAAACGTGCCTTACCCCAAAGTAAATTAAGACCCTGTTTCTCTAAAAATGGAATTATCGGTGCTTTTATCTTCTTAGTAGCTTCCTGACTCCCCTTAAGAGAATCTATCCAAGCGCTATTAGGCGCATGGGAAGACTTAAGAAAAAATTTGGTAGGAATACAACCACGATTGACACAGGTTCCGCCTAACGACTCTTTATTTTCTTCAATTAAGACTGTCTTTAACCCTGCCCTTAAAGCTGCCTTTGCACAAGCAATACCTGCTGCTCCAGCGCCAATTATTGCTAGTTCATACATTGTTTAAATAGTTTCTCTGCTTTTTTTAATTCCTTCTTCTCACTTGCACTTATTTTCATCTTAATGATTTTATCTGCACCTTTTCGATTAATTAAACAAGGAACTCCCAAACAAATATTATTTAAACCATATTCACCGCGTAAGTATACTGATACCGGTATAACTACGTTAGCATTTTTTACTATTGCCTCAATTAAGGAACAACATGATAAAGCCGGAGCAAAATTAGCGCTGCGATTCTTTAAAAAACCAACAATTTCAGCTCCTCTAAGTTGTGTCCTCACAGCTATCTGAGTAGGGCTTAACTTTTTTAAAACCTTAGAAAGGCCCTCACCCTCAACCTTCAACCTTTGCAAGGGAATAATCATATCCTTACTGTGAGGCCCGTAAGCAAATCCCTCTAAGGAAGATACCGGGGCCTTAGTTGCCTTATGAAGAATATTAAGAAGACGGCTAGTATCTAAAGATGAGCCCATACCAATTACTCTTTGACGATTAAATTTTGTTTCCTTAGCTACCACATAAGTAATAAAGTCCAAAGGATTAGTCACTACGATTACTATGGCCAAAGGAGCATGTTTTTTAATTTTCTTAGAAACATCTTTAGCTACGGCAGTATTAATCTTTAAAAGATCTAAGCGAGTCATGCCTTTCTTACGAGCTATACCAGCAGTAAATATAACTATATCCGAATTATTAATAAGAGAATAGTTTTTACCTGCCTTTACCTTCGTAGAAAAGCCTAGGAACCCTCGAGTATCTTCTAAATCCAAGGCAACCCCCTTGGCCAAATCCTGGTTAATATCCACGAGAGCCAGCTCTTTAGGTGCTAACCAAGCTAAAAGATTAAAAGCTAAGGTTGAACCAACCCCGCCAGTGCCAATTATGGAAATCTTTTTGATTCCTTTCACTTTTGTAACTCTTTAATTCTTTCAATAATCGCTAAAGCAGCTTCTTTAGTCCCTACGGCAGTAGGATCATCTCGGGTAGGTTTTAAATCATAAGTTACCGATGAATTATCTTTAATTACATCTTCAATAGCTTGCTCTAAGATCTTTGCCTTTTCACTCTCACCTAGATGTCTTAGCATAAGAGAAGCTGAAAGAATGGTAGCAATAGGATTTACTTTGTTCTTACCAGCATATTTAGGAGCACTTCCATGAGTCGGCTCAAAGATAGCCATTGTATCGCCGATGTTCGCACCAGCGGCTAAGCCTAATCCTCCGATTAGCCCTGCCCCTAAATCTGAAATTATATCTCCATATAGATTAGGTAAAACTAAAACATCAAAAAACTCTGGCCGTTTAATCAGTTGCATTGCTAAATTATCAACAATAACATCACTAACCTCAATTCTTCCTTGATACTTCTTAGCTACGCTATAAAAAGTATCTAAAAACAAGCCGTCAGTATATTTCATTATATTTGCCTTATGTACGCAGCTTACCTTTTTTCTATTATTCTTTACAGCATACTCAAAAGCAAATCGAGTAATTCTCTCAGAAGCAAATCTAGATATTGGTTTAATTGATAGAGCACTTTTCTCTCGTATCTTTTCTTTAGAGATGGCATTGATATCCTCTATTAATTTATTGGTCTCAGCAGCATTCTCGGAAAACTCAACGCCAGCATAGAGATCTTCAGTATTCTCTCGCATTATTATTATATCTACATCTTGATGAAAAGCAGTTGGCAATCCGAAAGATTTAACCGGCCGCATGCAAACATAAAGCTCAAAAATCTGTCTCATAGCTACGTTAACCGAACGAAACCCCTTGCCAACCGGAGTAGTAATTGGTCCTTTTAAGGCTATTTTGTTCCTGCGGATTGTCTCAAGAGTCGCATCAGGCAAGAGCTTTCCGTGGCTTTCTAATGCACACTCACCAGCTGCAACCCTCTCCCACTCAATATCCACCCCTAAAGCTTCAAGGCACTTTACGGTAGCGTCAATTACTTCCGGGCCAATACCATCACCGGGAATTAAAGTTACTTTATAGCTCATATTTATCTAGTATCAAATCCTTTATGTTTTTTGAGATAGTTTAAAATTCCTTCACGATTAACCAGCTCTTTTTGAAAACTATCCCAAGGCTTGAATTCTATATTCTTGCCTTTATTATTCTCAATTATTCCTTTATCAAAATTAACATTTATTGTATCGGCTTCTTTTAAGGAAGAAGTATCAGCTTCAACTAAAGCTAATCCAATATTAAAAGCATTGCGGTAAAAAATACGGGCAAAACTTTTTGCCACCACACAAAAAACTCCGGCTTCCTTTATTACCCAAGGAGCCTGCTCCCGAGAAGAACCCATACCAAAATTCTCCCCCGCCACGATAATTGATTTACCGGGTATTAGTTCTTTGTAGAAGTTCGGCCGGATATCTTCAAAAAGATACTTAGAGAGCTCCTTCATGTCAGTAATTGAAAACTTGTACCTTCCTGAAATTATCCAATCAGTATTGATATCGTCAGCAAACTTAAATACTCTTCCCTTAAAAACCATGATTACAGACTCTCAAACTCACTGATGTTCTTAACTTTACTAATTGCTGTATCTTTTGTAATGATACCCTTTTTATAAAGCATCTTTAATGACTTATCCATAGTATTCATGCCATACTGAGCTCCCATTTGAAGCAAAGAAGGAATCTGAGCAACGTCATTCTCCCTGATTAAATTTCTTATTCCGGGAGTTGAAACCATAACCTCTGTTGCTAAAACTCTACCCTTAACGTCAGCCCGAGGAATAAGTACTTG
>CAZWIR010000065.1:0-5451 GCA_964634315.1 uncultured Planctomycetia bacterium | reverse complement strand
GATCATGAATAATTTGAGTATGAGGAGTTAACCATTTTGTAGGATAATATGATTTATCTAAATCTTTTACATAGACACGTTTTATCTCTGAACTAGTTTGCCTTTGTTTAGGCGTAAATTGGTATTGATTATCTTCTAAATTGTTTTCATAAAATTTCGGAACGTAGAAACCCTCAATTTTTGCAAAAGCTTTAAGCCTATCTTCTTTGCCTGGATAGTTTCTTAAAACTTCGATAAAACTTTGAGCAACTTCTTCAAATTCACCTAAGTAGAATAGATCTACAAATTCGGCTAGAGGCTCAGGATTAGCAATTCCTCCACCAAGGACTATTAACTCTCCTCTGTCTTTTGTTTTTAAAGCTATGCCCCCTAAATCAAGAATATTAAGAAAATTAGTAAAGTTTAACTCACAGCCAAGATGAAAACCCAGGACTTCAAACTTATCTAATGAAGTTTTACTCTCTAAAGCGAAGAGTTTCTCTTTCTCCTTTCTTAAATATTCTTCTAAATCCTCGGCTGGTGAGAATACTCTTTCACAAACTAGGTCAGGATATTGATTAAGAAGGCCGTAGATAATCCGAATGCCGAGATTGCTCATTCCGATTTCATAAAGATCAGGGTAAGAAAGGCAGATTGTTATTTTATCAGTATGGGATTTTTTTATTACATTCCACTCATTGCCGATATATCGTTGAGGTCTTCTAAAATTTGTGAGGTCTATCATTGTCGAGCTATGTTAAAGAATATTCCTAAAAGGATGAAGTTAAGGAAAAGATTAGTTCCTCCATAGCTAAGACAGATTAAAGGGAGGCCGACTACCGGAAGTATTCCTAAGGCCATGCCGATATTTATGAATATATGTAAGAAGAATATCAAGGTTATTCCTATACATAAGTAGTATGCAAAGGAGTCGCGTAATTCCTTGGTTTTCTGTAAGATTTTTTTCAAAATCAACCAGTAGAGTAAAAGTAGAAATAATGCTCCTAAAAAACCCCATTCCTCAGCTATGACTGTGAATATAAAGTCAGTGTGCCTTTCTGGGAGAAAATTGAATTGATTCTGGGTGCCGGCAAGGAATCCTTGGCCAGTAAGACCTCCTGAGCCGATAGCAATTTTTGACTGAATTATCGTATATCCTGAGCCTAAGGGGTCAATATTAGGGTTAAGAAATACGGTCAATCTTCGGAGTTGGTAGTCTTCTAATTTCTTTAAGGCAAACGGAGAAAGGATAAGTCCCAGCACAAGAAGAAAGATAAGGTAGCGTTTTCTTATTCGTGAGAAAAAACCTAGACCAAAGAAAATAAAAATAATAATTAGAGCTGTACCTAAGTCCGGTTGTTTAAAGATAATTAAGGCGTTAAGGCTGACTAATCCTAAAGGTACCAAAAAGTCCTTAAAAGGTCCTTGGCGTTCGTTTTGAGAGAAAAAACGAGCAAGAATAATAATTATAGCTATTTTTGATAGTTCTGATGGTTGGAAGGTAATTCCGAGAATTGAAATCCAACGCTGAGCCCCCATTGCGGTTTTGCCAAAGAAATAAACCAATAGTAAGAGCAATAAATTTAGTGCATAAATTATGTATCCGGCATCAAAGTAAATTCGATAATTTATTGAAGCAAATATTGCCAACAAAAACCAAGAAGCAATTATCCAAATAATTTGCTTATAGAGAATAGTAGGATTAGAAAGTTCACCTCCCTGGTGAAGACTGCTATAAATAGAGATAAGGCTTAATAAGTTTAAAGAGATTAGACAAAAGACAATTGTCTTTAAACCGGATATTTTAGATGAGAGCTCTCTTAAGTTAATCATTTCTAAAGCAGCTTCTCCTCGTTAACTTTTTTCAAGAATCTATAAACAACTCGTAGGGCTTCATGACTTGAAATTCCATTTTCCAGAAAAACACAGATAGTATATCTTGAGTTATTGTGTGGGAAGTATCCCACGAACCATCCATGGGAACGGCCACTTGTCTGAGCAGTACCGGTTTTACCGGAGAGTTTATAGTTGAGATTATTCAGCAGCGCTGCTGTACCATTCTTTTCTCGGACTGCGCCGCGTAAACCTTTCTTTATCTCGTCAATATTCTCTTTTTTATACCGGGTGTAGGTTTTTGAAGGTAATCCCGAAGGCAGATTGCCGACCTTTTTAAGGATTCGCGGTTTGACCAGGTAGCCATCGCTGGCAAAGACATTGATTGCCATCATATTTCCTAAAGGCGTAGCCGTCATAAAACCTTGACCTATAGAGAGGTTAGCTGTATCGCCAGCAAACCAGTTTTGTTTTAGGGATTTCTTTTTCCAACGCAGTGTAGGCACAAAACCTTTTTTCTCATAGGGGATATCAATACCGGTTAAAGAATCTAAACCAAAACGCTTTGCCACAGTTGATAGAGCATTTGGCCCTAAACTTAGACCGAGATTATAAAAATAAGAGTTACAGGAGTAAGCAATTGCTTGATATAAATTCATTAAGCCATGGGTTTTCCAGCATTTAAATGTTGCTAAACCGACTTTTACCTTTCCTTGACAAAGAAATGTTTTAGTCGGTTTTATTTTTCCTTGATCCAGAGCAGCTAAAGCTATTAAAGGCTTAAAAGTTGAACCTATGGGGTAACGTGCCTGTGTGGTGCGATTAAGCAAGGGGCTGGATTTATCCTTTAAAAGCCTGGTTACGTTTTTCCCCCTTATAAAGTTATTAGAATTAAAAGAAGGAGACGAGCAAAGAGCGAGAACTTCACCGCTATCTGAATTGATAAGAATAACCACACCTTTTTTTTTATCTAATGCTGCAAAGCCAAGTTCCTGAATGCGGCTATCAATAGTAAGGTGAATATCTTGACCCTTTTTAGGACGCCTCTCCCCTATAAATCCAACCAATCGGCCTCCGGCATCAACCTCAACTAAATCTCCACCATCTTGACCTTTAAGATAGGCATCATAATATTGCTCTACGCCAAGAAAGCCAACTCTCTCTAAAGGTTTGTAGCCGTATTTTTTTAACTTCTCATAGTGAGAAGCAGCTTCCTTTACATAACCAAGAAAGTGAGCGGAAATATCACTCTGGGGGTAGTAGCGCTGAGGCCTGGGACTTATTAGGATTTGATTGGTAAATCTCTCTTTTAACTGCAAGGCTGTAATTTTATCAATGTCTATAATAATTGTTACAGCACTAAAAGGGTTTTTTGAATTCTGGCGATAATTCTTTTTAATTGATATTAGGCTGCGACCGGTAAACTTAGCTAAACTTTCAAATAAGGAGTCTTTTTTGTTTTTGATTTGATGCGGGATAACGCTAATATTGAATATGGCACGATCATAAGCAAGGAGCTTACCGTTACGGTCAAAGATTGAACCGCGAATTGCCGGTGTAGGAATAAGTTTTACATAGTTATTTTTGGCTCGTTGCCGGTAATAGTTGCCATGAATTATCTGATAGAAAGAAAGGACTATAGCTAGTAATATAAATCCACTAGCGTAGATTTTTTTAATACCGTCTGTAGAAAAATTAAAACTAGATTGTTGTCGGGGGCTTTGCCTTCTCATTTTTATTCTTTAGTAGGTAATCGATGGCGAAATAAATTAAAAGAGACTGTATAAGAAACTGTATCCAAAAAAGCGGTAAAATTAAACCGCTGCCAATAGAGTTAACAATCAAGTGAACAATTAAGGCCAATAATATTAAGGAACTTTTTACAATAAGAACGTGAATCTTCTTATTTACAAGGCGAAAATAAGATAAAAGATAGTGGTTTAAGAGGCAGATAAGAGGAAACTCTATTGAGCTTAGTGGTCTAATGTTAGGGTTGAAAGAATCGCAAAGTAAGCCGAAGATTGCACTTATTAACAGAGCTGGTAATAAGTCTTCGTTTAAAGAGATGAAAATAATTCCTAAAAAAACAAATTCGACAACCAGAGAATATCCCAGAGGTCTAATTAAATCAAAAAGAAAAAACGAAGTAAGTAAGAGCAGAGTTTTTAGTTTTAAGCCTTTCATTTGAGAATAAAAACCTTATTAAGGAATGATCCCGGGAAAGCTAATTTTACCGCTATTTCACAAAAAAGCTGGTTGGTCCCTTTTTTAATGCTTTTGACCGTGCCAACCTCAATTACAGACGTTGAAGAGTCGACTTTTACCCAAATCCTATCGCCTTTCTTTACTGCTTCACCCTCCTCAATATATAAAATTTTCGCCTCAGTTAAATTTCCTTTAAGTAATCCTGAGCCAAGCTCTCCGATGAATACCGGTAGGTTAAAATTGGGATCATTGATCAGAAGTAAGTGTGAGAAGATTCCTTCAACGTCAGTGATCTTTCCAAGTAGCTCACCTTTTTCATTGACAGCTAAAAGTCCTTTTTTCAAACCGATGTCTTTCCCGCCATTTAACAAGAGAGATCGTCGCCAGCTTGATGGTGAAAAACTTAAAACCCCGACACCGATTAAGTCAAATTCTTTATCAATTTTGAAATTAAGGGCCTTTCTTAGGCTTTGGTTTTCTTTTTTTAGATGTTGCGATCCCCGAACCTTTACTTGTAAGGAAATATTTTCTTTTTTTAGTTTTTCATTTTCCTGAAAGGCTTTATGGGTTGTTACACTTATCTGATGGAAGAAAAAAGAGAATAGATTGCGGATAACATTCTTAAAAGGTAAGAAAAGCAAAAAGATAACCAGAAGATATATAACTAAAAACTTGAGTTTTGTTTTAGAAGGAAGATACAAGGGAAAGCTTCTTTAAGAATTTAGGTTCTTCCAAAATCTTACCTGTTCCTAAAGCCACAGCAGTTAAAGGGTCATCGGCAACAAAACAAGCTAGGCCAGTCTCCTCAGAAATAAGCCTATCTAGGCCTCTTAGCAATGCTCCACCACCGCAGAGGACTATTCCTCTTTCGATTAGATCTGCTGCTAGTTCTGGAGGGGTCCTCTCCAAGGTAACCTTTGTTGCCTCAATGATCTCCCGCAGCGGTGCTTCTAAGGCAGCGCGTACTTCTTCAGAGTCAGCTTTAATGAATTTTGGAAGGCCAGTGATTAAATCTCGACCTCTTACCTCTATTGTTAATTCTTCATCGATAGGCCAGGCAGAACCAACCTTTATTTTTATCTCTTCGGCAGTTCTTTCACCAATCATTAAGTTGTAGTTCTTTTTCATGTGTTCGGTGATTGCGATATCCATTTCATCGCCTCCGATTCGAATTGAACGTGCATAAACAATTCCACCTAAAGAAATTACTGCAATTTCAGTAGTTCCTCCTCCGATATCAATAATCATACTGCCTTGAGGCTCAGCAATTGGCAACCCTACACCAATGGCAGCAGCAATTGGTTCTTCTACCGGAATTACTTCCCGGGCTCCGGCACGATGAGCTGAGTCTTTTACTGCTCGTCTTTCAACCTCAGTAATTCCTGACGGGACAGCAATTACTATTCTTGGTCCAATTGCTATCCTTCGGGGATA
>CAZWIR010000064.1:1894-5461 GCA_964634315.1 uncultured Planctomycetia bacterium | reverse complement strand
TTAGTCCGTGAAGGGGAAGGAGTAGCTTGTGCGGTTTTACAAAATTTAGGAGTGGACTTAGAGCGTTTAAGGATTGAAATCGAGAAGTTGATTTCGGCTGGAAGCGTTGGCTCAGTCTTAGGTGATATTCCTTTTACTCCTCGATCAAAAAAGGCTTTAGAGCTTGCTGTAGAAGAGGCCCGGGGATTAAATCATAATTATATTGGAACCGAGCACATACTTTTAGGCTTATTACGCGAAGAAGAGGGGGTCGCCTCTCAAGTTCTTTTTTCAGCCGGAGTAGATTTAAAGGGAGTGCGAAAAGAGATATCTACTCTTTTAGGTGGAGGAGCTCAACCTCAGCCTAGTGCAGGGGCCAATAGTCAAACTGCTTCAAAGACTCCAGCTTTAGATTCTTTTGGCCGGGATTTAGCTAAGCTAACCAAAGATGGAAAACTTGATCCAGTAATTGGAAGAAAGGTTGAGATAGAAAGAGTTATCCAGATTTTGTCTAGAAGAACTAAGAATAATCCGGTTCTTCTAGGAGAAGCTGGTGTAGGTAAAACTGCTATAGTTGAAGGATTGGCTCAGGATATAGTCAAGGGTGATGTGCCTGAGATTTTAAGAGAAAAGAGAATAGTAGTTTTGGATTTAGCTTTAATGATTGCCGGAACAAAATATCGTGGTCAATTTGAAGAAAGAATAAAAGCAGTTATGGAAGAGATAAAACGTTCTAAGGATGTTATTATTTTTATTGACGAGATGCATACTTTAGTGGGAGCCGGAGCTGCTGAAGGAGCAATTGATGCTTCAAATATTTTAAAACCAGCTTTGTCTCGCGGTGAAATTCAATGTGTAGGAGCAACTACTCTTGATGAGTATCGAAAACATATTGAGAAAGATTCAGCCTTAGAGAGGAGATTTCAACCGATATTCGTTGAGGCTAATACGGTTGAGGAGACAGTACAGATTTTATCTGGCCTAAGAGATAGATATGAGGCTCACCATCGGGTAAAATTTTCTGATGAAGCTCTCCAAGCTGCAGCTAAGCTTTCTGATCGGTATATTTCAGGAAGATTCCTTCCTGATAAAGCTATAGACTTAATTGATGAAGCCGGAGCAAAGTCACGCCTTTCAGTTCTAACTGCCCCTAGTGAAATAAAGGAGTTAGAAGAGAAGTTAACCAATATTGTTACTGAGAAGGAAGCCTTAATAAAACAACAAGACTTTGAAAAAGCCGCTCGGTTAAGAGACGAGGAGAAGACTTTTCGGTTTAAATTAGAAGGCTTAAGAAAAGAGTGGGGTAAGAAGAGGGATAAGATTACTCCTACAGTAGGAGAAGAAGAAATAGCTCAGTTAGTATCTCAAATTACCGGAGTACCTATTTACAGATTAGAAGAAAAAGAATCAGCTAAGCTGATGAATATAGAGGAAGATTTGATTGAGAAAGTAGTTGGGCAGAAAGAGGCCATTGATGCAATTGCTCGCTCAGTTAGAAGAGCTAGAGCCGGAATAAAAGAGCCACGTCGGCCAATAGGTTCATTTATGTTTTTAGGTCCGACTGGTGTAGGTAAGACTCTCCTGGCTCGGGCCTTAGCAGAGTTTATGTTTGGCAGTGAAGATACTTTAATCCAAATAGACATGAGTGAATATATGGAGAAGTTTAATATTTCGCGTTTAATTGGTGCTCCTCCGGGATATGTTGGTTATGAAGAGGGTGGCCAATTAACTGAGAGGGTAAGGCGTAGACCATATTCGGTAGTTCTTCTAGATGAAATTGAGAAGGCTCATCCTGATGTTTTTAACCTCTTGTTGCAGATTTTAGAGGAAGGCAGGCTTACTGATAGCTATGGTCGAAGAGTTGATTTTCGCAATACAATTCTTATTATGACCTCTAATGTTGGAGCTGAAGTTATAAGAAAAAAAGGCTCTCTAGGTTTTAAGGAAGTTAGCGAAGATATCAGCCATGATCAGATGAAGAATATACTGATGGAAGAGGTTAAAAAGACATTTAAGCCGGAGTTCTTAAACCGGTTAGACGAGATTACTGTGTTTAGAGCCTTAACGAAAAAGAATTTAGAAAAAATCATAGATATTGAAATTTCCTACGTAAACCAAAGGATTGTTGATAAGGGTTTTCAAATAGAATTAACACCCAAATCTAGAGATTTCTTTGTTGAGAAGGGTTTTGATCCGGTTTTCGGAGCCCGGCCTTTAAAGAGAGTTATCCAGAGGTTTCTAGAAGATCCTTTAGCTGAGGATATAATAAGGGGAAGTTTCACCAAAAGATTAAAAGAGAAGAAAGAGGACGAGACTATAAAAATAAAGATAACGCGTAAAGGGGAGATATTGAAATTTGAATGAGAAGATGGCTTCTTGTTGTTTCCCTGTTAGTTCTTTGTTTAGTTTGCGGCAATTTTTTTGCATCTTGGCCAGATGCAGAGGCAACTGGCCAACAAGATTTAATTGAGATTGACTTGATTAAAAATCAAGTTAAGCTTGTTGATTTTAATCTTGGGGGTTGTAAAGTTAATGGCGAATTTATCTTTGGGCTAGGTAAAGATAATGGTTCTTTGATATTGGAAGTAGCAGGAAGTAGTATTACATTTGGAGATAAGGGTATTCCCTGGGTAAAGGCGAAATTAGTTTCAAGTGGAGACTTCGTTTTTGTTCCTTATGTTTATTCATCCCGATTCATAGCTAATGGTGAGTTTGATTTAGTTAAAAATAAACTCAATCTTAGTATTGAGGGTAGTTGGGAAGAGAAATCTTCTTTTCTTGAGGGTGAGGTAAAGATAAAGGTAAAAGCTTGGGGAGGTCTTAGTAGCTTTCTCACTAGTGGTTATCTGGTTGTAGACGGAGGTAAGTATAAGGGTAAGGAATTTACTTACTTACGTCTAGATTTTTTAGGAAGGCTACCAGTGTTAAATATTACTGATTCTCAGCTTATCCTTAAAAATGGTAATATTGTAGAAATCAAAGGAGTCTTAGACTTACGGGATTTTTCTAATATGCTACCGGGAGCAGAGTATAATCCTCAGAAAGTTTTTATTGATCAATGGCAATTGTTTTCCGGGGATAATGAAAGCATAGGGCTTAAGAAACAACTTGATGAGAAGTTGGGTGTTTTTATAAATGCTGATGGCGGAGAAGAAGGAGAGTCAGGGCCTCAGACAGAATTACGTTATAAATTAGAGGATGATAAATTTTTGAGATTTAAGATGGAGGAAGAAGGAACTACCTTAAGATTTGAGAAGAGAAAGGATTTTTGATGCGAATAACTAAAGGAATAGGAGAATTATTTCACTATATAGGAAGCGTTAGTTTTTTTATAAAGAATATCTTTTGGTGGCTATTTACTAAGAAAAGAGACCTTAAGTCCTTAGTCCGAGAGATAACTTTTATTGGTGTTGGTAGCTTTCCTCTGGTTTCCTTAATTGCTTTTTTCATCGGAATGATAATTGCTTTTCAAACTGCCTATCAATTACAACAATTCAATTCAGAAATTCAGCTGGCTTCTTTGGTGGCTCTTTCCTTGGTGAGAGAATTAGGCCCGGTAATTGGAGCTTTAATTGTTGCCGCAAGAAT
>CAZWIR010000064.1:0-1794 GCA_964634315.1 uncultured Planctomycetia bacterium | reverse complement strand
CTTGTTATGAGGGGTTTAGGCCTTTTTCATCTACTGATGTTTCACATTCAGTAACTCATTCAGTAGTAAGGTCTTTTATACTTATCATTATTGTTGATTGTATTTTAACAGCACTTTTTTACTTTACTTGGATATGATAAAGATACGGAATATTTACAGGACATTTGGGCAAAAGCAGGTTCTTAAGGGAGCTACCCTAACGGTGAATAAGGGTGAGAACTACCTATTAATTGGACGCAGTGGTGCCGGTAAAACAGTGCTACTTAAAAATATTCTTGGCTTGCTCCGGCCAGATTCGGGTACTATTGCTATCGATGGTGTAGATATTACTCAGTTAGCTAAGAAGAAGCTGGAAAAGGTTAGATTGCAATTTGGTTTGGTTTTTCAAGGTAGTGCTCTTTTTGATTTCTTAACTATTGAAGAGAATGTAGGCTTCTTTTTTTATCAGCACACAAAGCTAAAAAAATTTGAGATTCGGAAAAAAGTAACTGAGACTTTAGCCTTAGTTGGGTTAGAGGGAATAGAAGATATGTATCCCTATGAGTTAAGCGGAGGTATGAGAAAGAGAGTTGCCATAGCTAGGGCAGTTATCTATAACCCTAAGATTATAATTTATGATGAACCGACTACCGGGATTGATCCTATTGCTGTGGATAAAATAGTAACTTTAATTGAAGATCTTCACAAGCGCTTGGCTATTACCTCAGTGGTAGTAACCCATGATTTAGAAGTTGGCCTAAAGCTTGCTGATCGTTTAGCGTTTTTATTAGGAGGAAGAATTATTTTTGAAGGTGATAAAAAAGATTTAAATAACACCAAAGATGAAAGGTTAATTCAGTTTTTAAAGGGAACTTCCGGAGGTCCGATAAAGGAGATGGAAGTTTAGGTAAGAGAGATAATTAAATACAGAGTTATTAAAAATATGGTCTTATCAAGGAGGTATAAATGGCAATAAATTTATGGGATGGGAAGAAAAGCTTTGCTCATATAAAATTAGGTAGTTTCTTTTTAGTTGCTTTCGGGCTATTTTTTCTTACTCTCCTTTCAATGCGAGAGGTTAATATTTTTAAAGGTAGCTATATTATAACTGTTAAATTTGATTTTTCCGAGGGTTTGCGTCCATCTTCTCCAATTCGCTTCTGCGGTGTAGATGTTGGTGAGGTTAAGAAAATTATAATTAAGGAGGAGGAGAGTAAACCTAGGGTTTATGTCCACGCTAAGATAGAAAAGGGAGTGAGAATTCCCAAGAACTCATATTTTTTTATTAATAGCTTAAGTTTATTCGGTGAGAAGTATTTGGAAATTAATCCGCCGGAGGAAACAATAGCATATATAAATGAGGGAGATATTATCGAGGGAATTTCTCCAATACCTTTGTTTGGTCTTTTTGCTACCTTTAATAAAACAATGAAAGAAATAGAGGGGTTTGTAAAAGAAGGTAAGATTAAAACCTCTTTTGAGAATATACTACTTAATATAGAGGATATAAGTTTAGATGTAAAAGGTTTAGTTAGGGATATGAAGAATAAACAGGGAACACTAGGCAGATTGCTCTATGATGATTCTTTATATCAGACAACCGAGGAGTTTCTTACTGATTTGAAGGAACATCCTTGGAAGTTATTACATAAGCCTAAGGAAGTTAGGAAAAGGAAATAGGAAAGAGTAGGGATATCGTGTCTTCTTAAATTTATACTTTCCTATCTCGATTAAAATTATGTTTAGTTGTTCGGAATGTGGTTATAAGTCAGTTAAATGGTTGGGCAAGTGCCCTCTTTGCGAAGGTTGGGAGAC
>CAZWIR010000063.1:1653-5476 GCA_964634315.1 uncultured Planctomycetia bacterium | reverse complement strand
CAAGGTTGAATTTAACCAAGGTGAGTACTCAAATTTGGCCATCCAGAGAGGAATTCTTATATCGGCAAAATCGGGAAGCCAGAAATAAGCCAAGTTAAAAGGCATCACCCTATCTAAGATAAAAGGAAGCCCATCAGCCTGACTCCAAGCAACCTGTTGTTTCCCCAACCGGATATCTAAGGTATCGGATGTATAATCAAGATAGCAATCTCTTAACCACTCAGTTCTCTGGGTATTTCCTAAATATGCCTGGTTTTTATCGAAATCCGAATCTTTGCGTAAACTATAAGCAGCATCGTAGGTATAGCGGGGATGAACAAAAAAAGTTAGATTATCATCAAATTTATACTCCATACCAATATCAAAAGTATTCCTAAAGGCCGATAAAAATTGGTGATTATTATCATTGTTATTTTTTATCCAGACTTCGCTCTTTAAATATCCCGAATAGTCCAGATTTTCTGATAAATTCGAAGCCAATACACTTATTGGCAAAAGTAAAAATAAAAAAATTATTTTCTTCATGCTACCTCCTTTTTAATCAAACTTACACCTTTCAAAAAAAACATATAGCTAAATTTCCTCCTAAAATCTGAGAAGTTTCCGGAGTACTCATGCTATTTAAAACAACTGTCTACCATCTAGACCTCATCAGAGCTTTTACAGTAAAATTCTGTTCACTAATTCCCGTATCATATTCTTCATTATCATTTATTATTACTGTCCTATGACCAGTACGCAAATCTTTACATTCTAAAGCGCTCTGGCGGGGATAATTTTTACCTTCCGGATCATAACGATCCCATTCCCGAAAAATGGTTTTAAAAATTTTTTCTTTTTTATCATAATATTCCTCAAAAATTACCCCTCCAGTATCCTTATCTACCCAGGCAATTCTTTTAGAATAATACCAATGTGGTTTTACAGGAATACACTCTATAACAAAACAAGGCTTTCCGGAAAATTTAAGCTCACCAATATTCTCAAAGGTATAACCTTTGAAATTCTCTTCCCCAACTAACTTGTAAGTTTCATCTTCGAAACGACGGGTTGACACCTCTTCCACCGTAAAGTCAGAACCCATAAAAGCATCGTCATCGGCTGAGGCCGAAATTTTTCTCACCTTTTTTAAGGAAGGAATCCATACCCACGTATTCTGTCCCTTGTCAATACTGTCATAAGTCCAAGTTAGAACTGCCAAGCCTTTTATCGCAGTAGGATAAGTTATCAAAATCAAATCCTTATAGGCTATATCATCCTGGCCACCTTTTATTATCCGCAGCCGTTTGGCCAACCGTTTCCGGGTAAACCCTGATTTATCTACGTATAAAATTTGGCAATCCTGTAACTTATAATCTTGGGCAAATAAAGAATACTTATTATGATAAACAATACGCATAATAGCATCTGCACTCATACCGTCTTTAGGAAAATAAAGTTCCCCATACTCAAGCCCTTGAGCAAAAACTCCTAACGCAAAAAACAACATTCCAAAAAGCAAAACCATCCTTTTCATAGAAACAAACCTCCTTTTTAAAAATTAAACTAACGCCCACCTTTTTTTCAACCTTGACCTTACCCCTCTAAATAAAAATTTCGGTTTAATCCACCAGACTAAAACCGGAATCATAATTAACGATATTGCCATATTCAAAATTAAAGATAAGCACAAATTAACTCCCAATCTTGCTTGGAGCAATATCGGCGAAAAAATCCAGACAAAAATACCTAAAGAAACTATAAACCCGCTGAAAAATACTGCCTTTCCGCTAGTAACAAGAGTATGACATAAAATATTCTTATAAGTTCTCTTCTTCTCTCTTATCTCATCAAAAAGACGGGCAAGAATATAAATCCCGAAATTAATACCCAAGCCTTCGCTTAAGGACGCTAAAAGAAGTATCTCTGTGGAAATCGGAGTTCTTAAGAACCCAAATATAGAGAAAACAATTAAATTGCTAAGGATTAAAGGCAAAAGTAAAATCCAGCCGGCAACAAAGGAACGGTAAACAAAACTAACATAAAGAAAAATTAAAAGAGAAATAAAAACAACATTGGGTATGATTGTTTTTTTAATAATATCATTTATGGCATAACGAACTCCGATATCCCCGCCGCCGTATGAAAATTTAACACCGGGAGATTTGTTTTCTTCAAAAAAGCTTTTTGTTTTAGAAACGGCTGAGTTTACAGTTGTCGACTTATGATCTTTAAAGTCAAATTTAATATTGGCAGATTTCTCATTGTAGCTGATAAGATGATCGTAGTCTGAAGGAAAACCGCTTAATGTATACAAAAACCAATATTGAGCAATGGTTTCATCATTTTCAGGAACAACGAAATACTTTCTTTTGCCCTCAAACATAAACATATTTAAAGCCTTGATGGAATTGACTAAGGAAGAAGCGGAACCGGCTTGGGGCATTTCATCGACTAAATAGCTTTGAAATTTATCCATAGCCTTTAGGCTATTTTCTCTTACAAGTGAATCATCCGATTCGGCCAGGATATAATAAGAATTCGTTCCCCCAAAATTCTTATTAATAAAACTCTCGCTCCGATTATAAGGACTATTGGGATATAAATAGCTTGAGCCTTCAGTATTATCTCCAACTGTAATTTTATTTATACCGAAGAAAGAAACTAAAGAAATTAACATGAATAAACTTACTATAATTGTCCCTGCCCTCTTATTTAAAGAAAATATACTTAGCTTTGAAAGTATACTATCTACCCATTTATGGCTTTCTTCTTTTCTTATTTCTAAGATTTTTGGTTTTTTCATAAAAGACAAAAGGCAAGGGGTAAACATAAAAGAAGTAAAGAAATTGGCCAAAATTCCCAGTCCAGAAGCTAAAGCCATACTTCTTACCGTAGAAAGCGGAACAAAGGTTAAGGACAAAAACCCAAAACCGTCGGTTAAAACACAGGCTATACCGGGAAGTAATAAATGAGACACTGTATTTACAATAGCTTTTTTGCTTTCAGCCCCAGAAACCGTCATTTCTTCATAATAACGCTTAAGAGTATGAACAGAATGGCTAATCCCTAAAGATAAAACTATAAAAGGCACTAAAATAGTAGAAGGGTCCAGCCTCAACCCCAATAATTTCATCGTTCCCATACCCCAGAGAGTCGCCATTAAGGAATCAAGGAGAGGAAGAATGACCCCTCTTTTGGAACGAAATGTTAAATAGAGAATAACTGAGATCACAAGAAAACTTATCAAAAAGACTTTAAGCATTTTAGGAAGATAGAAATTAAGCCACCCTTCTAAAATCGGCCTACCGGCAAGATGTATCTTTATATTCTCATCTTCATAATCTTTCTTTAATTCCCTGAAGGTATTGAATATGTAGAGGGTTTTTGCTTTTGATTCAAAATCAACCTGAATCAGCGTACTTTTTAAATCTTCAGAGACTATCTTCCCGTAAACATTAGGGTTGGAAACAACTTTAATTCTAAACTCCTCCATTTCCTGCTCGTTTTTTGGAGGTAATCTTAATAATCTTTCTACAAAAAAACCCTCCTCATTGGCTATAACGTGTTTGAGATGACGGGAAGCAAGAGAATTTATACGTGAAAAATTTACATCTTCGAGAAGATAAAGGTCTTCTGTCAAATAAATAAGCTTCTCTAAAAAGTCTTTATTAAAAATTGTTCCTTCTACTACTTCCAAGGAGAACGAAACTTGGTTAAGCCCGCCAAAAATATCAGTAAGTTTATTCTGAACTTTTATAAAGGGGTGTTTTTGAGGAAGAAAATCATCTAGATGTGTCTCTATCTTTATATCTTTTAAAACCCCAACAAAAAAGATTGATAT
>CAZWIR010000063.1:0-1553 GCA_964634315.1 uncultured Planctomycetia bacterium | reverse complement strand
GTAATTAGGTTATCGCTTGTAACTAAAAATGCTGACGCTTCTCTTTTATACATGCTGGCCACCTTAAAAAAGGTAGCTACGGCCATATCTATGGCTATACTTCCCTTCTTAACCATCTGATTAATAATTTCTTTTGTCTCCCTGAAAAGGGCATCATAAGAGCAAATCTTCCCTTTGTAGATATTGGAATCAGCTAAAACCCTTTCTATTTCATTATTTAATTTTAAGGATATTGATATTTTCTTAGGGTAATATTTGTTAACTCCGGTATAATCCAAAGTAGATGTAGCCAACACAGTATCACCTATTTTCATTCTCTTATCCAAAGCCCCGCAAGAACCTACCCTAATTAAATATTTAGCCCCTAAAAAACATAAAATTTCTGTTCCTATGGCAGTGTCTGGCGAATAAGTTCCAGCATTGGCCACAATAACTTCTTTGTCCTTATAAAACCCTCGGTAAAAATTAAGTCCGGCAAAACTTATTATTTTTGAATGGTTCTTTAAAAAATTTAAAGAAGATAACGCTAAATTTTTATGGTCAAAGCTAAAGGCGTATTTTATCTCCTCTTTTTTTACTCCGTAAAGCTTAAAAACCAAAGAAGGGCTAAGATGGAAATTTTTCATTCTTCAAAAGCTTCTTATCTATTTTACCGGTTCTATTTTTAGGTAGCTCTTTTACAAATTCAAAATAATGAGGAATTTTAAAGTGGGCTAAGTTTTCTTTTAAGAAGTCTTTTAACTCTTGCTGGTCTAGGACCTCTTCTTCTTTAGAAACTATAAATGCTTTTGGCACCTCTCCCCGTAAACTATCGTTTACTCCGATAACAGCAACCTCTTTTACCTTAGGGTATCTCTGTATTTTCTCTTCAATCTCAGCAGAAAAAACTGTCTCGCCAGCTACTTTAATCACTTCTTTTTTTCTTCCTACTATATAGCATAATTCCTGTTTATCAAATTTCGCTATGTCGCCGGTCTTTAACCAGCCATCATCGGTTAAAACCTCTTTAGTTAATTTCGGTTCTTTGTAATAACCAAGCATCACTCCTCGGCCCCTCACCCAAAGTTCACCTTCTTCCTCTACTGCCAAAGTTTTACCTTCTTGATCTACAATTTTTGTTTCCATATCCGCTGTAAACTTTCCGACACTCCGGATTTCTTTTTCACCCGGGGGAAGAAAACAACTTGGAGCTGCGGTCTCAGTCATGCCCCAGCCATTTATAAGATTAGCATTGGGACAAACCTTGTGAAATTTCTTTAATAATACCGGAGAAGAAGGTGCCCCAAACACAACAACATATTTCAAGGAAGGAAAATGAAATTTATCATATCCTTTTAAAGATAAAATCGCTATATACATTGCCGGAACCATCCAAACTAAACTCACCTTATGTTTTTCAACATTCTTTAAAAACCCAAGAGGATTAAATCTCTTGATCAGAATGAGAGTCTGGCCAAAATAAACTACTAAAAGAATATAATCAAACCCACCAATGTGTGAAAAAGGTAATCCGGCACAAAAAACTATATCTTTAGAATCTAACGGTAAATAAC